>DAINDC010000662.1:0-1014 GCA_036732085.1 Fibrobacterota bacterium | reverse complement strand
TTGCAAATGCATCGCCTTGAGAAGCGCCTGTATCGTTTCCTCCTTTTTCACCAGCGCAATCAGCTTCAGCTTACCTCCGCAATCCGGGCACACCACCTCCTCGCCAAAGGTCCGCCACAAAAGCGCGACCCTGTCGCCCATGCCAGGGGATGTATTTGCTGAAGCCTGCCTTGGGTTTATTTTCCGCTTTTTCGGGAGCAGGATCGGCAGGTAACTCATTTTGTTCAGCATTTTCCCGCGCCTCATTTCCCGCCGCCGTAGCCTCGGGCTTCGGAATGACCCACTTGCGCCACTTACTAGAAAAGAGGGGCGAAAATTCAAAAGATATTGGGGATCTTATGCGGGACAAAAGTTGGCTGAAAAAATAGATTATAATCTCACCAGAGAGAATTTCGAATGCCAGTGATTTCCATGTTTTACGGCATCTTGGTCTACATGTATTTCTTTGATAACAAGCAACACAAAATGCCTCATATTCATGCGAAATATCAAGACGAAGAAACCGTTTTCAATATCCTTACCGGCGAAGTTTTGGAGGGAAACCTCAGGCAAACCAAAGCAAGGCTAGTTCAAGCCTGGATAGAAATCCATAGAGACGAATTAATGGCAGACTGGGAACTTGCTTCAAAGGGCGAATCAATTTTCAAAATTGATCCGTTAAAATAGGGAAATAAATGAACCCAAGAGTATTAGAAGTAAAGCCAAATCGAGACTACACTCTTGAAATTATTTTTGAAAATAAGGAGCGAAAGGTATTCGACGTGAAACCATATTTGGATAAAGGAATATTCAAAGAATTAAAAAACAAAGAAGTATTTAATATGGTAAAGGTTGAGAACGGATCAATCTCTTGGATTGGTGGCCAAGACTTCTGTCCCGATACTCTTTATCTTGACAGTCAAAAAATCAACTGAAAAAACGCCGTATAACAATTCGGTTCAACCCGCCGGATCTCGGCTGGTCGAGTAGGCGGCCCCGTCTCCGGGACCACCTCTCACAGAACCGTGCTTGTGC
>DAINDC010000661.1:706-1253 GCA_036732085.1 Fibrobacterota bacterium | reverse complement strand
ATCCCATTGCTCGATAGAACAAAGGTCAGACACGAAACCTGGACCTTCATGGCGTAGTACAAAGCGAATTGTCTGGAAGGATGGGCAGAAGCAGGTTTTTGCACGCCTTCCCATACCCAGCCCAGATCGAAACCTGGACGAACCCTTCCCTGGAAGGGCAAGAACAAATGCCCGGCGTACAGCCCCACGAAATCCGTAGTCCGTTCCAGGCCATCTTGGGTAGCTGGTTCATTTCCCCAAGGCAACATGGCAGTTACCCCGTACTCATCAAATCCCGGAAAGGGCGATAGACGCCCATTGAACCAGGACAGGGCCAGAATGAACCGCCCTGGTTCCGTGGTCTTGGCGTAGGGTTTGGAAAGAGTGAATTCCATCCCCTGACCTCCCTTCGCCTCAAGGAAGGCACCCAATACGCAAAGGAAAAGGAGAGCGGCCTTTTTCATAGGATTCATAGGAATAAGGCCACCATGTTGATGCCCAGGGCCAACAGGATAAGAACCCCGATGGCCCAGCGAAATAAGGCGTTGGAAGGGACATACCGGATGGA
>DAINDC010000661.1:0-696 GCA_036732085.1 Fibrobacterota bacterium | reverse complement strand
CCTTGCAGGGCGTCCTTGGCCATTTCCATTTCCCCAAGGAGCATTCCCGCCTTGAGTTTCAAGGCTTCATCCATTTTCTTGAAGGTCTGCTCCGTCCGCCGGGCCATGTCTTCGCATGGAGAGGCCTCGGCGTTTACTTTTGACATCGGAGCGAGGAGGAGTAGGATGCAAAGGAGCCACTTCACAGGTCCACCTCGAATCCTTCCGTGACCAGCAAGGTGAATTCCGTCCCCGCCGGCACGGTGACGGTTACGGGACGATCCCGACCGAGATAGTTGATAGGTTTGAGGACGCCTTGCACGCTTTGTTCGATCATAGGAGCCACCAATACAGCCGTGCCCAAATCCTTGTTCTGGTTCTGAGCTGCATAGGCCAAAGCCCCGGCAGTTAACCCCGCGTTGGCCAGGCCAGCGGTGATCTGCGGGATCCAATGGTGGCTCACGTCCCCGGCGAGGCCCGGCAGTCCACTCTTGACCACGGCGGAAAGGGCGATTTCGCGCGCGCGCTCGCCTTCCTTCCCGGGTAATACCAGTTTCACCACTTGAGCCGTGACCCTTTCCTCCCCCAGGCTATAGGAGATGAGCAAGGTTGCTCCCGATAGCTCCGAGGGTGAGGTCATGGTCGCCTTCGCAACGGAAGGGTAATCGGAACTGATGGATTCGGTGAGCACGGCGCGAAGTTCCTGCCCCGCCGAAA
>DAINDC010000660.1:0-1301 GCA_036732085.1 Fibrobacterota bacterium | reverse complement strand
GAGCAGGTAGTCGTCCGCGCCGATGGTCTGGGCCTTGCGGGCCACGTCGTAGGACCCGTGGGCGGTGAGGATGAAGACGGGAAGGTCCGGTTGGATCTGCTTGACGCGGCGCACCAGGGCGAAGCCGTCGATGCCGGGCATGACCAGATCGGTGATGATGAGGTTGAACTTGCGGCGGCTGAGCTGTTCCAGCGCCTCTTCGCCGTTCTGCGCCATATGGACGTCGTAATTGGCTGCGGTGAGGATGTCCTTCAGGTAGAAGGCCGTGATCTTCTCGTCGTCGACGATGAGGATGGAGGGGTTATCCATGGTTTTGATTGCCCCTAATATACTCTATCCGGCGTTTCCGGATACTTTATCCGACGTTCCCGGCGCCCTGCCAGCTCTTGACAAGTTCGGCATAGAGCTTCGGAAAGGTATTGGCGAGCTGCTTGTCGAAACCGGCGATGCCGCAACGCGGCCGGATCTGGAGACGGGCGCCATTGGGCAGGGCCACATGGCGGTTCAGGTTCTCGTGGAACTTCTTGAGTATGGATGGGAGGGCGTCCACCTTGGTCATGGGCAGGACCACCAGGAAACGGTTGTAGGAAAGGTATCCCACGAAATCGGAATCGCGCATGGATTTGCGGAGGTCGCCGATGAGGACATTCTGCAGGCCGCGCAGCGAATCGGCATGCTTCTCGTGGCTCGCCTTGTCCTCCGGGAGGCCCTGGAAGGAGACCAGGATGGCGCTGAAGGGCTGCTCGTAGCGGAGCGCGCGGCTGATCTCGGACTTGATGAAGAAATCTAGCACGGCCTTCGCATAGACGCCCGCCGGCAGCTCCTTGGACATGAGCTTCTCGCGCCGCGCCGTCATCTCCTGGCGGGCTTTCTGCATCAATTGGTTGCCCACGTCCCGGGCCAGGGAATCCTGATCCAGGGTCTCGCGCATCTGGCCCATCACATCGTCCATCTCCTTCTCGTCCGCGAACATCTCCAGGAGGAATTGGACCTTTTCCGTCTCGGTGGTATTCGCATCTCCAAGCTGGGCCATGGCGGCCTTGCCCTTCAGATCGGTGATGGACCGCAGCATGCGATGACGGAGCTTCTGCTGTCCCATGAGGCGCATCTCCTCCGGCAGGCCTTTCAGGGACAGTTGTTGGTTGACCTCCGCCTCCATCTGGTGCAGCATGGAACTGAGCTTCACGGCCTCCTTGGGGTTGGCCTCCAGGCGGTGGCCGATGGCCTCGCCCGCCTTCTCCACGAAGTCAGCCAGGTTGCTGATCATCTCCTCCGCCGACCCTTCCTTGTTGACCTTGCGG
>DAINDC010000659.1:0-1339 GCA_036732085.1 Fibrobacterota bacterium | reverse complement strand
GCTTTTGGATCGATTTCGGGATCCGGTCGATCCACTGAAGTTCGTCATAGTAACATCCAAGCTACTCACGGGATTCGATGCGCCCATACTCCAGGTGATGTACCTGGACAAACCCATGAAGGACCACAACCTGCTCCAGGCCATCTGTCGGACCAATCGGACCTTCGGCCAGGAAAAGACCCACGGCTTGATCGTGGATTATATCGGTATTTTCGATGACGTGGCCCGGGCATTGGATTTCGATGAGAAGGCCGTGCAGCAAGTGGTATCCAATATCGAGGAATTGCGCAAAGCTTTGCCGGTCCAAGTGCAGAAATGTCTGGCCTTCTTCCACGACGTCGATCGTACGGTGGGGGGATATGAAGGCCTGATGGCCGCCCAGCAATGCCTGCCGAACAATGAAGTGCGGGACAAGTTCGCCGGTGAGTATTCCGTGCTGGGAAACATCTGGGAGGCTTTATCTCCGGATCCCCTGCTGAGCGCTTATGAGGCCGACTATCGTTGGCTGACCCAAGTATATGAAAGCGTGAAGCCGCCCAGTGGAAACGGCAAACTGCTCTGGCATGCCCTGGGAGCCAAGACCGTGGAGCTCATCAATCGGAATGTCCATTTGGAAACCATTCGTGATGACGTTGAGACCTTGGTACTGGATGCGGAGGTTTTGGAAGCGGTGCTTGCGGACAAAGATCCGGCTAGGAAAGCCAGGGAGATGGAAATCAAATTGGTCGCGCGTCTGCGGAAGCATCTCGGGAACCCCAAGTTCACCTTGCTGGGCGAGCGGCTGGAGCGCATCAAGGACAGGCATGAACAGGGGCTGATCAACAGCATCGATTTCCTGAAGCAGATCCTGGAGCTGGCAAAAGAGGTGGTGGAGGCCGAGAAACAGGTGGACCCCGCCGAGGAGCGGGACCGGGCCAAGGAAGCCCTAACCGAGTTGTTCAAGGAGGCGAAGAGCGGCGGAACCCATGTGATGGTGGAGCGCATCGTAGGGGATATAGACGATATCGTAAAGACAGTCCGGTTCCCGCAATGGCAGGCTTCCACGCAAGGGGAACGATTGGTACAAAAGGAACTACGTCGGACCTTGCTCAAATACAAGTTGCATACTGACCAGGATTTGTTCGATAAGGCCTACGGGTATATCCGGCAGTATTATTGAATCGAGGAAACCGAGCCTGACTAGGTCTTGTCCATGGACAGAACCGCCAGGAACGCTTCCTGCGGAATCTCCACGTTGCCCACGGCCTTCATGCGCTTCTTGCCTTCCTTCTGCTTCTCGAGCAGCTTGCGCTTGCGGCTGATATCGCCGCCGTAGCACTTGGCGGTCACGTTCTTGCGC
>DAINDC010000658.1:0-1495 GCA_036732085.1 Fibrobacterota bacterium | reverse complement strand
TGTAACCCTTCTTGCGATCCATGAACCCCGCGGATTCCCGGAGCTTGAGGTTGATGATAGGGCCATAGGGTGCCGTGACCTTGATGGCCTTATTGCCGGTGTGGACGACTTGGTTTTGCACGACGGAACCTGAGGCGGTCCAACGGCCAAAGGCACCCATGCAGGGGATGCCTCCGGAACAATTCTCGGTTTTGATATCCTCCTCGCCAGTCAATAGAGCCGAGGTGAAAAGGGCGGAATTGCCCACGGTCCCAATCGGGTTACAATCGGCGCCACCATAGAAGTTGGTCGTAGACACACCCATTTGCTCGGATTCCGTGACCAAATCGCTTTGACAACGGGCCACAGCGTGGTCCTGCCTTTTTACAACGGAACTGACCTTCACCCATTTCCATCCGGCCTCCGTCGCATTCGGATCGCCGTTCAAGGGAGGAAATACCGTTCCCAAAGCATCAGCCCGCCATTGATAGACGGCGTTCACCCGGGCGGTGGCATCGTACGTCA
Source organism: Fibrobacterota bacterium (assembly GCA_036732085.1). Classification (GTDB taxonomy): domain Bacteria; phylum Fibrobacterota; class Fibrobacteria; order UBA11236; family UBA11236; genus Chersky-265. The sequence goes on along the minus strand of DAINDC010000658.1, from coordinate 991 downwards.
TGATAGTGGAAGAAATGATGTTTTTCTTCCGATCATCCGTGAACCATTCCAGTTTGACATTTGAACAGGGATTGGGATGGAGCGCATCCGTGACCCTGGAACAAGGATCGGCCGCGAATTGAAAGACCGCGGATTGCCTTAGCATTTGGAACGAAGGCCAAGGGAAATTGGGAACCAAATCCTGCTGAAAAATATTAAGCGTCACATTGAATTTACCCGCAACTTTGGAAACGGTGACCTTGGGCTGCCCATTCAGAGTATCGTAATCGGCCGTATATCCTGCGGATCCGCGGTGGGCGCTGTAGAAATAGGCGCGACTCGAATCCTGGACCTTTTGGACTACGAAGGACTTGCTCTTTTCTTGTCCGATCTCCCTTTCCGGCACGTTCGCCGAGACCAGGAAAGAACTGTCCGTGCCTCCGCCTGGTTTTTTGAAATTGGTTTTGTCGGGAAGCATCCAGGAACGGGATGAGGTCCCAATCAGGGGCTTATCACTGGACGAAACGGGTGCAGCCAATTCATCCCGGCTGAAGCCGGTTACCTGCGCCCCCTCAGCGAATTCCTTTTTCACATATTTGAAATTCGGAACTCCGGATTGGTAGTTCTTGAGGAGCGTCGCAGCCACGCCTTCAGGTGAAGAAGTTGGATAGGTGAAGTTTATTTGTTGGACCTGATTACCGGTGGAGGAGCTTCCATTGGATTTAATTTTAAGGCTGGTAACCACATTGGAACCCAGTACTCCGATTGGCGGATTTGGCGGTGGTGCGGAATGGGGGACCAAATCGAAAATGTCCGGATAAAATCGGAGTCCTTGGAAAGATTCTTCTGTGTCGGTTTTTCTAAAGGTAGTGACCATTGTGCCACCCGTGACGAGACGGGCACTGTAATATTGATCCGCTACATCGGTCCATACCACGAGGCGTGTTTTTTCAAAATTTCCTCCGGCACTCGCGGCTGGACTCGTATTGCGCCGCCAGCAATTGTAGCCGCC
>DAINDC010000657.1:0-1524 GCA_036732085.1 Fibrobacterota bacterium | reverse complement strand
GGCCAAAAGGTCCCGCGCCGCTTTCTGCACCGGGATATTCACCGATAGGAAGGCATCGGCAATCCACTCCAGATGCTCCATCGCTTCCGCGACTCTGGTTGGCTCGCCGCCGCTATGGATCCATCCCAACTTCATCTGGGGCAGGCCCAGCGCTTTGGAAAACCCATTCAAGGTGAAGACCAGGGGACCTGTGGAAACCATGGGCAGGAAGGGCCGATCGGAAAGGACATAATCGCAGAACACCTCGTCCACGATCAAAGCAAGATCGTATTCCGCGGCGATTTCCAGATAGGTGCGGATTTCCTCCGCATCGCAAATATGTCCGGTCGGATTATTCGGGTTGACCAGGATCAGCGCCTTGGAACGGGTGGAAATCAGGCTGCGCAGGAAGTCGAAATCGGCCCGCCATCCCGGTTTCAAGGGGTAACGTACAAGTTCCACATTCTCCAGCTCGGCGAGGGTATCGAAGAGAGGATAGGTGGGCGAGGGAATCAGGATCTCGTCTCCGGGGTTGCAGAGCAATTTGAAGAGGAAGGCATAGGCCTCGGAAGTGCTGGCGGTTAGCAGCAGATCTTCGGGCCGTAAGTCGCGGCCTTTGGATGCGTAGTATGCAGAGATGGCTTGGCGCGCATCCGCATCCCCGCGCGGGTCAGGCGCGTAGGAAAGCACGGATTGCCGATTCAACAGCTCCGGAATTTCCGGAGGATAGGCGAGTCCCGCAGAAGTCGGATTGGAGTTGGTCAGATCCAGGACGGCCTGTCCGGCGGCTTCCAGGGCCTGCCTGGTTTCCCATTGGGGATTCAGTCCCCCGGGATGTCGGCCGAATTTGTCCGAGAACATCGGGACCGGGCCGCGCTTAAGCGGTCAGGGTTTGAAAGCGGCCGCGCCGTTGGTGGCGGGAAGGGGGAAGTGGCCGAGCTTGCGAAGGTTCTCGGTGATGCGCGCGGAGGAGTGCGAGCGATTCAGGGAATAGAGATGGATGCCGGCGATGCCGTTCCGGAGCAGGTCATCGCATTGCTCCGTGGCATAATCCACGCCGCGATTCACCGCATCTTCGGGTCGGCCCTGATTCAATTTGGCCACGAGCCTTTCCGGAATCGCGCAACCGGAAAGCTCCTTGAAGCGAGTCAGTTGGTTGAGCTCGAGGACGGGCATGATGCCGGCGACAAGAGGAATCAGGATCCCCAGGGCCGCAGCCTTGTCGCGGAAACGATAGAAGGTCTCGTTGTCGAAAAACAATTGGCTGATGGTGAACTGGGCTCCCAGGTCCTGCTTCAGTTTCAGCATGTCCATGTCGGATTCCAAAGTGGGCGCTTCCATATGTTTTTCTGGATAGAAGGCGCAGCCGATCTGCAATTGAAATTGCCCGCGGATAAACTTGATCAGGTCGGTGGCATGCGCGAACCCGTCCGGATGGGGCTTGAAGAACTTGTCTCCCTTGGGAGGATCGCCGCGCAAGGCCAGGACATTGCGGATGCCGGCATTCTCGAGCTGTTCCAGTTCGTAGTTCTCCTTGGCTGTGAC
>DAINDC010000656.1:0-1539 GCA_036732085.1 Fibrobacterota bacterium | reverse complement strand
AAGAGCGTGGGATTCTCGACCCCGATTAAGCTGCTACAGTGTGCGAGGAAACACCATTCCTTGCCAAAAGGTTAATGAACCGTTTCTTGCAGGAAGATATTGAGATGAAGAATTATTGATGACGTTTCTTTTTGAGGACGCTTTTTTTCGATTTGGTTGAATCCGGCTTTGTCTCCGCGGCTTTAATCTCGCTGATTTCTTTTTCCAATTCCGATTTCATAAGAGCCAAGGCATTCGGGAAATGTCCGGCAAGGTTTTGGGGAAGTCCTGAAAGAGCCCTCTGATTCAACTCGGCGATTACTTTTTTGATTTTTGGCAGGGCCACATTCGCTTTTGGTGTCAAGACAATGAGATGCTTGCGGCGATCGACGCGACTGGATGTCCTTCGCACGAATCCGCTTTTGGTTAAAGAATCCAGGATTCCCACCATGTTTACCTTGTCGGTTTCTAGCAAATCCGCCAATTCCTGTTGGGTCAGTTTACCTTTTCCTTCCCCAATCGCCACAAGCAGGAAATAATGGCGACGGATTCCAAGGTTGCCAAGTCTCGCAGCCAAGGCGTCCATATACATTTTGGAAACCTTGTTGAGCTGGAGCCAAAGGGGGAGTTCTGCCGCTACGGGTATTTTCTCAATCATGCATTGAAATTAACATAGAAACCCCCTTAGGTGGGCTCGGTATGGGCGTAAACAGCAAAATCCGTTCCACCACTTTAAGCGGACCGGTCTTTGAGTCCCCATCGAAATTCAAAGGTGAACAGCCGGGGAATTATTGGTTGACACCGGGCGTGCAGCAAAAACGTGTCTTTGAAAATGTAGTTAATTATATTAACCATTAATTTCGTTTCGATGGGGACGTAGACGGTGAGTGAGGGAGAGAAGACAACGGATTTTTCGATAGAGCGAAAATCGCCTAATGCGCCGGCGAGGAGTGAGGCCTCGGAATCAATGATACCAGGAGCTTCGTCTACGGTACCAGCCTTCCCAACGGATGGCGCATTCCAGGATTCAAGTGTGTTGGGATCAAAGCGGCCTGGATCCCGGTGGGGGCATCGAAGGAAAGTCTGGCTTCGCTTTTTTACAATCGCATCCCTATACCTGCTTACCTATCTGGTTTTGGATAAGATATCCTTAAGCTTGCGAGCCTCATCGGGTCTAAGTCTCAAATACTTACCCGAGGGGCTTAGCATGGCATTGCTCCTGGGCTACGGCCTATCTTTTGCCCCTTTGTTATTGATTCGTCCTTTCCTAAGTGGTCTCTGGATCTATCCGCTCAAGGCTGGCTTCCCGGTATTGCTTTTACTTGGCATCCTTTCGGCTTCGATTTACGGAGGAGCCGCGGCGCTGCTCAAGAAAAGGTTGCATGCGGATCTGCGTTCACCAAGCCTTCGGGATTTGGTTCGATTCACAGGTGTTGTACTTTTCGCTTCTTTGATGGTGTCCTCTTTTTCGGCAATCATCCTTTCTACACTCGGCTATGCGCCGAAAGCGGATCTGTCCATGAAAGTGTTCCGCTTGTGGATGGGTGATGCATTGGGCAT
>DAINDC010000655.1:0-1594 GCA_036732085.1 Fibrobacterota bacterium | reverse complement strand
GCTTCGCGAGCGATCGGCCATTGGGCTTCCATCTTATGCGAAGCGGACTTCGCCCATGTGCAGTTCTTCCGGGAGGCATCGCCAATCGCCTATGCCAAGGTCTTCACGGGATGGGAAGATGCGGGTCGTGATCCGTCCGCCTTTGCGACGGAGATGAAGAAGGCCTTGGTCTATCATTTCGGCAGCCGTTTTCCCGGAGCCTCGCTCGAAGCGATCCAAGTCTGGCGCGACGGGTCGGCCGGGGAAATCGGTTCGGCCCTCAAAGGCCTGGGCATTCCCCAATTCACCCCCGACTGGGGCCCGCTCACCGATTTGCCGGAGGCATTCCGGGTGGCCGGCGCGTTGGCTTATCAAGGGCTTCAGGATCAGGATCCGGCCGTCTCTTTTTCTATTCCTGTTCCCGCGGCCGCCGCGTCACGCAGGGCTTGGAGCCATCGGGCCGGGGTCCTGGCGCGCACGGGATTCCTGGCTTTGGCGGCGGCAGGGATTGGCGTGGCCATGCTCGCGCTTTCCGCCCTCGCCCTGCATGGGACAGTCGCATCCAAGGCCCGTTCCTGGTCCGGCGAACTGCAACGATGGAGCGATTTCCAGAAGCAGAAGACCGCGGTGGAAGATCAATTGGAAAACATGAAGGGCCTCATAGGCCATCGTACCGACGGATATGCGGGATTGCAACGCATCGCCGCGCTCCTTCCGCCCGAAACCTGGTTGGAGAATTGGGAGCTTGAGAACATCTCCGGCCGCAAGTTCAACCACCACCTGGAAGGCTATGCCCTGGCCGAGGCGCGTGTTCCCGAATTCCTGTCCAACTTGGAGAAGGCCGGACACGCCAATTCCGTCAAGCTCAAATCCACCGAGCGCATCAAGGGCGAATCGATTGAGGAGAAGACCAAGATCCAGGCCAACCGAAAGGATCTGGTCCGGTTCCAGATCGGGATCTCCGAGTGAAGGCGGGACCTTTCGGAAGATATGCGGGTCACATCGCATTCTTTGGCGTAGCAGCGGTGTTACTCCTTTGCGCTCTTATCCTGGCCGCGATCGGCTGGCGCGCGTATGCGGAAGTGTCCACCCAGGCCGAGCGCTACCACTCCTACAAGGCTTTGCAGCAAGGCGCGGGCAAGGCCGACAGCCTTTCCTCGGTATACGCTTCCATTCTTAAGGATCTGGAAGGCCTCCGCCAGGCGCTCCCCGCACAGAACCAAGGTTCCTATGTGCTCAATATCCTTGTCGAGGATGCCCGCAAGCTGGATTTGGGAATCGCCGGAATCGTAGCCCTGGATGAGGTGCCTTTTCCAGGATACAAGGAACTGCCCTTCGAGGTGAACCTGAGCGGAGGCTTCCCGAACCTCGTGCGTTACCTGCACGCCCTGGAGACGAGAGGCATGGTCCTGCAGGTCCGCAGGCTATCGGCCCATACCGATGCCATCAACAAATCCAGGATCACGGCCAAACTGGAGCTGAGCGTATTCGTTCCCGGCAACGGCCGGGTTCCCGCGCAAGCGGTAGGGGTGTCCCCGTGAAAAAAACTTTCATGCTGCTGCTGGTTTGCGCTGTGACCGTTTGGGGTTACGTGGTGGTCCGGATAGTGCAAGTG
>DAINDC010000654.1:472-1616 GCA_036732085.1 Fibrobacterota bacterium | reverse complement strand
CCCAAGATTCTTTCGAGGGCCGCGCCGAGACCAATCATGGAAGGCCAGTAACGGAAAAGCATGACCGGGGCGTTGTTCTTCTCCTGCAAGGTCAAGGTGAATTCCAGTGTGCTGAAGACGCGTTCATCTGTCCCGTGAGCCCCTACTACTAATTCCGTTCCCTTACTTCAGGCTTAAACCAACTTGGCAGACTATGATTACCCCACTGCCGCCTTATTAATTCAAGTCCCATCCTGCAGGCTGCGTGAATATCTGCCAATGAAAATGAAGTCCGCAGGTGTTGGCGGAGTCGGCGCGGGCATAAGCGTTTAATTGTCCGCCCTTATCCGTGATTGAATATAAGGAATCATGCATAGTGGTATAAGAATCATTGATATTAACTATCGATGAATCCGGGTTACAAATATTACTTCTGCTCCTGACAATCATCGTTATCGTATCTCCTTTTACGGAAAATGATCCTGATTCCTCAGCAAATCCTATTTTCGCCGGAGAAATTTCACCAGTATTTATGCGTGAGTAAAAAAGGTTTCGTGAGGAAAAACAAATATCCTCGCAATCAAATGGCTGGGGCTTTGCCGCCACCCAGCACCCGACGAGTTTGGCTTCGTCGATGGACGGATATGAAGGGGCTAGGGCAGCACCTCGAACCAATCCAGGACTACGCCCGGCGTCGGCGTATTCACCGCCGCATTAAAGGATAAGCCACGATGGGAGGTCGTCAACAGGTTCCAAATCTGCGGGCCGAGAGGGAACTGCAGCGTATTGAACGCCCGATTTGTCTTGCCGGTCAATTCCACCTGCCCTTGGTAAGAGGAATAGACGCCCTCCGAAGGACACTCCACGAACAGTTGCACCGCCCCCAGCCAATAGGGATTGACCGGAACCGGCGGCAGGTACAGATCCACCGAGGCCATTGAAGCATTGGATGGCAGCAGCGGCGTGCTGATATCCCGGCTCTGCACGATGATGTACCCGGCTCCGTCCAACCGTAAGGCATGCGTCCTTTCGCTCCGGGGCTGGCTGACCAAGGAGTTGGCGCTCCCTTGGACCGTCCATTCGCCCGAGGCCTCGAAACCGAATACGCTCCCGGTGGCTTCCGGCGGGGGCAAGGCCCCTTGCCGGGTTTGGTTACGTATTCAAT
>DAINDC010000654.1:0-462 GCA_036732085.1 Fibrobacterota bacterium | reverse complement strand
GAACAAGGTCGTCGTTTTTATCGCCCTCTGGAACCTTTGCGTTTACGCCTCGGATATCCGGACCCTGGATGGCATGGCCAGGCCGAAGTTTCCCGATGACACCGTATTCGTCGAGGAGAACAAGCCGAAACCGGCTTGCGACACCAACGCGATAATATTGGGCCGGGCGCCGGTCCTTCAGTCCCCCGCCGGGCATGTCGTGTTCGAAAGCGGCATCCTGCTTAAACCTACGACCTTCTCGTATGATATCGTCTCGGACTCGAAGTACTTCCATAGCTATAGCCATCCATCCTTTTTCGTAAGCCCTGGCGTTAAACTCTCCTTTCTTGGTCGGAAGACCGCGCTGTCTTTCGCCTTGATCTACCAGGGCCTGTACGATTTCTACTTCGATTCGGAGCAATCCGGGCCCGTCATTTCCCGTTTGCAAAACCCCGAGCTTTCCGCCCAATACACTCAGCTCAT
>DAINDC010000653.1:448-1651 GCA_036732085.1 Fibrobacterota bacterium | reverse complement strand
TCGGCCAGGTGCAAGTGAATGTCCAAATCACCTTCCAGAACAACCTTGCCATTCAGTGCCAAGCCGGCTTTGAAAGACTTTGTTTCAAAAAGCGTATGCGCGGGCTGTGGCTGCCAGAAACCCGTAAGCGTCTCGACATAAATACGGTGGGCATCCCCACCACGGGGGGAAATCCCGCGACGGACATTTTCCCAGTCGTCCTCGGCCGGGGTGGGAATGCGATATCCATCGTCACCTAAGCGGACCTGGTGTGCCGCTTCCAATTGGCGCAATGCTTCGCGAACTGGCTCCAACTGGGAATCCGCATCTACACCGGGATGCAAAGACGCCGCAATATTTTCCGCGGTACGATGAACGGTTTGTACAAACTGCATCAAACAAATGGCTTTAGCCACCGGCTGAGCAAAGGGATGAGGGACATGGTTTTTAATCCCGGATATTTTCGCGCGCACCTCGGAGCCGATATTATTCTCGACCAGATCGTAAATCTGATCCAATTTAACCAGCTCTCCCAGAGGCCTATCCGCCAGGTTGACTCCGGGATTGATCAAAAGCTGTTGCGCCAGTTTAATAATGGTTCGATTGGCCCCACCCACATGTCGACTGGATCCGCCTTGGGTTCGCAGTCCAGAGACGATTTGGATAACCAGATCGATTTGATAGGGCAACAATGGATAAAGATCGATGAAGCCGTCCCGGCTCAACTCCGGCAACCGGATAGCTGCGCTGATACGGGTATTCTGGGTGAGCCGTGCCCGGGATTCGTCGTAAAGCTTTCCCAGGGTCGCTTGGGCCGCTGCATTCTTGGCCAAGACACGCTTGCTGGTGACTTCGGAAATATCGGAAGGCTCCAAATGCACCTGCTGAGGAAAGCGATCCATCAGTCGGGCCAATTCGATTTTCTTATCATCAAGTCCGCTGACCAATTCTCCCAGTTTTTCTTGAGAGGTAACCACTACCCAATGCTTGCCGCGACCCTTGGTGCCCAAGTTTTGGATGACTGCCTGCAAGTCCAACATTTTTTGGACATCGCGGGCTACGAATTGGCCGACTTCGTCTATGACGAATAACAGGCTTTTTCCCGTTTGGCGCCGCTTCATCAATTCATTCGCACGCTCCGCAAATTTTCCTGGAGTAATGTCCGCTTTATTTTTTACAGCCTTAACCCAGGAATCCGCCATGGGATAGGTAGCAGAGTCCAAG
>DAINDC010000653.1:0-438 GCA_036732085.1 Fibrobacterota bacterium | reverse complement strand
CTATAAATTTTCCTGTATTCCTCTTCGAATTGCTTTAATTTGCCCTTCTCTTCCAAGGCGATTTCGAGTTCGGATAAATCCAAATCCTTGGCATAGCCGAGGCTTTGTAGGAAAAGGCCATACATGATTTCCGTCAAGGTTTGGTTGCCGCTGCGTATGCCGCGATCCGTGGAGACGTCGAATATCACCGCATGGGTCGGGATTTTTTCGGTAATGGTTTGCAGCAATACCTGGATCTTATTGTCACCGGCTCTTTGGGTAAATCTTTTAAATGCAGGAACACCTTCAATGTTCCGGTTCTCGATCGCCAAGCCAAGCATCTTCGCAAAGCTGGATTTACCCGATCCAAAGAACCCGGATATCCAAATGGCAATGCCATCATGGGGCTTATTCGGCATTTCCTGATAGGCATCCAGGATACGGGTATAATGAGAGCGG
>DAINDC010000652.1:0-1687 GCA_036732085.1 Fibrobacterota bacterium | reverse complement strand
ACACAACAAAACCGCTGTCAATATTGAGCGAAAATACTATTCAGCAAGCCCTAATAAGGCCGATCGAGATCGTTGCGGTCGTCGCTCAGGAGGCGCGTGCGGGGATCGCGGCTGGCGTTCTGGAAGGCGTCGGAGGGGCGCGTGTACAGGCCCAGTCCCGTATAGGGCAGGCCGGTATGATAGTTGAACTGCAGGTTGGTGCGCAGGTAATGGTCCTTCTTCTTGGAGGGCCAGAGCGCGTTCCCATCGGACCCTTTCCAATTGAGGTTGGCGGTGAGCTTGACTGTATGGCTTTGGTTCCAATCCGCGAAATAGATCTTCTGGGGCTCCTGGGTGATGCGATTGTCGAAGGCCTGGTGCCGCAATACGGCCTGCGAGTAGGCATAGCTCACGTCCCCGCTCACCGCGCCTTCCTCCCGTTTGACATCGAACTCGGCCCCGAGCGCATAACCATCGAGGCTGGAGAAGAGCGCGGAGAGGTTGGCGCCCTGCGCCTGGAGGCTGTCTATCTGGGTGGTGGTCTAGTTCGGGTAGAAGAGCGGGATGTCCCGGATGTCCTTGTAATAGCCTTCCAGGGAGGTGGTGAGGCCGAGCGGGGAGAGATTCTCGCGCCGGACCCCCGTGGCCAAGAGCAGGGAGGTGGTGGGCTTCATATCGCCCTTTACGGCATACCAGAATTCATTCGGGGTCTCCTGGTCGGTGAAGCGCAGGGAGGCCAGGTATTGGTGGTAGTAGCCCGCATGCAGATCGTAACGCCAATCCTTCTCCGGCCGCCAGGTATAGGTAATGCGGGGATCCCAGGTCAGATCCTTGATGCCTTCCTTGACCACGTCGCCGGTGGAGTTGCTGGCCGGTTTCTGCAGCTCCGAATAATTGTACACCCGTAACCCGTAGGATACGGTATGCTCGGGATTGATGACCCAGCGGTCCTGGAGGTAGCCGGCATGCAGGTCCAGGGAATACTTGTCCTCCAGGTATTGGTTGCGGGCCTTGTTGCCTTGGAGGAAATCGACCCAGAAATAGTTGAGCTCATAGCCGCCCGAGACGGTATGGCCTTGCAGGCCCGTATATTGCAGGCCTTGGCGGCTGTTGAGGGTCTGGATGGAATTGTCGAAGCGGAGGACGTCGCTCAAGGAAAAGGTCTGATCGAAACCGGACCAGGCTACGGTGCCCTCATAGGCGAAGTCGGGGGAGAGCTTCCAGTGGACGTTGAGGGGCAGGGCGAGGTTGCCCCAATTGAGCAGCAGGGGATCCAGGTTCAGATCGTCGCGTCCCTGGTAGGCGGAAACGCGCACCGTGTCGCCGGCATGGGTCCAGGCGAGATCTCCCTGCCAATCGTAGAAGTAATAACTCAAAGTGAAGTCGATCAGGCTCAGGCGGTTGGCCACGTTCAGGGCCTGGTCGACCCAGGTCCGCCTGCCCGCCAGCGCCCAGGACCAATTGCCCTTGCTGCCATCAGTTTCCACGCTTCCGGAAAAGGTGGTGATGCGCGCGGAGCCCGTAACCTTGGCGCTATCCCCGGGCCAGGTCCCGGAAAGGCGGCTGGTGGAGTCGAAGGTGGATCCGCCGTCCTTGGAATGCACGGTCAGGACCGAAGCGAGGCGGTTGCCCCAGTAGGGATCGAAGCCGCCCTTGTAGAAATCCAGGCTCCCCACGGCATCGGCGAGGAAGGTGCTGAACAGGCCCC
>DAINDC010000651.1:0-1712 GCA_036732085.1 Fibrobacterota bacterium | reverse complement strand
GGCGTCACATACCGCTGGACGGGGAGGTGATCCCGGCTGGGCTGCAGGTATTGGCCCATGGTCAGGATATCGATCTTGAGGGAGGCGATGTAGAGGATCATCTCGCGGAGTTCTTCGTCGGACTCGCCCAAGCCGAGCATCAGGCTGGTCTTGGTCGGGAAGCGCCTGGACTTGGCATGGCGCAGCACCGCGCTGCTGTCCGCGATATTGCCCCGGCCGCGCACGGATTTTTGGAGGCTGGCAACGGTCTCGAAATTATGGTTCAGGATATCCGGCCGACCGTCCAGGATGACGTCCACCAGGTCCATCCGTCCTTGCATGTCCGGGATCAGGACTTCGATGCGGCAGGCCGGTGCGGCGGCGCGGACGGCGCGAATGGTTTCGGCCCAGACTTCGGAACCTTGATCGGGCAAATCGTCCCGGGACACGGAAGTGATCACGGCATATTTCAACCCCATGATGCGCACGGAGTCCGCGACCCTGGCCGGTTCCAGTCGATCGTATTCGCCCGGCCTGCCCTTGGGGACGTCGCAGAATCGGCAACCTCGCGTGCAAATATTCCCCAGGATCATGAAGGTGGCCGTGCCCTTGGCCCAGCATTCACCGAGGTTGGGACAGCTCGCGCTATGGCAGACCGTATTCAGATCGTGCTTGTCGACCAAGGCCTTTACCTGGGAATAGGCTTCTCCTCCCGGGATTTTCGCTTTCAGCCAGGACGGTTTGCCGCCCAAGGGTTTTTCCGCGGCGGTCTTTCCGGAGCCTATGGATCGCGGTTGGACTGGGTTGGCAAGGGTCGGTTGGAGCTCAGGAGTCATGGGGTAAAGATATTCAGTAAACCGCGCCCCGGAAACCCGAAAGGCCTCTCGTCGCAGCCAGGTTGGCGCGGATGCCGAGGTCCAGTTTGGGAATAATTGTACTTTTAGGGCCTTTCCTTCCCTGCGAACTCCTATCGAAAGGTCCGGCATCGTGACGAAAAGGCAAAAGGCTCTCCTCTTGGGCGCGTTCATAATGGCCGTCTCACCGGCGGCACTTTCGGCCCTGGAGAAGCCGATTTGGGAGGGCGGGGTGCAAATGGGTTATACGGACGGCCAAAACGGCGCCGCCTGGCCCGCGCCCTTCAAGGATCCGCTCGGCAATAATAATCGGGCGGGCTTTTACATCACCCAGCTCCGTGTCAAAGGGACCCTGCCTTTCGACAGCACGTTTTCCGCGGTCTTCGTCGGCAATGCCATCTTCATGGATCCGCAAGAAGCCTACCTCGAAAAGCATTTCGGCATCTATAGCTTCAAGCTGGGAAAATTCCGCGGGGCGGGCCTGAAATCCGGAAGCGGCACCGACGAGTTCGATCGGATCGCCATCAGCGCCCCCAGGTACGCGCGGTTGGAAGACTATTATATGCGCACCCTGAATTTCCGCGACTTCGGCGTCCAGGTCGAACGGGACGGATGGAATGGGAATTTGCAGCAGCGGTTCTTCGTGCACAATGCGAATCGATCGAACATTATCAATGACGAACCGAGTTTTCCGAACGGCTCGCCTCCCGCCCAGGCGGTCGGCATCGACTATGCGCTGGACTGGCGGGTTTCCCCCTTCACCGTTATCGGCGGGCATCTGGGAGCCATCGCCGATCATGAATGGGCGGATTTCGCGGGCAGACATGAAGGTTGGCAAGTGGGCTACTGGTTCAAGACGAACCCCGCCGTGGACGCGTC
>DAINDC010000650.1:0-1747 GCA_036732085.1 Fibrobacterota bacterium | reverse complement strand
ACGCAGGGGAAAGCCCTGCGCCCCTATGGCGATTTCCCCACCTCGCTCAAATATCCAAGGGGCTGACGACCATGCCGGACAGGGATTGAATCGCATGGGTATATATCATGGTGGTGCTGACATCGTTGTGGCCCATCAGCTCCTGCACCGTCCGGATATCGTAGCCCATCTGCAGCAGGTGGGTGGCGAAACTGTGTCGCAGGGTATGCGCCGAAACCCGCTTGGTCATATCGACCGCCTGCGAGGCCCGCTTGATCTCCTTCTGGATGATGGATTCATGGAAGTGGAATCGGCGCAGCCTGCCATCGCCTTCGGTGACCGACAAGCGCGAAGCGGGAAAGACCCATTGCCAAGGCCATTCCCTCGGAGCATTAGGCATCTTCCTCGCCAAGGCCTCGCCGATATGCACCCCGGCGAAACCCGCCGCCAAATCCGACTCCCATTGCGTCCGGACCGACATCAGATGCGTCTGCAAGGATGGGATCAGTTTCCTGGGCAAAGGCAGGCTGCGACTCTTGTTCCCCTTCCCATTGAAAACGACCAAGCCCCCGGAACCCACGTCCAGATCCTGAACCCGCAAAGCCAAGGCCTCGCCCAAACGCAGCCCGCAACCGTAAAGCAATTGGGCGAACAATAGCGGCACGCCTCCCATGGCCCCGAAAAGCAGATGCACTTCCGCCCGGCTCAAGACAGTGGGAATATTGTGAACGCGCTTGGCCCTGGGCGTATCCCGAAAATCCCCGAACCCGATTTTCAAAACCCGCGTGTAGAAAAAAAGCAAAGCGCTGAAGGCTTGATTCTGCGTGGACGCCGATACGCCCTGCTCAATCGCCAAATGCGAAAGGAATTCCCGCGCATGTTGCTCGGTCAAAACCGTAACCGGCGTGTCACCCAAATATCGCGCAAAGGCATTGATCCAAAATCGATAGGACTTAAGAGTCTTCAGGGAATAATGCCGCAACCGAAGCTCCTCTGACAGCCGGACCAATTGGCCCGCCCATAAAAGCGGCTTGTTTCCAATCGCCCCCTTTGTGACCGCCGGCAGGCTAACAGGCCCCGCCTTCTTTTCAAGAACCTTCGCAGCCCCGGTAAATTTCGCAGTCGTCTCACTCGGTGGCAAACAAAACCTCGTCCAATACAGACGAATCGCAGACATAGCCTGACGTATCTGGAATTCCCTCCGGCCGGCTTTCCGCATTGCCTCGGTAAAATGAGAAAGATGCAAAGGGCCCATCACGCTCAGCTCCCGAACCCTGCAAAACGACAGATAATCCAAAAGCCACTTCACATAAAAGTCGCGGTGGTATTCCGGTACACCCAAATCCTCCGCCAATATTTCCCGATATCGCTTTTCCAATTCCAAGGTGGATTCCTTTTGCCTCAATCCCATCCTAATCTTCCTCCCCAGCGGTCTATCCAGATAACCCGCATCTTCTTTCCGAGCCATTCACGGCCAATTCAGTCAATTTGAAAATCCATTTCCGACAATAAAAGGTAGCGCGTCTCTATCCCCAACAATGTGAGACCCATCCCAAAACTGCGGTAACAATTGGATTTATAAGGATTTGAATGGCTTCTCAATTTGGACTGAGTATCAAGATAAATGGGACGTCGATCCCACTGGGAGTAGTTAAATTTTGAGGTATTCGATAGGTGGGCGGGAAGATGAGTTGATGGGGGCGGGTTAATGATATTGTTATACGCACGGAATTAAAACCAAAAGAGATTCCGTAAATGTTGACTCCCA
>DAINDC010000649.1:0-1753 GCA_036732085.1 Fibrobacterota bacterium | reverse complement strand
GGGCGAAGTCCGCTTCGCATAAGATGGAAGCCCAATGGCCGATCGCTCGCGAAGCGTCCAGAAAGGGCATCAAGGCAAGGTGGGGGACTTCCAATCCCCACAGCGCGCCTAAATGGAAGGGCAGTTTTTCCGTGAAGGCCCGAACGGCATCCTCCCGGGCGAGGAGCAGGAATCGGTCCTCTCCGAGTTGGAAAGTTTGCGCGTCCAAAGCGTCGGCGGGCAGGCCGGGCGGCCGCACCCGTTCGATCTGGGGATGGATATCCTCCTCGGACCCTTCGGCTGCGGATTCTAAGGCTTCAATCTTGAAAGGCAGATGGGAGACCGCCCCGCGCAGGCCTTGGAAGGCGATCCCGTGGCCGGTGGCGAAAGCTTCGGCCTCCGCATAGGTGCCCTCGAAGGTGAACAAGGCTGCGGGTTTGCCGTCTTTCCCGTCGACCCCGAATGCGCATAGCCGCACTTTTTGCGAGAGGAATTCGGCGCCCCAATATAAGGCGGGCCGGAAGCGCGCTTCCAGCCTCGCGCCCAATCCCGGACCCTTATTCACTGATCCAGGTCCGATTGTTTCTTCAGGTACTTGTTCGGATCCACGTTGGCGTCCTTGCCGTAGTAGACATGCGGCGTCACGAAGATCATGAGCTGGCTGCGCGACTTGGTATCGCTGACGTTCTTGAACAGCCAACCGATGACGGGAATCGAACCGAGGAACGGGAATTGGCGCGTGGTGCGGTTGATGGATTCCTTGACCAGGCCGCCCAGCACGATGGTCTCGCCGTCCCGAAGGCGCACCTTGGACTTGAGGATCCGCCGGTTCAAGGTGGGCGGAGTATGCGAATCGAATGAGCCTTCCGGTTCGGAGAAGTCGGGCACGATATCGCAGGTGATCTCGCCCTGCCCGGTCACGAAGGGGGTAACCGTCAAGGTAACATTGGCTTCGATCTTCTCGAACCGCTCGCTGGTCTTGGCGCTCACGCCGGCCACCTGCTGGTAATCGGTCTCGCTCTTCAGCAGGAAGTACTGCGTCTGGCCCACGGTTATGGTGGCCTCCGAACCGTTCAAAGTGGCGATTTGCGGGCGGGACCGGATTTTGAGCGCCTTCTCCTGTTCCAGGGCCTGGATCTGCGCCAAGAAATTCTTCGGCAGGGAAACGATGTCGCGTACCCCGGGGATAAGGTCCACCACATCCTGGCTCCGGGATTTGTTGAGCACCTGATCGACATTGGGGTAGATATGCTCGGAACTGGGGATATGCGCGGCATCGCCCATGAACATGTCCACGCCGTATTGGCGGATGCGATCCATGTCCACGTCCACCACCAGGGCCTCGATGAGAATCTGGGGAACCGGCAGGTCGATCTGGGAAATGTACTGGCTCAATCCATCGATGATCTCATAGGTGCCCATCACCATGATCGCATTCTGGCTCTTGACCGCCTTAAGTTGGGCCTCCTTGGTAAGCGAGACCGGAAGTAG
The DNA here is from genome assembly GCA_036732085.1 of Fibrobacterota bacterium. Classification (GTDB taxonomy): domain Bacteria; phylum Fibrobacterota; class Fibrobacteria; order UBA11236; family UBA11236; genus Chersky-265. The sequence goes on along the minus strand of DAINDC010000649.1, from coordinate 283 downwards.
GTCCATGACATCGTCCACCTTCAGATGCTTGAGGACGATGAGTTTGGAATTGTTCAAAACCTGCATGGTCTGGGGGCCGATGAAATAGATGCCGTTATGCATCCAGAAGGTGAATTCCGTGCCCCGGAACAGGATTTGAAAAGCCTGTTCGATAGGCAGATCGTTGACGCGCATGGAGACGTTCCCCTTGAGTTCGCCATAGACCACGGTGCTGATGCCGGATTGCGCGCTGATGGAGGAGATGATATCATGAATGGGAGCGCCCGTGACCTCCAGACTGACC
>DAINDC010000648.1:0-1781 GCA_036732085.1 Fibrobacterota bacterium | reverse complement strand
GGTATAGACGGGGCTGGGAAGGGCATAGGTGAAGGACCGCGTGAGGTTCACGAACTCGACGATATTGCCGAAGAGGCGCAGGGTCTCCTTCTGCACCAGGTCGCGCTTCTCCTCCTCGGTGGCATTGGCCTTCTGGGACAGGTCCTCCAGCTTGGGCAAGGCCTTCTCGAGCATGCGGAAGGAATAGCGGCGATGCTTGTCCGGGGCCACGCCTATGGCCTGGGGCACTTCGGGATTGTTGATGAGGAAGATGCGCAAATCGCCGGAGGCCTCGGGCGTGAACAGAATGCAGGCCATCACCTGCATGGCCGACATCTTCTCGTAATCGGTGCGGCCCGAGAACTGCAGCAGCATATGCCGCGCATAGGTGATCATGGGCTTGAGGCGCCCTTCATGCAAGACCGGCACGCCTTCCAGCGATCCGATCCGGGAGAGCGACGAGGCTGGGGAGGCCCCGGGGCCCGGCAGCAGGGATACCATTCCGGCCTGGGAATGGGGGTCGGCCATGCCGCCGTGCGGATCCGCGGCCTGCGCGTCCGAGGGGATGTCCGGATGGCCGTCGGGTAGCGCGCCTTCGGCTTCCATGGGAGCGCCGGAGTTACCGGTAGCGTTAGAATTACTGGTAGCACTGCGGTTACCTGGGATGCCCGCATTTCCAGGGGCGCCTTGGGGCTTGCCGCCCGGTTCACTCTGGGAGGCGGCCTGGGAGGCTTCGAAAAGCGAATCGAAACGCTTGCCGTCCATGGCCTCCGAAGGCTTGCCGGCGGGATTGGTGCTCTGCGTGCCTTGGGCGCGCGCCGGAGAGGCCCATGCGAGGATGGCCATGGCTGCCATAGTTGCGATGGCGATGGTCATCGGGTCGCCTCCTTGCGGACGAAGGGTATCAGCTTGATCAGGAAATGCAGCAGCAGCCCGCCGAAAACGACCAGGCTGGAGACATAGGGCAGCACGCGCCCCGGGTTGGTGACCACGGCGAAGGTGGATTTCTCGGCCGCGCCCTTGGCCTGCGCGTACGAGGCCTGGAAGAAGGTATAACCCTGGTGCCGCAGAGGATTGTTCATCCATATCTTGACCGGGCGGGAGCCCCCGCCTTCGAGCAAGTCCGCATAGCTCTCGAAGCTGCTGGGGATGTCGGTTCCGGGATGCACGTTCTTGACGAAGTCCGTGAGCTTGATGCCGAAGTCCAGCGGATAGTGCCGCAGGCGCAGCATCACGAAGACCTTCTTGCCGTCCAAGGTCAGCATCAGCGGCTGCATCTCCTGCCCGTAAAGCAGGATGTCGCGGGCGGGCTTGTCCTTTTCATTCAGGGTCATGGTGAGGCCGGGCGCGTTCTGGGTGACCTCCTTCTCGGGCTTGCGCTGCTCAATCATGCCGATGCCGGAGGCATTGATATACTTGGGGCCGCCCGTGGCCTTGGTGGTGAAGGCGTCGCAATTCTGGTAATAGGATTTGATGGTGACGCGGGAATGATAGGGGAGGATCTCCAAAGTCTCGCCCGGACGCAGGTAGGTATCCTCGTAGGAGAAGACCTGGTTGCTATCGCCCTTGGCTTCCCAGAAGGCCAGCTCGTATTCATGATAGGCCGTGGTGAAATGCCCCGTCTCGCCCTCCGCCAAAGTCAGCTGCGATTCCACCGCCAGCACCTGGGTGATGAAGCCGCCCACCAGCAAGGTCATGATGCCGATATGGACGACCCAGAGCCCGAACTTGGACCACTTCAGGGGAATGACCACGGCCATGGTCACGGCCAATTGGATCGATAGGACCCACAGGACCAGGCT
>DAINDC010000647.1:0-1786 GCA_036732085.1 Fibrobacterota bacterium | reverse complement strand
CGAGTTCTACCTGGAGCAAACGCCGCTGGATGGCATCCCCTACTGGGACACCGGGGCGCCCAACCTGCACAAGCTCGGCCATTATCTCGACAAGCCCGCGGATCCGTTCAACGAGCATGAGCCCGTGGACAGCTCCGCCGCCGCCATCGCCTCCCAAGGCCTGCTGCGCCTGGGCCGCCTCCTGCACGCGCGGGGGGAAACGGCGCTCGGAGACCATTACTGGCAAGCCGGACTCACCGTGGTCGACCGCCTGTTCGAGGAACCGTACCTCAGCACCGATCCGAACCACCAGGGCCTGCTCCTGCACTCGGTCTACCATCGTCCCAATGGCTGGGATTATATCCCGCCCGGGGCCAAGGTTCCGCTGGGCGAATCGAGCATGTGGGGCGATTACCATGCGCGCGAGGTGGCCCTGTATCTGCAGCGGATCATCAAGAACGGCAAGTACTACGCTTTCTACGGAGTTTGAGGATGCCTGATTCCAGCATAGCTAAGAGAGTCGCAGCCGTAACCGGCGGGGGACGGGGTATCGGCCTCGGAATTTCCACCAGCCTGGCCAAGGAGGGTTTCGATCTGGCCATCTGCGGAAAGCGCGAGGAATCGGAAGTCGAATCCCTGGCAGCCTTACGCAAGCTGGGCGCCCAGGTGCTTTACGTGAAGGCCGATGTGGCGGAAGCCTGCGAGCGCGAAGCCTTCCTTTCCGCAATCCGGGAACGCTACGGCCGATTGGACGTCTTGGTCAACAATGCCGGCATCGCGCCCAAGGTGCGCGCCGATATCCTGGAAGCCGGCGAGGAGAGCTTCGACGATCTCATCCGCGTGAACCTGCGCGGCCCCTACTTCCTCACCCAGAAGGCGGCCCTGTGGATGATCGATCAGAAAAAGATCGACCCTGCCTTCCAGGCCTGCATCGTCAACATCACCTCCATCTCCGCCACCGTGGCCTCCACCAACCGCGGGGACTATTGCCTCGCCAAGGCCGCCCTGGGCATGTCCAACCAGCTCTGGTCCGTGCGCCTGGCGGAATTCGGCATCAATGTCTATGAAGTGCGTCCCGGCGTCATCAAGACGGACATGACCGCCGGCGTCACCGGAAAATACGACGATCTGATCGGCAAGGGCCTGGTACCCCAGAACCGCTGGGGCTTCCCGGAGGATGTCGGCAAGGCCGTGGCCATGCTGGCCCGCGGCGATCTCCCCTATTCCACCGGCCAGGTGCTGATGGTGGACGGCGGGATGACTCTTGCTCGTTTGTGAAGACCCGATTATAAGGTTGCGCTTGTGATAGTTGTGATGAATCATAAGAATAAAGCCTAGGAGCCGAAGCATGTCCTCAGTGATGGAAAAACTCCAGCAAGCCCGCCTGATGCCCGTGATCGTCCTCGATCGTGCGGAAGACGCCTGGCCCTTGGCGCAGGCCCTCAAGGCCGGAGGACTGCCCGTCGCCGAAGTCACCCTCCGCACCGCCGCCGCGGAAGCGGCCATCCGTGAAATCGCCAAGGACAAGGACATCGCCCTGGGAGCGGGCACCATCTTGCAGCCCGATCAGGTGGACCAGGCCATGGCGGCCGGAGCCACTTATATCGTAACGCCGGGCTTCAATGCCAAGGTCGTGCGCCGCTGCAGGGAGAAGGGCATTCCCGTCTTTCCCGGCATCGCCACCCCCACGGAAATCCAGATGGCCCTGGACGAAGGCGTCGAGACCGTGAAATTCTTTCCCGCGGAATCGATCGGCGGCATCAAGGCCCTTAAGGCCATCGCCGCGCCGTATTCCATGATGCGCTTC
>DAINDC010000646.1:0-1861 GCA_036732085.1 Fibrobacterota bacterium | reverse complement strand
TGCGCGAGAGCAGGGCGTGGGGTGCGAGGCCGATACTGCGCGTCCCATCGGACCAGGGGGGGCGCCGCCGGAAAGGGATATCCGTATGGTGAAAGTGAAACAGAAAGTCAGCGGTTGCTTTCGGAGTTTTGACGGGGCCCGGTCTTTTTGTCGGATCCGCAGCGTGATATCCACAATGCGAAAGCGTGGGATAAATATTCTGGAAGGGCTTCAGCAAGCGATGGCTGGCGTTACCCCAATTTCCGCCATATCACCCTGAGTAGTTACAATAAAGGAACCATTTTCAATTGTGGCTATCGGAATATCGGAATGGCATCGGCGGCCTTCAAGCTTGAGACCTCTTTGCCAAGGGCGTTATAAGCATTTGATCCGTCCCGCGTCAAATTGGAGGAACGAAGGTGGGGCTTGATCGAGGCCATAGGGCCAAAGCATTGCTCCACGGGCGGGGCTATTTGCCCAACGACGGTCGAGTCCTTGTAGCAGACGAAATTGTTTATGCCATCGGAAAGGGCGCGATACGTCCTTATAACGCTTGTGGGGCTGGGTATGCACAAGTCGAAGCAGTTCCAAAGATCCGTCGTACGCTGAATGTACCAGAAAGGCGCTCGGGCTTGTGCGTAAACCATGGTTATCAGTCCGGTTTTCTTTGCGGGGAATGTGCCGAGCCGGACCGAGTCGAGGTACTGGTCGATGAGCTTGAAAGCCAAATGGATATCGAAGGGGGCGATTCCGCCGATTGGGGAACCCGGAAACTCGTAGGAGCTGTCTGATTTCCCATATTTGGTTTTCAAAAGGAAAACATCCACGGTGGTGTCGCGCCCATTCAAGTAAAAGGGTCCGCCGAAGTTCTGCGGTGTGACCTGGGAATCCGGAATATTCAACCCGAGAAATCCAGGAAAGTATTTTGCTTTTCGATTGCGGTGATACACAAGACTATCGATGGGCGCCACCTTGGTCACTGTAAACGTGCGCGTAGTGTTGTGAGTCGCCAGTTTTACAAAAGCGTCGAAGTATTCGGTTACGGAAAAAACCATTTTCCACTCTACGTCGATGGTGGTGTCGGCGAGCCGGGCATGCAAACTGACCGAATGGACTCCAGGGTTGTCGTGGCAATTGACCCCATTAGTAATGCGCATGCCGTAAACGGAATCGGCGGAATCGGCGGTGAAGGTTGCGCAGGAAGAATCCACCGGAAGGTGGTCGATTTTCCACACCACGGAGTCGGATGGGTGTAATGCGACATCGCTTAAAAGATCAAGTGTGCAATTGTATTGATCATAATCATCCATTCTGATCCGGAGAGTATCGGCGGGGTTTGGCAAGATAAGCGCCGATCGTTTCGCAGGACTTGCCTGTGCGCAAAGAAGGGGAACAGCTATCAGGCAAAGCCAAAAATCATATCGCATGCGAATTGTCCCTATCAGATGAAGCTACCATGATTTACAGTGCTATTAAGCAGCAATAGTCAAGCCAAGAATCTAATGCCATTGCCTTAGAAATTTAAACTCTTCAGCTCAAAGATTGCCGGCTGGCCGGTCAAACATTATGCGCGCTTAAGGCATATCCAGATTTTCCGCGAGGCGCATATTTCCGCCGCGCTGCAGAAACTCCTGGCCGCCGTCGATACCACCGGCGTTTCCTTGTACCAGGCGGCTCTCCGCACTTACAAGCTGCTGCGCTTCGGGGTAGAGGTGCAGGTCGCGGCTGGCCGGACCCACAACACCGTCCACCTGATCGACTGGGAGCGACCGGATAACAATGACTTCGCCTTGGCCGAGGAGGTGACCCTCAAGGGCGGCCATGAACGGCGCATAGGTAAATCGAACCCTGTTGTCCGTCAATCGCCAGGTTCCCCAGCCCC
>DAINDC010000645.1:0-1964 GCA_036732085.1 Fibrobacterota bacterium | reverse complement strand
GAGCTGGTAATACCAGGTCTTGCGCGTGGGCGCGCCCTTCTCGAAAAAGAGCACTACGGTTTTCACGCCCGCGCCTTGGAAGGTGCCGCCGGGACAATCGAGCACGGTATGCAGGTTGCAGCTTTCCAGCAGCAGCTTTCGCAAACTCACGGAGGCATTGTCGGTATTGGATAGGAAGGTGTTTTTGATGACCACGGCCGCGCGCCCGCCGGCTTTGAGCATCTTGATGAAGTGCTGGAGGAAAAGGAAAGCCGTCTCGCCCGTACGAATGGGGAAATTCTGTTGGACCTCGGGCCGTTCCTTGCCGCCGAAAGGGGGATTGGCCAGTACGATTTCGTAGCGATCCTTTTCCTGGATATCGGCGAGGTTTTCGGACAGGGTATTGGTGTGGATGATATTCGGCGCTTCGATGCCATGCAGGATCATGTTCATGATGGCGATGACATAGGCCAGGGACTTCTTTTCCTTGCCGTAGAAGGTGCGCTCCTGGAGGATGCGGTCTTCCTTGGTGCTGCGCTTGGGATAAGTCGCTAATAGGTAATCGTAGGCCTCGCATAAGAAACCGGCGGAACCTACGGCGCCGTCATAGATGCGCTCGCCCAGTTCCGGCTTGACCACCTTGACCATGGCGCGGATGAGCGGGCGCGGGGTGTAATACTCACCGCCATTGCGCCCGGCATTTCCCATGTTCTTGATTTTGGCTTCGTAGAGATGCGAGAGCTCATGCTTCTCGGCCTGGGAGCGGAAGCGCAGGGCATCGATATGATCGATGATCTCGCGCAGGTTGTAGCCGCTTTGGATCTTGTTTTTGATCTCGCCGAAGATCTCGCCGACCTTGTATTCGATGGTATTCGAATTGGTGGCCTTCTGCTTGATGCCTTGCAGATAGGGGAAAAGCTTGCGGTCCACGAACTCGCAGAGGTCTTTACCGCTCAGCGCCTTGTTATGATCGAGCTTTCCATCCTTGCCCTTGGGAGCGGCCCAGGATTCCCAGCGGTAGGCCTTGTCGAGGATATAGGCGTATTTCTTACCCGCCAGCGCGGCTTCATCGGCCAAGTCCTGCTCCAGGCCATCCAGGTATTTCAGGAAGAGCAACCAGGAGGTTTGCTCGGTATAATCGAGCTCGCTGGAGCAGCCCGCTTCTTTCCAAAGGACGTCGTCGATGTTTTTAAAAGCTTGTTCGAACATGGGGGGAAAGATAGCCGAAATCCCGGCTCCAAAGCCCCAATTTTGCGGCCCCAAATGTAATGGAATAGGACCGAGCGATTAACAGTCGCTTGCTCTACCACCTGAGCTATCAGGCGCTCGATTTCCCAATCAAACCAAAAAAGTGGTGCACCCTGAGGGATTCGAACCCCCAACCCTTGGCTTCGAAGGCCAGTACTCTATCCAGTTGAGCTAAGGGTGCGAATCCTCGATCTGTATCCCGTCCGACTTTCCGGCCGAGGGCTTGGCCTCCGGCGCCGCCTTGACCGGCTTCGCCGTATCCGCCATCGGGATCTTCTTGTCCAATCCCGCCGCCAGGGCCGCCGGGATCTTCCCCTCCGCGGGGTAACCGTGCTCATACCGTTGCGTGCGGGTTAACTTGCCCTTCTCATCGTAGAAGAGTTCCTCGCCGTTGAGGACGCCTTCCACATAGGTCGATACCTGCGAGACCGTGCCGTTGTCGAAGTACTGCTTCCACACGCCCGTCCGTTTGCCCGCCAGGAACAGGCCATCGGACATGACCTTGCCGTTGGGATGCCACTTGTGCAATTCGGCCGGGAGGCCGTCCTTGTAGATGACCAGGGAGCGTTTGGCGCCGGTGGGGTAATAGGCCCAGGATTCGCCCTCGGGACGGCCCTGGGTAAAGCGCTGCCGTTCGGACAGGTGGCCCAGGCTATCGTAACTCAGGCGTTCCCCCGTGCCGGCGGTGAAGAAACCCTTTTCCTTCAGCTTGCCGCCGGGATACCAGGCATAGGAGC
>DAINDC010000644.1:0-1997 GCA_036732085.1 Fibrobacterota bacterium | reverse complement strand
TCAACAGCCTGCCCGAGGGCGATCCCAGGGCTGAAAAGCTCTGGCTGAAACACGACAACTTAACCGCCGACCTGCTGGATCACCGGAGAATGGAGACGTGAAGCGAATCGATATCTCAACCCCGAAGCATCCAGCCACCTTTGTGTTGGTCGATGATGCGGATTTCGATTGCCTCAATCAGTGGAAGTGGTGCCGGAATACTCGCGGCTACGCAGTCAGAAGAGATAGCGTTTCGGGGCGAGTTGTCCTGATGCATAGGGAAATTCTCTCTCCTCCGGCTGGCGTCCTTGTTGACCACATCAACGGCGATCCCCTGGACAACCAGCGAGAGAATATGCGACTCTGCACCCACGCCGAGAATATCCGGAATTGTAAGAAGCATCGAAACGGCGCCACGTCAAGATTTAAAGGCGTGAGTTGGAACAAGCGGGACAAGAGTTTTCAGGTGTCGATCATGTTCCAACGAAAAGCGATGAATCTCGGAAGTTATAAATCGGAAGAAGATGCTGCGCGCGCATACGAAGCTGCGGCCCACAAATACCACGGCGAATTTGCCAGAACAAACTGAAAGGATCAATATGAACCAGCTAGCTCCAGCAATCAACGGAAACCAGGTAACCAAGATGATACCCTTGGGCGAAGAGACCCTGGCCGCCTTGGTTCTCAACGGCGATCTTTCCCGCTTGAAGCCCGCGCAGAAAGTGGAGTATTACCAGGCCTTTTGCAATCGCGTCGGCCTGGACCCGGCAACCCAGCCATTCCGCCTCCTCACCCTGAACGGAAAGCAGATCCTGTACTGCGATCGTGGTGGAACGGCGCAGCTCAACAAGCGGCACGAAGTTTCCCATAAAATTGTGGAGCGCAAGCGCGAGGAGGACATCTATTCTGTCATCGCCAATGCATCCACCCCGGACGGTCGGCAAACTGAATCCATCGGCGCTGTCTCGGTCATGGGGCTCAAGGGAGAAGCCTTAGCAAATGCGATGATGAAGGCGGAAACCAAAGCCAAGCGCCGTTCCACGCTTGACCTGTTGGGCTTGGGAATGCTGGACGAATCCGAAATAGGATCGCTTCCGCCCGGAGCTATCCAGGCCAACGAAGCCGTTGCCGACAACGGCAAGCCTCAGCTCCCGGCCGACTTCCAGGACGTGCCGAACGACAAATCCAAGCGCGAGGACAAGGGGATCGAGATCCAGAGGCAGGACGATGCAGTCCACGCCGAAAACTTTCCGTGGCCTGATGGCCGTCCCTCCGGCGACCGGCCGTATTACGAGGAAGAGTCTGTGCGGGACGCTCGGCCCCGCGCCGACGATGCGCCTCCTCCCCCGCCTCCCGTGCAGGAATTCGGAGGCGGCCCCAAGCAGAGCGTCACTCACGCCCCTGAACTAGAGCCGTCCCTCTTCGACGTTCCCAGCCTGGACGCCATCGAAAAGGACCCGGACCTGGAGAGAGCCAAGAGCAACATCCGCAAGGAGTGCATCAGGTGTTACTCCAAGGAGGATTTCAAGAAATTGAAAATCCTGATTGAATCGCATGGCGGCATCTACACGGACCGCCGTGTCACTGAAATCGTCAACCGCGCCTATCTCTACCTGTTCCCTCGCACCGCCAACCAACAAGGAGCCTAAGCCATGGCCATCAAGAAACCGACCATCGCGACCCTGTACGAGCTCACCGAAGAGCAGCAGGCCATCATGGATGATATGGCCATGTGGGCCGAAGATAACGGCGGCGACGTCACCGACTACCCCATGGAGCGCCTGGAGAAGCTGGAAGGCGACATCAAGAGCAAGGTCCTCAAGTGCGCGGTCATGTTCAAGGAATGGAAGTCCCAGGGCGCAGCCATCAAGGCCGAGGAACAAAGCCTGGCCAAGCGCCGGAAGGTCCACGAAGGCCGCGGCGACCGCATCAAGGCCTACATGGAATCCTGCCTGCCCGCGAATGCCAAGTTCGAGGACCCACGCGCCTCGGTATCCTGGAAGAACAACCCGCCCGCC
>DAINDC010000643.1:0-2006 GCA_036732085.1 Fibrobacterota bacterium | reverse complement strand
TTCCATTGCGGGGGCCTGAATATGCGACCACACAAATGCCGGTAGAACCAAAAAATATGCGCGCCTCGTTTCGTCATGGGCTTTCCTGCTCGTCTTTTTCCCGTCCGTCTTGGGCTTCTGGTCCGGTTGTGCCGCCATCCGCCCCGTCCCCGCGGTGAAAGCCGCTGTCTTCGCCTCCTCCAAGGAAGCCTTGTACGTGGCCCTGCCCGTTGTGCCGGGTTCCGTGGATTCCCTGCTCGCCCGCATGGGTTGGAGCGGTGGCCGATTCGCCCAGGAGTTGCGCAAGGAAATCATCTTCCAACTCAACCGCAAAGGTCTGGCTATTTTGCAGGAGCCCGCTACGCTGTCGGACTCGGCGGCATTGCGGAGTACGGCCGCAGGTTCGGCGGGAACGGCTTCCGCCTTGAGTGACACGGCCTCCAGCTTGACCGTGAACCTGAAGGAGTATGTCGAAGGCAGTGGTGCGCCCTCGCATTTCCAGGGTGATGCGCTGCTTAAGACCTCGGCGGGCGAAAGGCGCTTCGACTTCAGCAAGAGCCCCAAACGCGCGGAAGCGCCGGAGCGGTCCGATCCCACGGTCGACAATATCCGGTTGATCGCCGAATCCGTGGTCTCCGAAGCCTGCAAGGTACCGGTAACCAAAAAGCGCTCCGAGCCGGAAATCACCCCGCCTTTGATGATGATTTTTTAATTCGTAACCCGCAAAAACGGGATCCTGCTTCGATCAGGGTCTCAATGATGGGATCCTGCTTGGATCGGGGTCCCAATCCTGCTAATTTTAGGCGTCGATTATCCCTTTTACCAAGGACGGTAGCTGCATGATGCCCATGTCGAAAAAGACTCGTATTCCTGGTGCAGCCCCGATGGGCGTTCTGGGCTTGGTCGGCTTGGCCCTGATGGCCCTCCTGGGCGGATGTCAGAAGAAGGAATCGGAAAGCAAATCCAACGCTCCCGCCGTGGTAGAGTCCAAGCCCGTGGTCGTCGACACCTTGGGCGAACTCGATCCCATCGCCAATCCCAAGGCGGTCAAGGGCGGCACCTTCAACACCTGGGGCAGCGGCTTTCCCAAATCGCTGAACTATTGGCTCCAGACCTCCTCCTTCGCCGCCGAAATCGCCGGCCTCATGTTCGAGCCTCTGGTCCAGCTCCATTCCACCTTGAACAAGGAAGTGGGCGTCCTGGCCGATACCTGGAGCATTTCTCCCGATAAGAAAACCTTCACCTTCCATATCGATCCGCGGGCCAAGTGGAGCGATGGCGTGCCCGTGCGCGCGGAGGATGTCCAGTTCTATTACGATGTGATGATGAATCCCAAGAACCTGACTTCCACCTTCCGCGTTTCGCTCAAGCGCTTCGATCGTCCGGTGCTCATCGACAGCCTCACCTTGTCGATTACGGCCAAGGAAGTCCATTGGAACAACTTCTGGGATGCCGCGGGCATGTTCGCCTTCCCCAAGCATGTCTGGGAGAAGGTCGATTTCAACCAGCAGAACTTCGACTTCCCGGCGGTATCGGGTCCATATAAGATCTCGGAAGTGAAGAAAGAGCGCTCGCTGACCTTGGAACGCCGCGGCGATTGGTGGGGTCGGGCCAAGCGTTACAACCAGAACAAATACAACTTCGATTATATCAAGTACCGATTCATGGAAGACCAGATCAAGACCTTGGAGACCTTCAAGAAGGGCGATATCGACGCCTATCCCATCTATACCGCCGCCATCTGGGCGCAGAAAACGGATCTGGATCAGGTCAAGAAGGGCTGGGTGGTCAAGCAGCGCATCTTCAATAAGGAGCCCATCGGCTTCCAGGGTTTCGCCATCAACATGCGCCGGCCCCTGTTCCAGGACGTGCGTGTGCGCGAGGCGCTGAGCCTCTTGATCAACCGGCCGCTCATGAACGAGAAGCTGATGTTCAACGAATACTTCCTGCTCAATTCCTATTATCCCGATCTCTTCCCGAACAATCTGAACCCGGATTTCCCCCTCCGGCCCTTCGATCCCAGGAAG
>DAINDC010000642.1:0-2011 GCA_036732085.1 Fibrobacterota bacterium | reverse complement strand
CCAGCGACATCACCCAACTCGCCACCGACTTGCGCGCCGACCTGGGCCTGCCCGACCTGCCGTTCATCATGGGCGAGTACGAGGCCGGAGCGACGGGCAGCTTCTCTCCCACCTTGCCGATGCCGGCGATCATCCAAAGCGAGATCAAGCTCATCCCGGGAAAGCTGTCCCAATCGGCGACCGTGGACTCGAAGGGCATCGCCATGCTGGACGATCATCATTATGTGTCCACGCCGCTAGGCCAGGGGGAATGGGCGAAGCGCGCCATCGCGGTCATCCAAACCAAGGCCTGGTTTCCGCCGCCTGCGGCCGCCTCCGCGGTCCGACCTGAAATCGCGAACGCGAACCAGATGTGCCTGGAAGCGGGCCATGCGACCATGCTGACATCGGGCGATGTGGAACTCATTTGGAAAGACGGGGGACTTTATCTGCTGTCCGGCGGACGGGCGCCCGCCGGATTGAAGTCGCAGTTGCTTCAGACGAAGGCGGTGCGGACTACTTGGCCAGGATGGTGAAGGTGGTGGGACTTGTAGCCATCTTCGTGACATCCAGGGTCGCATACAGCTGCACACGGAATTTGCACCGGGCGCTGATCAAGCTGGTATGCTTGCCGTCGTCCGTGGTGGACGATACGACATACGGAAAATTGCCCCAGCCCTTGACGTCATCCGCCACGGAACCGCTCTTGGCGTACCCCCAAGTCTTGCCGCTGTCGGCGGATATCATGAGGTCGACCGCGGTGATGGGAGAGACGGGATCGTCCTTCACCGTCCACTTCACCCACATGGTATCGCCCACGTGAAAGGTTTCCCCGCCCTTCGGCGAAATCAAGGTGATGGGCGCATTGGGATCGATAACGGGGCCCGTGGACGAATCCGTTTTGTTGCAGCCGAAAGCTGCGAGTCCGGAAATCAAAGCCGTGAATAAAAAGGCGGTCGACCCGAATTTCACGAGGAGATGGTTTTGACGTTGTGAATTGTGCATATGCCTTCCGAGGTTGTGTCTTCCGAGCCAAAACCTAATGCCGTCTCCCGGCAAATGCAAGCGGAATCAGGACCAGGTAACATACAGGTTCCCCAAGGGGAACGCGAGCCTTCCCGGGCGATTTTTATATTTTTTCAAGCAGAGTTGCTTTTCAAGAAGTGTTGATTAAGGAGCGATAAAAATGATGTCCGGCAATCCGATTACCCGCAAGACCATGATAGCCCTATCCCTGTTCGCCGGCCTCGCCCTGGCCGGTCCCCCGCGCGGCAAGCCCGTGGATCCGGAGCCCGCCGAACTCGCGGCCATGCAGGCCCTCACCAAGGGCCTCAAGGGCAAGATCGTCTGGTCCACGTCCCGTGACGGCAACCACGACATCTATATCATGAACATCGACGGCACGGAAATGAAACCGCTCACCAAAGGACCCAAGACCGATTGGTTCTCGCACTTCTCCCCGGACGGCAAGCGCGTGCTCTTCACGCGTTCCAAGCTGGACTGGACCATCGAGACCGATGCGAATTATCCCGATCGCTGGGACACGTGGGTCATCAATACGGACGGGACCGGCGAGAAGCTCCTCATCCCCAACTCCACCTGGGCAAACTGGACCCGGGACGGCAAGTCCATCATCTACTCGCGCGGCACCAAGGCCTTCCTCTGCAACCCCGACGGCACCGGCGAGGCCTTGCTCGTGGACGGGGACAAGGAACTCAAGGGCGGCATCATCCAGAACCCCACCCTCTCCGACGATCGCAAGTTCCTGTCCGTCACCTTGCGCGGCGGCCAGCGCGAGACCGGGATCCTGAACCTGGAAACCCATAAGTACTTCACCTCCGGCGGCGGCTGCCAGTTCAGCTTCTTCCCCAACTCGCATCGCTGCATCCGCGTCAACGAGACCGGCATCGGCGGCACGTCCATCTTCGCCTTCGGTCTCAAGGAGGACGGGACCCATGGCAAGATCGACGACGGCAAAATCGACGGCAAAAGCATCGTCTACCTGGAAGAGCTAACCTCCGGGCCAAGACAG
>DAINDC010000641.1:0-2025 GCA_036732085.1 Fibrobacterota bacterium | reverse complement strand
GTTCAATGGGCGTCTATCGCCCTTTCCGGGATTTGATGAGTATGGAGCAACTGCCATGTTGCCATGGGGAAATGAACCCGCTACCCAAGAGGGCCAGGAACGGACTACGGATTTCGTGGGGCTGTATGCCGGGCATTTGTTTCTGCCCTTCCAGGGACGGATTCGCCCGGGCTTTGATCTGGGTTGGGTATGGGAGGGCGTGCAAAAATCCGCTTCTGCGCATCCTTCCAGGCAATTCGCTTTGTACTACGCCATGAAGGTGCAAGTCTCGTGTCTGACCTTTGTTCTATCGAGCAAGGGGATCGGCGGAGGAATCAACCTCAGCTTGTAATTGGATGTGAAAATGCTTTCCCCAAAATTTCTATTCCAGTCCGCGCCTCAATCAATAAAAGACTCCTTCCTATTTGTACTCGCCAGCTTCTTAATGCTGGGAATGGCGACACCCATAATCGCTGGAACCTTTCCCATGGTTGGCCAGACCTGGGTTTTTGTGAATGGTCCCAACGAGGACACCCATGTCGTGCGGTCCCTTTCCGAATTCGCTCCGTCCTCGGCCATCATGGCTCGCTTCAATGGGGACGGCACGGTCGATATGCGCTACGCCAACCTCTCGGGTCGATTCCAGAAATCCACGACCGAGGCACTGGATTCCATCGAGATCGACTTTCGCCGAAACGTGATCCGGAATTCCAATGCGTTTCTGGCTACGTACCAACCCATACCCGATACCGCTTTCAGTTGCGATGAGGAGTTGGCCAAGCTCTCGGGAACGCTTCGGTATAGTCACTATCTGATGAATGGGGAAGAGACCACCCCCAGCTTGGACTCCAAGAATTGGCATTGGTTCTACGAGGTCCCCGACTGTTTTGCCTCCCGGCCGGCCAGGCAGCAGGACCGCCAAGAGAAGAACCTGTGCCAGAACCATTGGTGTTCGGATCCGACTGATGAAGAATCTTCGACTGTACAAGAGGTTTGCGACGATGCTTATACGGAGTGCCGCCAAATCATCGAAGAACCTTCGATGAAGTCACGCCCCTCGACCCGATTCTTTTGGAACCTGCACCTTTTTCCAAAAATCATTCTTCACCCCCGGCACCCGGCCACAGGCCGCATCATGAAGGAAATTTCGCTTTCAGAGGAGCAGGCCGTGACCCTGCGGAAACAAGCGATAGGCTCCCCGGGAAATGAAGAGCTTAAGCCCTACCTGAATCCGGTGATGGACGATTCCGCTTCCGTTTATTTTTCCGGCCAATTCCTTTGGACCGATGAGAACTCCGATGGCGTATGGTCTATTCGAATGGAGGTCACCGCCGAAGGGGACGGTTCCACGGGCTTTTTTCATGATCCACCCGCGGCTTATCGGATCAGTTCCTTTGACGATTGGCTCGGTCTTCAGAAAGCCTTGCTGCTTCCCTTTTCCCGGGACGATGCGGAACGCGACTTTTTATCGAGCCTGGACACGCGTTGTCCTGGATGGGCATTCATGGATCGCCTGATCGGTCAAAAAGCATTTTCGGTCCAGGAAGATCTTGAAGTCACCCTGCCGGATGTGCTGCCTGCGGAGCCCAGCGATCCGGCTTGGACCCGCGTTCGGCAGGAAAGGGTTGAGGTCAATGGCGGGGTGGAGGTGCGAACCGTTGTTGATGTGGATAGGACGCTGACGGGCCAGAGGGCCCTGGTTCGAAATATCAACTTTCCCTATGGGGACTATTTCTGGAAAGGGTGCCCGGACCTGGAAGACGGCACCTTCCATCGAACGAAGTCTCAGCTTGCCAGAATCCTCTCTTGGCCCGTCCCTACCTGCAACCTCAGTACCCTTGCCCAAGCACCGGGACTATTTCGGAATATTGGATTGCGGTTCAAGGGCGTAGAAGATGCCGAGGAAAAAGCACTGGCGGACCAAAGAGCCAAGGAGGCCGAGTTTCAATATGAGAGAACGAGGCAGAAGGAACGGCCTGCCGACCTGACCTGCCCGGATACTCCCCTTGACCTTCTTTTAAAAGGGGGAGCATCCCCGTGAAGAAA
>DAINDC010000640.1:0-2025 GCA_036732085.1 Fibrobacterota bacterium | reverse complement strand
TGATGGCAGGGACGCTCATGGCCACGCTCCCGCTGCTCGTCGTTCTGTTCGTCTTCGGCCGCCAGCTGATCAGCGGGATCCTCGAAGGGGCGGTCAAGGGATGAGCTTTCCGCCGGAGTTCGTCTGGGGCGCGGCCACGGCCGCTTTCCAGATCGAAGGATCCACTTTGGCGGACGGCCGCGGGGAAAGCATTTGGGATCGTTTCGCCAAGACCCCGGGGAAAATCAATGGCGGCCATTCCGGGGAACCCGCCTGCGATCATTACCGGCGGTGGCGGGAGGATATCGATCTCATGGTCCACCTCGGTCTGCAGGCCTACCGGTTCAGCGTCGCCTGGCCGCGCGTGGTGCCGGGCGGTCGCGGCCAGGTCAATCAGGCCGGTCTCGATTTCTACGACAAGCTGGTCGATCGCCTGCTCGAAAAAAAGATCACGCCCTATCTGACTTTATTCCATTGGGACCTTCCCCAGGTTCTCCAGGACGAGGGCGGCTGGCTCGTGCGGTCCACGGTCGATGCCTTCGAAGACTACGCGCGCATCGTGGTCAAGCGCCTGGGCGATCGCGTCCAGCACTGGATGACGATGAACGAGATTCCCTGTTTCATCGGGCAATCCTATGGCGTCGGCGCCTTCCAGGCTCCCGGACTGCAGCTCCCCGCCAAGCAAGTGAGCCAGGGTTATCATCATGCCTTCCTGGCCCATGGCCGCGCCGTCAGGCTCGTGCGGGAATGGGCCCGGCCGGATGCGGAAGTCGGCCTCGTGAACAATCCCATGATCACGGTCCCGGTCCGCGAGTCCCCGGCCAATGATATGGCCGCGCAGAAAGCCTTCGTGCATCTTAACGGCTACCTGGCCGATCCCATTTTCCGCGGCGCCTACTCGGATTGGTGGCTCGCCGAACAAGGGGCGAATGCTCCCGATATCCAGGACGGCGATATGCAGGTCATCTCCTCGCCCTGCGATTTCCATGGCATCAATGCCTACTCCGGTTTCTTCGTGGAGGCGGCCGATAATGCGCTCGGCTACAAGAGATTGGCCTTCCCCAAAGGATACCCCAAGCTCGCCCTGAACTGGCTCAAACCGGTCCCGCAGGTCCTTTATTGGGCCTGCCGCCACCTGAAGGATGCTTACGGCGTTCAGAAGACCTATATCTCCGAGAGCGGTTGCGCGTGCGAGGACGAGCGCAATGCCGAGGGTCGGGTGGTGGATCTCGATCGGCTGGAATGGCTCCGCAATCACCTCCGCCAGGCACAGCGGGCCACGGCCGAAGGACTCGGGCTGTCGGGCTATTTCCTCTGGAGCCTGATGGACAATTTCGAATGGTCCGAAGGCTATTTCAAGCGGTTTGGAATCGTGTATATCGATTATGAGACTCAGGAACGCGTGCTCAAGGAAAGCGCGCTATGGTACCAAGCCGTCATCCAAGAGCAGACCCAACCCTGACGGTTGGCGTTCTCGAAAGCCTATCTCAAGGCCACTGGACCTGGGCCGATACCTGGTAGAAGGACGTGCCCAAAGCATGGTGCCGGAAGGCATAGTGGATGGACGCCCAACGATAGACCACGGAGGCTCCGGCGCTGATGAAGTCATCGTCGAGGCCGCCTCTTAGGAAGAGCAGATCCCGGTAGCCCCATTCCAAACCGGTCGCCGGGAAACTCCCCTGCTCGGATTTCTGCGTGAACCCCAAGGCCACGGTGGTGTTCCATTCAGGCAGGCCTTCCTCCCAACTCGCCGAGATATGCCATCGCCTCGAGATGTCCTCGTAAACCAAGGCATCGCTGAATTCGCTCTTCTGCTTGGTCGGCAGCAACTCGAAGCCCGACAATTGGAATTTGATATTCCGATCCGATAAATGGGTGACCGGATCGTATCCCCATAGGAATTTCAGGCCGGCGCCCAAATCGGCGTTCAGGTTTTGCGAGAGGTAGTCTCCGCCTTCCAATTCCTCGTAATAGTATTTCGTGGTCGCGCCCACGCTGAACTGGACCGGAATGGGACGGCTGGAAATATCGATGCGCGGGAACTCA
>DAINDC010000639.1:359-2038 GCA_036732085.1 Fibrobacterota bacterium | reverse complement strand
GAAGGCGTCCCAGATCCCCGTATCGGCATAGGTTATCTTGCCGGTTACCTGGAGAAGGCCGCGCGGCGCCGTTGGGTTCAGGGGGTCGACGGGCTGGAAGACCGTGCTGTCCACGGTCCGCACGGAATCCTTGACCACGGTATGCACGGCTTCCACCGTTCCCTTGACGGTATCCTGCACATGAGTCACCAAAGTATCGACGGGCGCGAGGCCGTCCAGCGGCGGCAGAACCCCGAGTTCGACTGATGAGGCCGCTGCGCCTGATTCGCCTGATTGAGAAGAGGCCCGCTTCGCCGCGGCAGCCGATCGCTTGGGCGCGGGATGGCCCGAGCCGGTGGTGTCCGGAACGCTGTCCGGCACATGGGTGGTATCGTACATGCCGGGGCTGGTGCGCGGCGTCGATTTGAAGCCGTTCCAATCCGTGGAATCGCCGCGGCTCCGCGCGGACTTCTTGCCCAGCGGCTCCACGCCGTTGGGGATATCGTCGCCGCCGGCCACGCGCAGGCTGTTGTTGCCCAGGCAGCCCGCCAGGCCGCAGAGGCAAAGGAGGAGCCACAGGCAAAGGGTCAGACTAAGTTTTTGATTCGGCTTCTTCATCAGCTACCCCTTAATCCTCGACTTGGGCACATAGGCCAGGCTCAATTGCATGACGCGCTGCGGGTTGCGGTCGGCCTCCACCTTCCGGAAAACCTCTTCGCGGAATTTGTCGACCATATCGTTGATCTCGCGGCTCAAGGTATCGCTGATGTTCAGTATCATGGTCGATACGTGGCGCTTCTCCTTGGGGAGACGATGCAGGGCCTCGCGCGCCTGCGAAAGCCATTCGCCGTTGAGCTGGCGGCTCATGCCGACGAGATTGGGCGCGGGCTCCACCACGGACGAGGTCGTTTGATAGCGGCCGTCCGGCCCCTGCTCCACCAGCCCCCATTCGCAGAGGTCGCGGACCAGCTTTTTGACCATGGCCACGGGCACGGGCGGATCGAGGAAGGCGGCCAGGGCATCGTAGTCGCCGTGGAAATCCAGGACCTCGATGGCGCCGCGCACCAGCAGGTAGCGGAAGTCCTGGTAGTACTTGCTCATGGCCGGATTGAGGCGCGTGAAGCGGCTGCGGTTGCGGCGCACGAGGATCTGCTTGTAGAGCTGGCTTTTCCGCTCCTGCGTCCGGGCCTGCCCGAAGGCGGCGAGGAGCTTCAGGAACTCCGTTTCATGGGCCTTGAGTTGGAAGGCCTTGCCCATCTTCTCCGCGGCGTTCTCGCTCAGCGGTTTGAAGGCCTTGATGACATCGTTCAGATAGCCGGGGTTGGCGAAGCCCGCTTCCTTGGCGAATTTCCGATAGGAATATTTCGGCGCCTCCAGCATCTTCTGATGGTACCTCTCCTTGAGGAAGAGCCGGAAATCATCGTACTGATAGATGTCCATAATCCCTGCTGCCTGCGTTTGCCGTTTCCTTCAAATATAACGGCAAACCTATCGCAACGACCATGGAAGATTATAGACCTTATTACGGAATGGATCCATTATCGGTTAATTAAGGCCTAATTAGAACCAAAACCAAACCAACTCAATTTCATAATGGGATTTATTTATTACGAAATTGAGCTTCGGATTCCATCCTGGAAAAGGTTGGGGCGAGGGGTGAGCATAGGTAAATCAGCGCATAGGTAAATCGAACCCTGTTG
>DAINDC010000639.1:0-349 GCA_036732085.1 Fibrobacterota bacterium | reverse complement strand
CCACCCCCCCCCATCCTACCCCCTCCATTCCAGCCCCACTCCCCCATTTTCCAAGCCGTTATCCCGCTTTCCGCCCCCTAAATCGGCGCCCCATTCACGCCAAGGCACACCTCACCCTTCCCCCACAGGGTATTGACCCAATCAGTCCGGATACTCGGGCCAGTCCGCGCTTTCAGCCTCGCCGCTCCACTCGAGCTCCAGCGCTTCCGTCTCGGCCGGCTCAGGTTGCGCCGCCACAGGCGGACCCGTCGCCTGGGTCAGCAAATGCATCGCCGAGAGCAGGGTCTGTATCGTCTCCTCCTGCTTCACCAGCGCAATCAGCCGAAGCTTGCCGCCACAATCAGGGCAC
>DAINDC010000638.1:0-2048 GCA_036732085.1 Fibrobacterota bacterium | reverse complement strand
AAGTCTTCTCCAAATGTTGGTCGATCTTCCGATTGTGGGACTTCGCCTATACAGGGGTCCATTCTTCAATCACTATTTGGAATGGCATTATTTTCTTTTTTTCTCGATCCTCTTCCTGATTTTATTTGCGGCAAGCATGAGGACTGCACGCATCCCGGGACCAGGTCGATTTTTTATGCGGTGGTGGCAAAGTCTCCTGCATCTGAAGGTGGGAAAAGAGACGTTCCGGGATCCCTTTCCTCCGAAATTCGATTCAAGCAGGCCGGAAATTAAAAAGCTCATTGCATCCATCGAAACGGCTTCCCCAAATTCCCGCGTGCTCGGATTTTACAAACGCTTCGCGTCTGATATTAACCAGGATATCCGGCATGGAAAGAAACCGGAATCCCTAGCGGCTTATTTCCCGATCGTCACGACGGTGGAGCAACGCTTTCGTCATACCCAGGTTATCGGCGGATCGGGCTCGGGGAAATCAGCCTCCGTACTGGCTCCGATGCTGCTGAAAGACGTCGCTTCGAGTTCCCTTTCGACCTTGACGATAAATCCGAAAGCGGACCTTTATCTCCTCAAGGTCTTGGCCGAGGGCATTAAGCACAAAAAGAATCAAAACGTTCCCACGGCGGTCATTTCCTTTTCCCGGAAAAACACGTTATCCTACGATCCCCTTCTCTATGGCGACGCTGACGCCTTGACGAAAAAAATTATGGGAAGTTCTGAAATCACCCATCCGTTTTACAAATCGTTCCAGGAAACCTGGCTCATGAGCTTTTTCCGGGTGATGAAAACCGAACCGCTTTTGGTGGACCGGATCATGCTGCGGCACCTTTACCATTATTTGACCAAGCCATCGGACCTTCTGGATGAAATCCGGCCGCTTTGCAAAAGCGAAAGCAATCACCAGCGCTTACGTTTCCTTGCGACCGCCAAACCGGAATCCCTGGCCGGCGTGGCCAGCCATGTTTCCTTGTTCGTGGAAGACGAGAGCTTGACCCATATTTTCGACAATCCGGAAGGCCACCTATTGAATGTGAGAGACGTGATCCGAAACGGAGGCAATATTTTCATCGAGGTGGATACCTCTTCGAAGGGCCCACAAGGACGCGCTCTGGGCCGCATGATTTTAATGGAGGTGCAACTTCTCGCGGGCGCGAGACAGGTCGGAAAGGAACCTAAAGATATTGGTCTGCAAGTTTTTCTTGATGAAGTTCCCTCCTTCGCCTATAACGGGTTCATTGACCTGATTGACAAATGTCGATCGGCCCGAATCGGCCTCCTTCTCGCGCATCAGTCCTTGGGAAACTTGCAGCGGGACAACCTATCGAGGAGTTTCAAGGATGAACTGGTCGATAATTGCCACACAAAAATATTTCTCTCCGTCCAGGATGAAACCGCGGAATGGGCCTCGCGTCAATTGGGGACGCAAAGGGTGGTCAAAAAGAGCCTGTCCATCGGGCACGCCACGGGCAAAACGGACACCCGTGCCCGGGAGAATCAAACCTTGTCTTTTCGAGAGGAATTGGAGCCTTACGTTGAGCCATCCGGATTTAACCTGGGCCTTGGGTATGGGTATGCCGCCCTTGAAAATGGAGAAGGGAAGCTCATCAAAGGTTCGATACGATTGGGATTTGTTGAGGAAAAGGATTTATGCTCAGACGCCGAACTCTTTGCATTCCTCGAATCCGCATACGAGGCCCATCCCAAGCGTCCGCGAAACGGAAGCTTGATTGACAATGACATCCCGCCGGGCGAATGCCGGTCGGTCGAAAAAGACATTCCCATCTCATCCAAGGATCTCCAAGAAGGCGATTCCAATCTTCGCCGCTCCAATCCGCCATCAAGTAACCCTGCCCGGCCTGAGGGTTCGGATTTGAGCAAGGACACCGAAAATCAGGAACAGAAACCGGAAAAGCCCCCTGAGAATACCGACGAATGGGGAAGAAATTCAAACTACTAAAGGAGGAAAACCATGAAGAAGAACCGTGATGAAAACAATGTTTGCATGGAAGTGGCGGGAGGGGACCGAATCCTTTTTACCGCTTTGAAAAAAA
>DAINDC010000637.1:0-2052 GCA_036732085.1 Fibrobacterota bacterium | reverse complement strand
TGTCCTGGTTAACCGGAATGACGGGATAATCCGGATAATCCTTGCCCCAAGTCTTTTCGAGGAAGCCTTCGCGCCCCGAACCCTTGCGATAGGCATGATAGCGCACGGGGTTTTTCTTGTAGAAGTCCTGATGATAATCCTCGGCGGCGGTGAAAGTCTTGAACTGCGTGATCTCCACTACGATAAGCTGCGAAAACTTCTTGCTCGCCTCCAGCCTGGCCTCGGACTCGAGCGCCAAGCGCTTCTGTTCGGCATTGTGATAGAAGACGGCGGGGCGATATTGTTTTCCGCGATCCGCGAATTGGCCGCCGGCATCGGTCGGGTTCATGGAGCGCCAATACACTTCCATCAAGGTGGCATAGCTGACCTTGGTCGGATCGTAGGTTACGTCCACGGACTCCGCATGGCCGGTCTTGCCGCTGCCGACTTCTTCATAGGTGGGATTGGGTTCGTCCCCGCCGCTGAATCCGGAGATGACGCTGAGGACGCCGGGCACGCGTTCGAAGGCCGGTTCCATGCACCAGAAGCATCCGCCCGCGAAGGTGGCATGCCCTGCTCCCGCGACTTCGGCGGGGGGCGTGGTTTTTTCATGGGTGGCGGCGCGCAGGCGACCGGTCCCCAAGATGGAAAAGACTGCCAGGCCGATGGTCAGGACCGGCAGCAGTAAACGGGTGGTTCGAATAGAGCGGGTCATAGAGCCTCCGTTATGAGTATCAATTTACAAGGTCATCAGGTAGGTCGGCATCCGGACGGGAATGTTGCAAGCGACTCTGCAAGCGGGTTAAAAAGAAAGACGGTCAACCCTTCCAAGCCGGTCAAAAATTTTCCGGCCGGGCTGGAATTGAGCGGCTTGAGTCTGGCTGGGGAGAACCGGGCTATCCGCTAAACGCCATGTTTATAAGGGTTTCCTGGCCTTTACGGGCGGTTCCCGGGGCCCATCCCATTCGGTATCGCTTTTGCTTTTAACCAAGGCAACCCGCCACCCCGGCACCTCTCCACTTAAAAGGAGGCCTATGCATTTCCAGATTCTCTCCCATGCGGGCCTGCGCGTAACAGGCGCCGGCAAGACCTTGATATTCGATCCCTGGCTGGTGGGCAGCGCGTACTGGCGATCATGGTGGAATTATCCTCCCGTGCCGCGTTCGCTTTGGGAATCGCTCCAACCCGATTTCATCGCTTTGACCCATATCCACTGGGATCATTTCCACGGCCCCTCCCTCCGCAAGTTCGCGCGGGAAACGCCCATCCTGATTCCCCGCGGTCATGCCTTGAGGATGAAGAAGGATCTGAATGCGATGGGCTTCCTCGATGTGCGGGAACTGCGGCATGGCGAGACGCGCGAGTTGGCGCCGGGCTTCACCTTCTCGTCCTATCAATTCCATCCCTTCACGGACAGCGGGGTGGTGGTTGAATGCGAAGGCGTGAAGCTGTTCAATGCGAACGATGCCAAGTTCATGGGCGCTCCGCTCGATCAGATCCTGAAGCGGCATCCCGGAATCGATTTCGTTTTCCGGAGCCATAGTTCCGCCAACCCCAGGGTCTGCTTCGATTTCAAGGACGCGCCGTTCCGTACCCGCGACAATTCGGAGCGATACCTAAAGGACTTCGCCGCCTTCGCCCGCAAGGTGGGGGCGCGCTATGTGGTTCCCTTCGCGAGCAACCACTGCTACCTGCATCGGGAGACTTTCCATTTCAACGATACGGTGATCACGCCGGTGCAAGTGGAGGAGTATTGCCGCGCCGCGGGCGGGACCGGTCCCGAGGTCAAGGGTCCCGAGGTGAAAGTAATGGTGGCCGGGGATTCCTGGGATTCGGAAGGTGGAGGCGCGCAGGGCGGATTCAGGCTGTCCGAGAACGTCTATTTCCGGCAGCGGGAACGATGCCTGCGGGCCTATGCCGAAGCCCAGTCCGGGATCCTGGAGAAGTCCTATGCCCTGGAAGCCAAAGCGGAGGTCTCCCTGGCCCAGTTCGAGGGGTATTTCCGCGTGTTCCTGGCATCCGTGCCCTGGGTCCTGCGCCGGCCCTTCAAGGGCAGACCCGTAACCTATGTGT
>DAINDC010000636.1:1541-2066 GCA_036732085.1 Fibrobacterota bacterium | reverse complement strand
GCTTGAATCCCATCCCAAGAAATCCCCATG
The DNA here is from genome assembly GCA_036732085.1 of Fibrobacterota bacterium. Taxonomy (GTDB): domain Bacteria; phylum Fibrobacterota; class Fibrobacteria; order UBA11236; family UBA11236; genus Chersky-265. The sequence goes on along the minus strand of DAINDC010000636.1, from coordinate 2,036 downwards.
AGCCTGGCTGCTTCGGTGAGGTTCTGGCAGGCCTGGATCAGTTGGATACCAAAATCCTCGAAGGCAAGTGTCGAACGACCGTTAGGGTCAGCCCACGGAACCATGATCTGAAGAACACCATGCTCATCACAGTCGGATCGGGGTACTTCGCAGGCCACAAAGGTCTGGAATTGCATCTGAGACAAATGCCTCCACTGCTTTCTTCGTCGATCCTTGACCGAACAAAGCTTCCCGCACTCAGGGCAATGAACAAGCGTACCCATGGGGTAAGCCAGTTCGATCGAAACGGTCTTGCCCTTGGTCTCAAGGTCGACCGACGCAACCTCCCAGGGAGAGGGAAGTTCAAGAAGCCGCCGGTGATAGTCAAGTATGGCTGGGTCAATGATTTTCACATCCCAAAAGTAGAATCAAAATCCTTCAGGAAAACCTACGGTTCCACACGAATGACTGAAGAGCCTGAATGGCTCTACAGCTAAGTGTGTGGAAAGGGTCTGA
>DAINDC010000636.1:0-1531 GCA_036732085.1 Fibrobacterota bacterium | reverse complement strand
ATTCCCCTTTAATTGGCTCTACAGGCATTTGTGTGGAAAGGGTCTGATTTCCTATGGAAAAATGGGCTACCTTTTTCCTCCAATGAAACAGACCGACACCGTTGTACTGGAACACTATAAGCGGATTTTGACTCTCCCCGATCCTTGGCAAGTCGAATGGGTGGATACGGATATGGAGGCAAAGGCGATCACGCTTTCGGTGATTTATCCGATGGGAACGCTGGCCCATTGCCCGGAATGCGGGACGCTTTGTTCGATCAAAGACCGACGCCGCAAAAAATGGCGTCACTTGGCCCAGATGACCTTCGCCACTTACATCGAATGCGACGTTCCCAGGACGGACTGTGCGGAACATGAAGTGCATCAGATTCAGACCCCTTGGGCGGAACCCCATGGCCGGTTCACGTTGGATTTTGAAACCTTTGGAATCCAACTTATCTTGGCCTGCCAAAACCTTACCGAAGTGGGACGGCTTTTGGGAATTTCCTGGGATGGAATCCAAGCTATTCAGCGGCGTGGTGTTGAGCGAGGGTTGCTTCGTAGGAAGCGAGAGACCATCACTCAGCTTGGAATTGATGAGAAGAGCTTTTTGTCCCACCACCGATACGCCACCGTTCTTTCGGATTTGAAAGGTGCACGCATTTTGGAAGTCACTCAAGGTCGTGATGAGGCTGCGGCCCAGGCTGCGCTTGATGTTTTGGACATGAAGCAAAAGGCCAATGTGGAGGCGGTGGCAGCCGATATGTGGGTTCCATACCGGAATGCGGTTCAAACCCAGTTGCCCAATGCCGTTCTTGTCCATGATCGTTTTCATGTGATGGGCTATTTGACCAAGGCGTTGGACAAAGTTCGCAAGAAGGAGCATTGGGAACTGAAAGCGAACGGAAACCAAGCGCTGACGGGAACCAAATACCTTTGGCTGACAAGCCGGGAGAATTGGAGCCTTGAGCAAAAGCGGGAGTATCGAGAGTTGAAAGACCAGAACCTTAAAGTGGGCCGGGCCTTTGCGATGAAGGAGCAATTCCGCCGATACTGGGGATTCACCTATGCGAAAGCGGCGGAAGGGTTTTATAAACGCTGGTACTTTTGGGCGACGCATAGCCGTCTGAAACCGATGATTGAGGCGGCCAGAACCATCGAGCGGCACTATAAGAATATCAGCCATTTCTTTGAGCATCGAATTACGAATGCGGTGGCTGAAGGGCTGAACTCTAAAATTCAACTCATCAAGGCGGGCGCTCGGGGATTCCGCAACTTCGCCAACTTCAGGGTCGCCATACTTTTCCATTGCGGAGGCCTCAAATTACGTCCCCACGAATGACTGTAGAGCCGAAATTTCTATTACAATGATAATTGGTACAATTACCCAGTTCAAAGAATCAAACCTTTCATGAAAACCCATTCCCGATTCCTTGTCCTTCCGTTCCTTCTCCTCATGGCTTTCTATCCAAGCCGGAAAGCGTATGGGCTTCCCGCGCATGATTGGGCCCTGGCATCCACCTATGCGGTAAAAGCCTCCATTCCCCTGACC
>DAINDC010000635.1:0-2079 GCA_036732085.1 Fibrobacterota bacterium | reverse complement strand
CCCTCTAGGATCCTCACACCCCGTAATAGCCCCGATACCAATCGATGAAACGCCCGATCCCGGTCTCCACCGTGGTGGCGGGCTTGAAGCCCACATCGCGGACCAGATCGTCGATATCCGCTTCGGTGGCAGGGACGTCGCCGGGCTGCATGGGCATGAGGTTGAGCTCGGCCCGCTTCCCCAGCTTCTCCTCGATCACGCGGATGAAGCGCATCAGCTCCACGGGCTGGTTGTTCCCGATATTGTAGACCCGATACGGGGCCGCGGATGAGGCGGGATCGGGATGGTTGCCGTTCCAGGCCGGATTGGGCTCAGGTATCTTGAAGGTTACCCTATACACTCCTTCCGCGATATCGTCGATATAGGTGAAGTCGCGCCTCTGCCTGCCCTCGCCGTAGACGTCGATGGGCTTGCCGGCCAATATGTTCGCCGTGAACTTGAAGAGGGCCATGTCCGGCCGGCCCCACGGGCCGTAGACGGTGAAGAAGCGCAGGCCGGTGGTGGGGATGCGGAACAGGTGGCTGTAGGTATGCGCCATGAGTTCGTTGGCCTTCTTGGAGGCCGCGTACAGGCTCAGGGGGTGATCCACATTGTCATGCACGGAGAAGGGCATGCGGGTATTGGCACCGTAGACGGAGCTGCTGGAGGCATAGGCGAGATGCTCAACGGGATGCGCGCGGCAGGCCTCGAGGATATTCACGAAGCCGACGATATTGGCGTCCACGTAGGCTCGGGGATTCTCCAGGCTGTAGCGCACGCCGGCTTGGGCGGCCAGGTTCACCACATGGCCGGGCTTATGCTCGGTGAAGATGCGGTTGACCGCCAGCGCATCGGCCAGGTCCGCCTTGACGAAGGTGAAGCCGGGCTGTTTGCGGAGTTCGGCGAGACGCGCTTCCTTGAGGCGCACGTCGTAGTAGTCGTTCAGGTTGTCCAGGCCCACCACTTGGTGGCCGCGTTCCAGGCAGAGCCGGGCGAGCTGGAAGCCGATGAAACCGGCCGCGCCGGTAATGAGGATGGGTTTTGAACTGGTCATCTCTCAATCTTTAAAAAATCCCCACTCTATGGCAATAAATCTTCAATAAAGGTGTTTTTTCACTTTAAAAGGAAATAAAACCATGGTTATATTACTATAGTCATATTTGGAGGTGGATATGGAAATCAAGGCTGCGGAGTTCAAAGCCAAGTGTCTGCAACTCATGGATGACGTGCAAAAAAATCATGAAGAGATCGTCATCACAAAACATGGCAAGCCCATCGCTAAATTGGTTCCCGTGGAAGCGAATCCGGAGCGGCACCTATTCGGCTACTTGAAGGATATCACCATCATCAAAGGGGATATCCTCAGTCCGATAGCAGAGAAGTGGGAAGCCGATGAGTGAGGGTCAATCGGGTCTGATACTCCTCGACACCCACGTATGGGTTTGGCTGGTCAGCGGCCATGAAAGATTGGCGCCGCCGCGTATCTCCGCTGCGCTGCAAAAGGGCGTCACGAATTCAAGTTTGCGGATCGCCGCCATATCCCTTTGGGAGGTGGCGATGTTGGAATCCAAAGACAGGATCGGTTTCGGTGTTCCGGTATTGGAATGGATGAAACATGCGACCTCGGCGCCCGGAATATCCATTTCCCCATTGTCCATGGAAGTGGCGGCGGAAAGCGCCAGCCTACCCGGGAAATTCCATGGTGATCCCGCCGATCGCATTATCGTAGCGACCGCGCGAGTCTTGAGGGCGCTCCTGGTGACGGCCGATCAGAAAATCATCGAGTACGGACGCGATGGTTTCCTCAATGTCCTGGCTGTTTGAGCCTGGTTCACGATGGTAGCCTGGGTGTTACTGCCTCTTCGCTTATAACCGCCAGAGCGACACGCCGGACGGGGTCTGCTCGCGGGGCAGCACGCCCTTGAGGTCCGCCACCACGCCCTTCCCGTTCTGGAGCAGGCTCACCGGCAGCTCCCAGCCTCGCTTACGGTACTGATCATGCGCCACGGCGAAGACCACGCCGCAGGCCGGCTTGAACTTCTCGATCGGGATGATGTCCAGGCCGTATTCATGCTTGGCTTCCTCCGGATAGGCCAGCGG
>DAINDC010000634.1:0-2120 GCA_036732085.1 Fibrobacterota bacterium | reverse complement strand
TCGCGCAAGGGCGGAATGGCGATCTGGACCACGTCCAACCGGTAATACAAATCCTCGCGGAAAAGCCCCTCCGACACCGCGCGCCGCAGATCGCGATGGGTGGCGCAAACCAAGCGGAAGTCCACGGGATGATCCCGATCGTCGCCCACCGGACAGACCGTCCGCTCCTGGAGCACGCGCAGGAGCCGGGTCTGCACGTCCAGCGGCATGTCGCCGATTTCATCGAGCAGCAAGGTGCCGCCCTGCGCGAGCCGGAATTTTCCCGGGCTGTCGCTCGAGGCGCCCGTGAAGGCGCCCTTGCGATGTCCGAAGAGCTCGCTCTCAATCAGGCCCTGCGGCAAGGCTGCGCAGTTGACGGCCACGAACGGTCCGGAGGCGCGCGGGCTGCGCCGATGCAGGAAGCGGGCGACCATCTCCTTCCCGGAACCGCTCTCGCCCCGGAGGAAAACCGGACAGGCGCTGCGGGCCGCCGCCGCCGCCAATCGGAGAGCGCCCTCCAAGGGTGAACCGGGAGCGAGGATAAGGCCCGAAGCCGCGAATGAGGTCGGCTCCAGAGGGGTTGCGGTCGGGACAGCGGTGGTAAGCATGCCCAGCCAAGGTAGTCCGACCGCGGAGGCGCGGCTGTGATTCCCATCTCGGGCTCCAAGGTTCGGCCGGGCGGGCCTTGTCTCCCACAGGCCTGGGCCCGAAGTTAGATTTCATCCGGTCGGCATCCCTCAGGCAACGAAGCGGAGATCAGAATAATGGAATTAACCGAAGCCCCTTGGAAGATTTACCTGGACGAGGCCGCGCCGGCGGATCCGGTCGCCCGCTTTTCCGACCATGTCTTGGAATGCCGCGCCTTCCTGGCGCGCGTGCCCGCGGACAAGGCCACCTATCGCTATGCGCCGGAAAAGTGGAGCGTGAAAGAATTGGTCGGGCATATCACCGATGCCGATTTGATCTTCCTGTACCGCCTCATCTGCATCGCGCGCGGGGAAACCAAGTCCCTGCCCGGTTTCGATGAAAATACCTATGCCCGCAACGGCCGCTTCGACTCGGCGGACTGGGACACCCAGCTCCAGGCGCATCGCAGCGTCTCCGACGCCGCGCTCGCACTCATTCGCGGGCTGGACGCACAAGCCTGGAACTGCCGCGGCACCGCCAATAACGTGGGCTTGACCTCCTTGGAAATGTTGCGGGTATTTATGGGCCATGAGCGGCACCATCTTCGTATCCTGCGGGAACGTTATGCCCTTGCCTGAAGCCCAGAAGGCCCCCGAGGCCCCGGAAGCCTCGAACGCACCGAAAGCCGGTACGCCGGGCCCGGACGGCCCCCTGGTCTTCCTGTTCAACGGGGACGCGGATGGAATCGTAGCCCAGCATATCCTGGGACTGGCCTTGGGCGCGCCCGACCTCCGTATCACCGGTTGGAAGCGCGACGTGCATCTCCTCCGCAGGCTGCCGCCCCTGGCCTCGGGACGCATCCACGCGCTCGACATCAGCCTGCGCCAGAACCTGGACGTCCTGCCCGATATTCTCGCGCGGGCGGACCGGGCCCAGAGTAACCTGAGTGTTACCTGGTACGATCATCACGATCCCGGGGCGCCTCCGGAGCATCCGCGCCTCCACCTGCATATCCACCAGTCCCCGGGCACCTGCACCGCCGCCATCGTCCATGCCGTCTGCGGCCGCGCGCATCCGCTCTGGGCGGCCATGGCCGCGTTCGGGGACAACGTGCCCGCCACCGCGGAGGCCCTGGCGCGCGAGGCGGGAGCGGGAGCGGACGAGGCCGCGCGCCTTCGCAAGGCCGGCATCCTCCTCAACTACAATGCCTACGGGGAGAAGCCCGGGGATGTGCTCTTCGAGCCCGCCGATCTGGCCGTGCGCATGGCGGACTTCGCTTCCGCATTGGACTTCGCCGCGGACCCGGATATTTTCGGGCCATTATCGGCGCAGTTCGCATCGGATCAGCAAAACTTCGAGGGCCTGGACTTCCTGGCGGAAGGACCGTCCTCCCGCGCCTACCTGGTCCCCGACGAACCTTGGGCCCGTCGCTATGCCGCCACCTGGGCGAATGCGCGCATCCTGGCGCAACCCAGCGAGGCTTTGGCCATGATCCATCCCCGTGCCGATGGCAC
>DAINDC010000633.1:0-2131 GCA_036732085.1 Fibrobacterota bacterium | reverse complement strand
CCCTTAGTAGGAAGACTGCCGCCAGGATCCGGGTAGCGGCCTGAGCGAATGCCGGCGGGAGGAAGTGGGTGTATCCAACCTGATCGGAAACCAGGAGAGCGCATGCGGACAAACCCGCCGCCACGAACAGGATCAAAAGGGTGGGAGGATATTTCACCGGAAGCCCGGGGCGCTGGGGAAGGGCTTGATCAAAGCCGCGGCGGCCCCCCGTGGCCCAATAGAAATGGAGCAGCGACAGTACGGTGAAGGAGGAGATTAGCTCTACTCTGTTAGGCTTGGTGCTGCGGTCTAACTCGTTGATTTTAGATCACATACCAACGTTTATGGTCTAATGCGGATCTGCCCGTTCCGATTTGGAAAAAAATCGAAGGATTTCGATCTTTTAGGCATCGGAAATCATTTCAGCTTTCAAGAAAGAATCCACAACCGACCCATAGGATAGGGGACAAAATGCAATCACCAAAGACGGCCTCGAAGAAATCGCGGGGCTTTTCAAGGGATTTGTGGATCGTTTTGTAAGGCATTTTCAAGTCTACCGTTACGATACCGCTCTGCATGCCCACCAGTATTTGCAGGGCCTTTTGCAATGCGGCGACAGAAAAAACATGGAGCGCATGGAGGAGGTGGTTCCGGATACGGACTACCAAGCGCTTCAGCAATTCATCAGCGATTCCCCTTGGGATGCACAGGATGTGATGGATGAGACTGCGCTACGGGCCAGCGAACTCATTGGGGACCTCAAGGATGCTTGCCTTATCATCGATGAGACATCGTTTACCAAGAAGGGCAAGAAGTCGGTCGGTGTTGCCCGTCAATACCTGGGTTGCGATGGCAAAGTCGACAATGGCCAAGTGGGTGTCTTCACTGCTTTGTGCAAGGATAGCCGGGTGGCCTTGTTGCATGGCCGCGTGTATCTGCCTCAGGAATGGACACAGGATCGTGCTCGCTGCTGCGCCGCGAAGATACCTGTGGATGAACGGAATTTCAGAACTAAAGATGCATTGGCTCTGGAGCAGGTGCGTCGAGCCCGTAATTTGGGAGTGCAATTTGGTTGGGTGTTGGCGGATGCGGGATACGGAAAAGGCCCTGATTTCCTTTTTGCATTGGAAGACCTAAAGGAGCGCTTCCTGGTGGATGTGCACAAAGACTTTATCGTCTATAAGGCTGATCCCCGTCCGCACGTCCCACGAAAGACCCATGTAAAAGGACGGCGACCTTCCTTGGCCAAGACAGGCGCCGCATCCATTGAAGTCCAGGAATTGGTTGGAAAAATGCCCGTGAGTTCCTGGAAAGAAATCGCACTGCGGCCTTCCACTCAAGGGACTGTCATCTACAGCTGTTTAAGAATTCCGGTTTGGATATGGGACAAGGGAACGCACCGCGTGCTGCCCTGCCACTTGGTCGCAAGGCAAGACTCCGCAACGGGCGAAATCAAATATTCCTTGAGCAATGCATCCCAGAAAACGACCTTGACGAAATTGGCAAAGGCGCAAGCGCAACGCTATTGGATTGAGCGTTCGTTCCAGGATTCCAAGGCGGCTTGCGGAATGAAGGATTACCAAGTGCAAGGCTGGATAGGTTGGCATCACCACATGGCCTTGGTGATGATGGCCCTGCTGTTTATGATGGAACTGCGCCTGGAACACCACGATCCGTGCCCAACATTGACCTGCAAAGATATCGAAATGCTTTTGGCCAGGATGTTGCCCCGTAAGGATTTAACCGTGGAAGACGTGCTGGAATTGGTTCGCCGAAGAATGGCGCGACGGGCGGCGATTTATGGAACAGACAGGCTAACAGAGTAGAGGTAATCGACCGCCGAATTAAGGACGCTCGAATTGGCTTGGCCGCCCAGGGAGAGGTTGATGATGCGGGCGCCGTTGTCCACGGCATAGTGGATCGCCTTGGCGACGTTCTCGTTAAGACCAGGATCGGTGGTGTCCTTCACTTTCAGGATCATCAATTTGCATTTCCAATCCATGCCGGAGAAGCCGATGCCGTTATTGCCGTTGGCGCCTATCAGGCTGGCCATGCCGGTACCGTGGCCTTCGTTGTCGGTGATATCGCCGTTATTGGAAACGAAATTCCATCCTATGGAATCGTCCACATACCCATACCCATACCCATACCC
>DAINDC010000632.1:0-2178 GCA_036732085.1 Fibrobacterota bacterium | reverse complement strand
ACAACAAAACCGCTGTCAATATTGAGCGAAAATACTATTCAGCAAGCCCGAAATAGGAATTAGGACTTACGGCCAAACAGGAATTCGGTCCTAGGTCGAAACCTCGGGATGGCCTGCGCCTTCGGGAGCAGGCTCCTTGCAGCTCTCCCAATCCAAATCCGCTTTCAGGGTAGCCTGGATTTCCCGGGTGAATCGGAGCGTCAGCTTTTCGGAATCAATCCGATGCTTGGCGACCGAAGCCAGCCCGATCAGGAAATCGGTATGTCCACGACCGCTGCGGTATTCCGGCTCCTTGGTCGGATGGGCGAGGTATTTTTCGATATCCCGAAAATCCGGGTCGATCAAAATCGAAACCAGGTAGAGCACGAAGTGCTTGGGCATGTAGAGCGCGCAGCCAGCGACCTTTCGATCTTGAAAGACCAGATCGGATATGCCTTGGGTTTCCAATTGCAAGCCCATGGCTTCCGCGACCACCTTTTGGACCAAGCCGGATCCCTTGGCGAAATAATCATGGATGGAAAACGTTTCGCGTTTGGCGAACCGGAGCCCCAGACAAAGGCATCCGGGGGAAAGCAGGACCGCTCCGCCGCCGCTCATGCGCTTATAAACGGGAATGGCTTCGCGTTGCACATTGGCCACGCGCAATTCCTTTTCCGGATCCTGCGAGTTGCCGAGTACCAGGCACCGGCTCTTGGGAACCCAGACCTCGAAGGGCAAGGTCGATCGGGAAAGCAAAGCCTCTCCGGTGGGATTCTGTCCGGGGGAAACGTCGTCGTGACGTAGGGGAAGGATAGGTTGGGACATGAAGATGGCCCTTATCCAGGGCCCTCCGTAGCCGAGCCCGACTTGGGCTCAGGCAAAAAGGATCAGATATGCACGGCCACGCCTTGGCTATCCGCGGCGGCTTCCATTACGGCTTCCGACAGGGTAGGGTGGGCGTGGATGGTATGCATGATTTCCTCATAGGTGGATTCGAGTTTCATGGCCAGGCCGAGTTCGGCCAGCATTTCCGTGGCCTCGCTGCCGATGATATGGGCGCCCAGTAACTCGCCGTACTTGGCCCCGAAGATCAATTTCACCAGGCCTTCGGTATGTCCGATGGCGCGCGCCTTGCCGCTGGCAGAGAAAGGGAATCGCCCGATCTTGACCGTGAGATTCTTTTCCTTGCATGCCTTTTCCGACAACCCGATGGAAGCCACCTGGGGCTGGCAATAGGTCGCGCCGGGAATCTGTCCGTATTCAATCCCATGCTTGGCGGTGCCGAGGATGCGCGCCACGGCCACTTCGCCTTCGGCCGAAGCCTTATGCGCGAGCAGCTGCTTGCCGGCCACATCGCCGATGGCGAAAATGCCTTTCACCGAGGTTTCCTGGAAGGCATCCACCTTGATGAAACCACGTTCATCCAGTTTGACACCGACCTGTTCCAGGCCTAGATCCTTGGTATTGGGCGTCATGCCCACGGCCACCAAAACCCGGTCCACCGTCAAGGCGATTTCCTTCTTCTGGGGATCGAGCAGCTTGGCATTGACCTCGCCGGCCTTGACCAGCTTGGCTTCCTGCACCTGGGTGCCCACATAGCAGTTGATGCCTTGCTTCTTGAATGAGGAAAGGAGGACCTTGGAAATCTCCTCGTCCTCGACCGGCAGGATCTGCGGCAGCATTTCCACCAGGTGCACCTCGGTGCCCAGGCTGTTGAAATAGTAGGCGAACTCCACGCCGATGGCGCCCGCGCCGATGATGAGCAGCTTCTTGGGCTGATCACGCAAGTCTAGGGCATGGCGATAGGTGATGAAGTTGGTTCCGTCGATGGGATACTGGGGGAAGGATCGCGCGGAAGCGCCGGTGGCGATGATGATGGAGCCGGCATTCAGGTTGCGGCGGGCCCCTTTGGCATCCACCACTTCCACCAGGCCCTTGGCCAAAATCTTGGCGGTTCCAACCACCACGTCGATCTTGTTCTTCTTCATCAAGAACTGGACGCCATTGCTGTTCTGCTTGGCCACTTCCCGGGAACGATCGATGATCTTCGGGTACTGGACCGTGACCTTCTCGGCGGTCAACCCGTAGTCCGCGGCATGCTTGAAGTAGCCGGCCACTTCCGCGCTCTTGAGCAAGGCCTTGGTGGGGATGCAGCCCCAGTTCAGGCAGATGCCGCCGAGTTCGGACTTCTCGATGAGG
>DAINDC010000631.1:0-2184 GCA_036732085.1 Fibrobacterota bacterium | reverse complement strand
GTACACGGGGGATAGCAAGAAGCTGGCTCCCGTCACCGTGGCCACCTATCAGATCATTACCTATCGCAAACGGCAGAGCGAGGACTTCCCCCATTTCGAGATCTTCTCGAAAAACAACTGGGGACTGATCATTTACGATGAGGTGCATCTTTTACCCGCGCCCGTGTTCCGCATTTCCGCGGACATGCAGGCCACCCGGCGCCTGGGTCTCACAGCCACCCTCATCCGCGAGGACGGCCGCCAAAAGGATGTGTTCTCCCTCATCGGCCCTAAGAAGTTCGAAGTCCCCTGGAAGGTGCTGGAAGCCCAGGGTTGGATCGCCACCGCTACTTGCACCGAGATTCGCGTGGGATTGCGCCCGGACGAGAAGATGTCATACGCCATGGCCGATCTACGCAAGAAGATGGCCATCGCCGCCTGTAATCCCGAGAAATTCAAGGTTGTTAAGGAGTTGCTCGTAAAGCACAACCACGATCGCGTTCTCATCATCGGGCAATACCTGGACCAATTGGACGCTCTGGCCGCGGCGGTCAAGGTGCCCCTCATCACCGGCGCCACGCCCAATAGCGAGCGCGAAGTGCTCTACAAGGAATTCCGCGATGGCAGGATCGAGACCTTGATGGTCTCTAAGGTGGGGAATTTCGCGGTGGATATCCCCGATGCGAACGTCCTGATTCAGATCTCAGGGACATTCGGCAGCCGCCAAGAAGAGGCGCAGCGACTGGGCCGCGTGCTGCGCCCCAAGGCCAACGGATCGCTGGCGCATTTCTATACCATCATCACCAAGGACACCAAGGAGCAGGAGTTCGGCATGAACCGGCAACTGTTCCTCACCGAGCAGGGCTATTCCTATGCCATCGTGGATTGGAACCGCTCCATGCTGGAGGAGAAACGGATATGAACGGACGCATGCGGGTTTGGATATCTATCGGGGCGATGGCCTTGGCGGCTTTCGCGCCTGCGCGCGCAGCCATCCGGGCCGACTACACCGTGCTCGACAACGGCCTCAAGGTCATCCTCTTCCAGGATAAGCAATCGCCCACGGTCGCGTGCCGCTTGTTCTACGTCACCGGATCGGTGCACGAGAATTTCGAGAACAACGGCATCGCGCATCTTCTCGAGCACATGCTCTTCAAGGGCACCAAAAAAGTCGGCGTGAAGGATCCCGAGAAGGACGCGGAATACATCCAGGCCATCGACGTCCTGATGGACAAATACCGCGCTTTGCCGCCCTCGGACACGTCCTCGCGCGTAGTCCTCAAGCGGCGCTACGACTCGCTCATAACCGAAGAACGCAAGCTGATGATCAAGTACGAGCTGTGGGAGGCCTACGAGAAGGCCGGGGGCACCGGTCTCAACGCCTTCACCTCGGATCTGATGACGGCCTATTTCGTGACCTTGCCCAAGAACAAGATCGATTTGTACCTGTGGCTGGAATCGGACCGGATGCAGAACGCGGTGCTGCGCGAGTTCTACTCGGAACGGGACGTGGTGATGGAGGAGCGCCGGATGCGCGTGGAGGACAGCCCCACCGGCCGCTATTGGGAAAGCCTGATGGCCGTGTTCTACGAAGCCCATCCTTTCCGCCTGCCCACCATCGGATATCCGTCCAATATCCGCAACCTTACGCGGGAGATGGCGGACGAACATTACCGCAAATACTACAAGCCCAACAACGCCATTCTGGTGCTGGTCGGGGACCTGGATCCTGAATCCACCTTGGCCGATATCAAGAAATACTTCGGCGGCATCCCGCGCGGGTTGGAGTTCCCGCCCGTGGTGGTGGAAGAACCCCAACAGCCGGGCGCCAAGCGTATGACCGTACTCAAGAACTCGGCCAAACCGCGCATGGACATCCTTTTCCATACGCCCGGCTTCGATCATCCCGATCTATACCCCCTCGACATCCTGGAAGGGGTGCTTTCGGGCAAGAGCGGCCGCCTCTATAAGAAGTTGGTGAAGGAGAAGAAAATCGCCCTGAATGCCGCCGGCGGCAACGGCGTGGATAAGTACACGTCCAATTTCTCCATCGAGGTGGACCTGGACGGAAATCCGCAGCCGGAAAAAGTGGAGAAGGCCGTCTGGGAGGTGCTTACCGATCTGGGCCAGAAACCGATCACCGAGCGCGAACTCACGCGCGCGAAGAATCAGGTCGTCGCCCGCACCCAACGCCAGTTGTTGAAC
>DAINDC010000630.1:1901-2219 GCA_036732085.1 Fibrobacterota bacterium | reverse complement strand
ACCAGGATGACCGCGATTTGGGCTTGCCAAGAGAGGTGCCTGTCGGTCATGAGTTTGGACAGCAAGGCCCCGATGACGATTCCGCCCGGGAACCACATATGGAACCGGTTCATCTTCTTGCTCATTTCAACGCCTTCATAGGCGTCGGCAATCATGGGATTGCAAGCGGCTTCGGTACAGCCATTACCTAATCCGATCAAGAAGGTGGAGATGAGCAGGCCCAGATAGCTGGTGGCGAAGATGGTTAATAGGATTCCCACGGTATGGGCGAAAAAGGCGAACTGCATGATTTTTTTGGGACCGACCGAATGATAGACA
>DAINDC010000630.1:0-1891 GCA_036732085.1 Fibrobacterota bacterium | reverse complement strand
CCGCCAATCAGCATGGACAATGGAAAACCCAGAAACCACATGCTATTGATAAAGCCCAATTGCTGGCCCGTGAAGTTCAACTCTTTCCCAAGCTGCGCAAGAATGCCTGCGCGGATGCTGAAAGAGAAGGCCGTGGTAATCAGGGCAAAACAACTGGCGTAAAAAAGCCTGTTTTTATTTTCCATATGTAATTCCTTCACCATTAAAGTTTGGAGCAGATAATTTACTGCAATCCCAGGGAATCATCTACCGAAGATTGCATATATCGTTTGGTTAAATGTATTTCCTGATTCCACAACTCCGGAAAATCCATCAATTCCATCAAAAAAGGCTTGCGCAAGGGCTTTGCAAAGCAGGTGAAACACGATCCCAGACGTGACCTTATGTACAATTTCACGCAACGCTTGTACGATTCCACGCCCGCACCAAAAGCTTTTATCCGATTCGACCGATCCGTATTGAAGGTATGGAATGGTAAGCGCCATAATTCCTCATCGGGAAGCGGCGAGAATCGGTTTCAGAAAATGGAAAAGGCTGTCGGCGATGATCTCATGCCCGCGCTCATTGGGATGCAGGCCATCGGCCTGATTTAGATAAGGCTCTCCCGCCACGCCCGCGAGTAGAAAACCGATCAGCGGGGTCCGATATTTTTTCGCAAGCTCGGGATAGATCCTTTCGAAAGACTTGGAATAATCGGCGCCATAATTGGGCGGCACCTTGAGGCCCGCCAGAATCACGGGCCACTTCCGTTCCCGGCAATAGCGGATCGCAGCCTCCACGTTCTTGCGAGTCTCATCCGGCTTCACGCCGCGGAGCCCGTCATTCGATCCCAGCGCGAGGAGGACGAGATCGGGTTCGCTCTTGCCGTACCATTTCAACCGTCGCACGCCGCTCGCCGAAGTGCTGCCGCTGGATCCGCCGTTGAGAACCTGGTATCCCACTTTCCATTGGTTGAGCTTGGCTTCGAGGCGCGCCGGAAAAGCATCCTCCTTTTCCACGCCATAGCCTTCGGTCAGGCTATCCCCGAGGATCAGGATCTTGAACTTTTTGGCTGCCGCGCCTTGGCCATAGAGGACCCAGATCGAAAAAAGGATCGCCGTCAAGGCCAGGGTAGCGGGCTTGCGCAGGTGCATGGGCTGCATTCTCGAGTTATTAGTGTCGTCCGCTTGTCAGCGGCATCGAAAGACCTATAATATAGGGGGTTCCCCAAGTGAAAGGTGCTTTTTTTATGCTGAAAAGATCAAATATGCTGTTCGGATTGGTCCTGTCCCTCGGAATGGCTTGGTGCTTCGCGGAAGGCGCGCCAGCGGCCGGCGCTTCCGACAAGAACGCGGCCGAAAAAAATGCCATCACCACGGAAGCCAAGGAAAATTGCGACAAGTCCAAGGCCGATTGCCCCAAGGCCGCCGAATGCCCCAAAGGCGCCGTATGCCTGCGGAACAAAAAATGCGCGAAGGGCCAATGCGCCAAGCATGGGGAAGTGAAGGCCAAAGCCGTCGAACCGGCCGGGTCTACCGTGGCTCCCGCGGAAAAACCGGCGGAAGCGGGCAAGGACAAGAAGTAGGGTTAACCGCCCGGTTACCTGGAGAAATACCACCAGGTGAAGCCTGCGAGCGCCAGGCGGTACCAGCCGAAAACCTGCAAGGAATGGCTGGCCAGGTAACGGACGAAGTAGCGGATGGCGAACCACGCCGTCACCATGGATACCAGAAAGCCGATCGCGAACAAAGGGATATCCGAGGCATGCAGGAATTCCCGGCTCTTGTACAAGTCGAAGAAGGTGGCCGCGAACATCACGGGCACGGCCGCCAGGAACGAATACTCCGCCGTGGTCTTGCGGTCGATCTTGATCAAGAGGCCGCCGATGATGGTGGATCCCGATCGGGACATA
>DAINDC010000629.1:0-2219 GCA_036732085.1 Fibrobacterota bacterium | reverse complement strand
TCCGTCCCTGCTTGTCGTAAAGGGCCTCGGCCAGGCCTCGGTCCGGGTCGGTCAGTCCGCTTGCCTGGCTCTGCCCGTTGTACTGGGTCGTCGCGCGCAATCCCGTGGGGCTGACCGAGGCCGTCAACCGGCCCAGCGCATCGTATTCCGAATGGGAGACCATCCAATCCGCCTCGCTCGCGGGAGCGGCCCTATCGCTCACGGCGCTTTGGACCACCAGGCCCCGCTCGTCCATTATCTGTGCTGTGTACTTCCCCTGGGGATCGCGACTCCACGCATAGGCATACCGCGCCTCCACGTCCCCGGCATCGTCGTTATACTCCACCGTAGCAGGAAGAGTGGGAGAGGTCAGCAGCGCCGCACCCGATTTCATGAGGTGGCTGCCGGGGCCATAGCTGGTGCCGGGAAGCGAGCTGCTGCTGAAGGTGTTGACGCCGGGCGTGGGATAGCCCATTTGAGTGAAAAGGTTGGTTTCCCCGGGATATTGGGCAGCCAAAAGCGCGGCCAAGTCGCCCGTGAAGGGGCCATGGGACTGGTGGGAGGCGATGACGCCGGTATGCCTCAAAGCAAGGCTCGCATACTCGCTGGAGCCCTTGACCAATCCTTCGATTGTAAAAGGCACCTCTAGCCCATCCGCCGTATGCATCGGCTCAAGACTGGCCTCCGCCTCGCTTAGTGGCGCCAAGTCCCCATCCGCCCCTACAATGGCGTAGATCACGAAATCCGCCGGTAAATCCACTTGCGGGCTCGCCGCCACGCGGGCCGCGATGTCTTGATAGGCCGCCTGCAAGGTCGAGTAGTCCACGGTCATCTCGCCGAAGAGGTTTAACGCGCTCACCACGAACTCCCCCGAACCCAGGCTGCCCGTGGAGGTCACGGGCAGGTATTTCCGGCTGAGGCGCCCCAAATCATCGTACTCGCTTTTCGTGACCACATCCTTGACCCCATCGTTAACGATGATATGGTCGACCCGCCCCGCGGCATTGGCGTAGGTGCGGGACTCCACGACGCCGGAAGGCTCGCTCGCCTTGCGGATCATCACGTCATCGAACTGGTAGGCGTCCCCGCTCTGCCCGGTGATGCCGTCATTGTTGCTTTGCACCAGGTGGAAATACAGGTACTGGGCATCGGGAGCGGTCGTAAAAGTGAAGGCGTAAGGCGACCAGTTGGAAACGTCATGTGGAAACGTTTGCAGGTAGGGCTGCCCTTGGTCGCACCCGATGAAGCTTTTGTCCGCCCGCATCCAGCACACCACGGGGATGCTGGAGGGAATACGCTCGCCCCAACTGATTTTGAGGTTGACCGAGAACGTGTAGGGCATGGACGGCTCTACCCGAAGCAAGCGTGAAGTCTGGCTGACGGCAAAGAGGTTGATTTGGTTTGTCAGGTCAGGGACGCCTTCGTTCTTGGCCACCACGGAAAGCACGTAATTGCCGCTGTGGGCATCGGCTTGTTTATCGCGGCAGTTCGTAATGGTGCCGCCCGTCCCGGGCTGCTCTTCCTGGCAGATCTCCGTGGTCTGGTTCTCGAAGCTCCAGTTGGAAACAAGGTTCCCCCCTTGGAACACCCAGCTGTGGCTCTCCGTGAACGGCTGCGCCTGGGATACCCCGAGCATCACGCCAAATCCGATTGACAAGGTCCACATCGTTCTCATGCTGCGCCTATTCGTTGAACAGTTTAACGGTGGAACTGGAACGAAGCAGGCCCTCTTTATTCCGAACGCCTACGGGAGATCTCCAAACGTCGTATTCGATGAACGAAGGATCGTTGTTCGCATCGAGCGTCGAGGTCACCAGGCCGGTATTGTCAAAATTCTGGGTGGAGAATTGAGCATCCGCGGGATACAGGCGCACATCATCCACATAAACCGGATTCGCATTGGCCGCAGAACCTTTTCCCAGCCAAATCCTGAGGTAGTCATGGTTTGGGGTAGTGCCGAAAATCCCCTGGCCGGAGAGCTCCTCGAAGGGGATGAGCCGTTCGACTTTCACCCACTTATTGGTTGGGAAGGCCCCTTTGGCGGTAATGTACTCCTGGACCAGGTCAATTGAATACACAACCGGATCCGCTCCCGTTCCCGGGACTGGCGGCGAAACGTTTCTGCGGAACTCGACAACGAAGGCCGGGTTGGAATTAGCGGCCGCGAGAATCCATGCCGAGACCATGTAACCCTTCTTGCGATCCATGAACCCCGCGGATTCCCGGAGCTTGAGGTTGAT
>DAINDC010000628.1:0-2238 GCA_036732085.1 Fibrobacterota bacterium | reverse complement strand
ACGATCACCTCGATGTCCGCGCCCCGCTCGGGCAGCGGTGTGCAGGGGAGCGGTGTGCAGGGGAGAAGGGACTCGAGCCCCATGGCCTTGAGACCGCGCACGGCCCAGTCCATGCGGGCATTGGTGAAGATATAGCAGGGATGGGTCAAGCGGCCGAGCCATTCGGTCAAGGCGGGATTGGGAGGCGGAAGATGCCGCGCCTCGATGGCATGGATGAAATCGCAGTAATGTTCCCGATCCACGCCATGGTGCACCTCCAGGCCCTTCAGGGTGGTTCCGTACTGCTCCCAGAGGCGCAGTCGGGCGGCATCCGCATCCGCATGCGTGAATCCCAGAAAGGTCCGGATATACAGATTGATCCGGTCGTCCACGGCTTTGAGGGTGTCCAGGGTGGATGGGTACAAGGTATGGTCGTAATCGAGCAATAGGATATCGTGCAAGCTAGCCGTTCTCCAGGAAGGATCGCAATACCCCGTAGGTGAAGCCCCAGATGGCCCCCTGGCCTACGCGGATGCAGGGAAAGAGGATTTCCGGATGGCTTCCGGAAAGGGCCGCATCGGTCCGGTTGGCCGGATCGCGGAGGTAACTCAAGGTGAGCCAATGGAAGGCTGCTATCTCCTCGTCCTGCAGGAATAAGGGCGGCTTTTCTTCCACTTCAAACAGAAAAGAGGCGACCACCAAAGGACGACCCAGCCAACCCCCCGCGGTAGCCAGGGGCAGTTCCTGGACCAGATGCCAGGGCTTCAGGCTGATGCCGCATTCCTCGAAAGCCTCACGGACGCAGGTGGCCAGGAGATCCTTGTCACCCAGGTCGCGTCTTCCGCCCGGAAGGGCAAAATGGCCGGACCAGGGATCCTGGGGGTTGGTGGCCCGCCTTAGGAGAAGATATTCGGGATCGGGGCCCACCGTTCGGATTAACGCCACGGCGGCCTGAGGCTCAACGCCAGATTGACCGCTAGGTGGATTGGAGGGGTTGGGCATGGTCGTTCAATAAATTATAAATATGGGGGAAATCGTTCCCGAGCTGATTTTTCAAGGCTTCCGGAGCTTTCAGTCTACTTGGGCACTAAGCAAAGTGTCTAGTTTTTGTTAAATTGCATTGCGCATGACCAAGTCCCACATCCTTGGCCTAAGCCTTCCCGACATGGAGGCGATGGTCGTTTCCATGGAACAGCCCGCATTCCGGGCCCGGCAGATCCACAACTGGATTTTCCGCAATCTGGAAACGGACTTCCGGAAGATGAGCAATCTTCCCAAGCCGCTGGTCGAAGCACTGGAAGCCTCGGCCACGTGCAGCGTACTCAAGGTCAAAGCCTCCCAGGTCTCCTTCGACGGGACCACCAAATGGGTCTTCGAAACCCATGACGGCCATCTCTTCGAGACCGTCCTCATTCCCACCGACGATCGCCGCTCGGTCTGCGTTTCCTCGCAAATCGGGTGTGCCATGGGCTGCACCTTCTGCCGAACCGCCACCATGGGCTTCCTCCGCAATCTCACCTTGGGTGAAATCCTGGAACAGGTGCATTTCGTCAGCCGCTATATCCGTGAGAAGGAAGGGCCGGCCGGCCAGGGGCCGGGCGGCCGCGTCTCCAATGTCATCTTCATGGGCATGGGCGAGCCCCTGCTCAATCTCGAGAAGGTGGCCTCGGCCTGCGAAATCCTGAATTCCCAGGATGGCTTCGGCATCGCCAAGGACAAAATCACGGTCTCCACCTCCGGGGTAGCGCCGAAGATACTGGAGTGGGGACATCGCGCGCCCGATTTCAAGCTGGCCATCAGCCTCAACGGCAGCAACAATACGGTCCGATCCGAGATCATGCCCGTGAACCGCCGCTATCCCATCGAGACCCTGCTCGAGACCGCGGACGAATATATCCGCATCACCGGGCAGAGGCTCACGTTCGAATACATCCTCATCAAGGACAAGACCTGCACCCCGGAATCCGCGCGCGAGCTCAAGCGCATCGCAGCCAACCGGAACTGCAAGATCAACCTGATACCCTTGAACAAGGGCAATCCCGATATGGAGCCGCCCTCCGAAGAAGAGATTTCCGAATTCGAAAAAATCCTGGCGCAAGGGGACTTCCAGGTCCTCCGCCGGCGTCCGCGGGGACCAGACATTTACGCAGCTTGCGGACAATTGGCCACAGAACAGAAGAAGGTTGCCTGATGCTTACTCAAAACTTGCCGGAATATTGGGAAGACTTGTACAAAGCGAAGAAGGATGTCTGGGATTTG
>DAINDC010000627.1:0-2268 GCA_036732085.1 Fibrobacterota bacterium | reverse complement strand
CATCCAGTGCGTGCTGGTATAGGTGCTCATCCTTCCCCCGCAGATTGGCCAGATTCAATACCAAAGGTTCCTGGCCCAAAATGGATTTGATGATATCGTCCACAAGGCCTTTCACCTTGCTCGATACCACTATGTTCTTGAACCGGTCCGTGTCGGAGCTGAACTTCTTCAGGCCTTCCAACGTGGTGTCTTGAACGGATCCCATCTTCCGGAGCAGAGCCATGTTTTCTTTCCAAGCCAGTTTGGCCTGGAGGGCGATCTGTTCCGTGAGGGATTCGGGGAGTTTCTCCTCTCCTTCTTCGCGCACCCAGACGGATCGGATGCCTATTTTCATACATCGCGCAATAATTGCGTCGTCCAAAGTGAATCCCGCGGCCAATTGCAGGCTGCCGCCCGCGCCTATCACCGGGCTGGCGACGACCATTCCCGGAAGAAGCTCATCCACCAAAAGCGGAATCATCTTTTCCCCGGGAATGGTTTAACCTTTTTCCGTAGGCATGGCGGCCAGAGCTTCGGACATCACGGAACGGAAAGAAGTAAGGGTTCATACTGCTGATTTTAACACAGAAAAGGCCGGGAGGGTCCGACAAACGGCTTATTTATTTTCGATCACCTTGAATTCCAATTGTCGCTCTTTCTTCCGTTGCTCCAAATCAAGAATGGCCTTTTCCACTCTTTCCTTGACGTCCTGGGAGAGGGCGTCCACTTCGCGTTTCCGCTTTTCGTCCAGGTTTTTTTTCCGGTCTTCGGGTGCGACGGAATCGTCAGCGTCCTTGTGGACGGTAACTGGGCCTGCGTTTTTCAGGGAGTCCATTTTCACCCGTTTTTCCTGGGGGAGGTTCTTGATGATTTCCGAGAACATTTCGTCATAGGCTTTGCGCGATGAGGGTTTTGTATCGCTGGGGGGGGGGTGGCGCCCCTTTATCCTGTCCTACGGCCAGGCAAGCCAGCAGTAGAATGAGACTTAGGGATTCGAAATAGATTCGACGCATAACAGGCCTCTTAATCATGCTGTGTAATGGCGTGTGCATAATTGTACCTGTCGGTAATTCGAATTTGGAAACGGTTCGAGGGCCCGCCAACAGCAGGCCCCCAAAACATCGTCCAAATCAAGGCGTGGTCGTGACGTCGCTCTTTCTTTCATCCAAGCGCTTGGTAACGATGTCCTTGGCCTTGGTCACACGTTCCTTGGCTGCATCAGGAAGGCTGTTCAAGGCATCCAGAGCCTTTTGCAGGTTGAGAAGAGCCGTGGCCTTCTTTTCCGTGATCATGGCCAGGATCTCTTCCGGAGTCTTTCCCGAGGCTTTCATGGCGTCCACGGCATCCTTGGCGGCCTTGGCTGCATCGCGGGCAGCCGCAATCTTGTCGGCCACGCCGGCGGGCAGGTTCTTCATGGCATCGCTCACCCGGGTGGTGGCGTTGGCCCTTCCAGTGTCGATAACAGGAGGAGTGGTGGTGGTACCGGGATCGGTGGGTTTGGTTTGCGCCAAGGCGCCGGTCACGAGGGCGAGACTCAGGCCAAGGATGGTATTCAGTGTTTTCATAATTCACTCCTTTCAGGAGGGGTCGGTGATTTGGAGCACTTCCAGTTCGATTCTGGAAGAGAACCTGAGATGATTATAAGGCAAGACGCATGCCCAATGGAAATAGCCGGTTATTGGATTGAAAGAAAGGTCGGGGGAGGAAGGAGGGTTAGGGGTATGGGGGCTATACACCCCAAGCAAATACTTGCTAGGTAAGCCTGATCATTTCTCAACATGCTACGGTATATGGAGTTATGAAAGGCGTCGTGCATTGGGGTCGTCAGACTCCAATGCACGACGCCCGCATTGGAAAATTTGGCGACCTTGGAGATAGTGCCGAAACCAAGGCTTTTTCCACCGGACCGTGGGTTTAAAAAATGAAGGGATTGATGGCCCAAAAATTTCCATTGAGAAATCAGGCGGATGGGACTGCCGCAGGAGGGCAAGAGTCCCCTGTGATGATGGACTTTCTGGGCTCGGATAGGAGGGAAAGAGGTGTCAGTACTTTCCCTCAGGAGCGCGGATGAGGAAAGACTTGGCGCGGCGGCTGGCGGGACCGAAGCCAATCATGGCAGGCTTCGTCATCTGACGGCCGACCAGATCGAATTCGATAAAAGGTGAGAGCACAGGTTCCGCTTGCATTCTTGCCGAATTCGCCAGTTGAATCGAGGCCGTCGGTGCGGTGAACTGCAGCGAGGAAATTATGCCGGCGTAGAAATCCACATGATTGATCATGTCCGTGGAG
>DAINDC010000626.1:0-2269 GCA_036732085.1 Fibrobacterota bacterium | reverse complement strand
ACAGCAGGGAGAAGAGCGTGGGATTTTTACGCTGCTAGAGCGTGCGACCTAACACCGGCTTCTCTTTTGGGACCACGCTTACATCACCGATACAATCTTCGCAGCAGGACAAAAGAAGTCCCATACGGTCTCGCGGATTTAGTTTCCAGATTTTTTCGACAACAGTAAGCAGCCATCCCTCCGGTATGAGACCATCGAAAAAGGGAAAGAGCACTTTTGAGGTATATGGCTCTAACCGTAGAGGCAATGTTAAGCTTGCAGGCTCTGCGTTTGAAGCTTTTAAATATTCGGGATCATACTGGAAGCTATATCCCGTCTCGGTTTCGGCGAGTATTCCTGCTAATTGATTTTTTACTTTTACTGTTGCTGTTCGGTATATCATGAGGGCCACTTGATTGGCTTGGTATTTTCATCCATGTTGCGCTTAATTACCGGGCCTACTTCTTGGCCAAACAAGTCCAGAACTTGATTTACCTTATCTAATCTTAGAGTGGTTTTCCCTTGCTCAAGGTCCCTTATAAACCGCAATCCAACACCCGCTTTTAATGCCATTGCTTCTTGAGTCAATTTCGCCTGCTTCCGGCGTTTTTTGATAAATTCGGACAGTTGGTTTTTCATGCTATACCCGATCCGATATAAAAAGTATGTGGTACCAGATAACTATACCTCTCCAGGTATAAATATATCAATTATTTGAAAACTATACCCGTAAAGGTATAGGCGTTTTAGTTTTCGAATTAAAAACGATTGTCGTTGGTCCCGTTGGGTCGGGTTGTTGGCATGTCCATAACTTGGATGACAAGATTTGGGCCCGCATCGGGCCGTTCCTCGGAGACCGAGATGAAATCAGCACTTCGGCCCGGCGAGACTATAGGATATGTGACGACGATTCTTTTCTGGATGGCTTGGAGGAAATCGAAGCGGACATCGCTCGCCTGAAACCGCCCCGGAAGTCTGCGGAACTCTACGAAACCTTTTTGGCCGGCTGTTACGCAAAGGCCGATGAGGTGGATGATTCCTTCGGCGGCTTCGCCGGCTTTATCGAGACCCTCTACCTGGGTTGGATCAGGGCCCGGCAGAAGGAGGGCTACGATCCGCAAGAAACCGTGGAGAAGCTCCTTAAGTGGAAGGAGGACGATCAAAATGGATTCGCTGCCGGCATCGAGGGCCTGGTTGCGAAGGACTGCGCGACTGTCGCCTCACTCCTGAAGCGAAGGGGAAAGGCGGAGGATGCGCTGGAATGGGTGGAACGCGGCTGCAAACTTTCCGCGGATGGGCGGATGGGCGCGGCGTTCGATCTGGAAAGGCTTCGCGGTGATTTGTTGGTTCAACTGGGGCGCGGTGACGAGGCCCTCTCCGCCGCCTTCCAGAACTTCGAAAAACATCCCAGCGTGTGGTCATACGAGGACTTGATGCAATTCGTGACGAAGGCCGAAAGAAAGGCATGGCATGATCGAGCCTTGGTGGTTTCCGAAAAGGTGAATCTGCGCGATGCCCTGGAGCTATGCACATGCCGCAGGTCAGGAATTGCGGTAACTCCTGGGTGTAACCGGAGCCGGTTTTCAAATTGCGACTCCCCGGGCCGCCTACCAAGACCGCGGAGCCCGCGTCGATCCGCGCTGGATAAAATGCGTGTCCGACTTTTGCGTTAAATGATTTTCCAGGAAAGACCTGGGAGCCAATGGGAATAAGGTTGAAAATCGATCTTTGAAAAAGGTTCAAAACACCTTACAAAAAAATTCCGTCTGCCGGCAGGGACCTAGGCGCTCCGTTCACGTTCTAACTCACAGTTGCTATATTGGGCGGTTTGTCAACGGCAGAAATCAAGCTTTGTTTCCATGGGTAAGTAAAGCTTCCAGAAGAGAGAGGAATTGATGATGGGCATGAACAGACTCGGCATCTCCCTGGCGATTATGGGGCTACTCCTTATCACGGGTTGTAACGAAGCGAAAAAGCCGGCCGGCCAGGAAGAGGCCAAGGCAGGCGGATTCCCCCGCAGCAAGACGCTTTACATGGGCGGCTCCCAATGGGGCGATCCCAACTCCTTCAATCCCCTGACGGATTGGCCCGCCTGGCCCGTGAACGACAAGTTCAACATCATGTTCGAAACCCTGCTCTCCTACAATACCTTGACCGGCAAATTCGAACCCCTGTTGGGCACGCTCGAATCGCAATCGGCCGACAGCGTCGTGGTGACGCTGAATCCCGCCGCCAAATGGAGCGATGGCCAGCCTGTGACGTCCGCGGACGTAAAGTTCGTCTATGAATT
>DAINDC010000625.1:0-2273 GCA_036732085.1 Fibrobacterota bacterium | reverse complement strand
GCCGGCCGCCGAGCGCGCGGCAGCGGACGCGCACGGCCTTCTCGCGGACCTCGTCCTTGCTCACGCCCATGGTGCGGGCCATTTCTTCCTGCTCCACTTCCGTATGCGGGAGGAATTCATGCAGAGGGGGATCGAGGAGGCGGATGGTGACGGGATAGCCCTTCATCGCCTGGAACAAGCCTTCGAAGTCCGAGCGCTGGATGGGGAGCAGTTTGGCCAAGGCATCCTTGCGTCCGGCCACGTCCTTCGCGAGGATCATCTCACGGAAGTAGGTGATGCGATCGCCTTCGAAGAACATATGCTCGGTGCGGCAGAGGCCGATGCCTTGCGCGCCGAAGTTGACGGCCACGAGGGCGTCCTTGGGCACGTCCGCATTCGCACGCACGCCCAAAGTCTTGAGTTCGTCCGTCCACTTCATGAAGATGCCGAATTCGCCGGTCAGGGAGGCGGGCACGGTCTCGACCTTGCCGAGCATCACTTCGCCGGTTGATCCGTTGATCGAGATCCAATCGCCTTCGCGCAGCACTTGGCCGCCGACCTTGACGATCTTCTCCTGCGAGTCGATGAGCAGGCTGGAGCAGCCGGCCACGCAGGTCTTGCCCATGCCGCGGGCCACGACGGCCGCATGCGAGGTCATGCCGCCGCGGCCGGTCAGGATGCCCTGGGCCGAGACCATGCCTTCGATATCTTCGGGCGAGGTTTCCTGGCGGACCAGGATGGTGACCTTGCCTTCTTCGGCCCAATGGACCGAGTCCTTGGCGGTGAAGACGATCTGGCCGGTGGCGGCGCCGGGGGAAGCCGGGAGGCCGGTGGCGATGACGGTCTTCTGCGCCTTCGGGTCGAAGGAGGGATGCAGGAGCTGGTTCAGGGAGTTGGCCTCCACGCGGAGGATGGCCTCGTCCTTGGAGATGAGCTTCTCTTTGACCATCTCGACGGCGATGCGCACGGCGGCGGCGCCGGTACGTTTGCCGTTACGGGTCTGGAGCATGAACAGGCGGTTATGTTCGATGGTGAATTCGATATCCTGCATGTCGCGGTAATGCTTCTCGAGGATCTCGAAGGTGGCGGCCAATTCCTTGTAGGCCTTGGGCATGACTTCTTCGAGGGCCACCTCGTCCTTGTTCTTCTTCGCGATCTTGGTGACGGGCTGCGGCGTACGGATGCCGGCCACCACGTCTTCGCCTTGCGCGTTGATGAGGTATTCGCCGTAGTACTTGCGCTCGCCGGTCGAGGGATTGCGGGTGAAGGCCACGCCCGTAGCACAGTCGTTACCTGCGTTGCCGAACACCATGGCCTGCACGTTGACGGCCGTTCCCCATTCCTCGGGAACCTTGGTCAGGCGGCGGTAGACGATGGCGCGCTCGCTCATCCAGGACTGGAACACGGCGCCGATGGCTCCCCAGAGCTGCTGCTGCGCGTCCTCGGGGAAGGGCTTGCCGAGGGTCTTGAGGACGATGTTCTTGAAGGTGGCGACCAAGGTCTTGAGCTGGTCGGCGGTGAGGTCCGTGTCTTCCTGGACGCCGGCGTTATGCTTGGCTTCATGCAAGGCGGCTTCGAAATGATCGGTATGGACGCCGAGCACCACGTCCGCATACATCATGACGAAGCGGCGGTAGGAGTCGTAGGCGAAGCGCGCGTCGCCGGAGACGGCGATGAGGCCTTCCACGGTCTTGTCGTTGAGTCCGAGATTCAGGACGGTGTCCATCATGCCGGGCATGGAAACGCGGGCGCCGGAACGCACGGAGACCAGGAGCGGATTCTTCGGATCGTTGAACTTCTTCCCCATGTCCTTCTCGACCTGGGCGAGTTGGGCCTGGACCTGTTCCTTGAGTCCGGCCGGATACTTCTGCTTGTTCTTGTAGAAGTCCACGCAGACTTCCGTGGTGATGGTGAAGCCGGGAGGCACGGGCAGGCCGATATAGGCCATGTCCGCGAGGTTGGCGCCTTTGCCGCCCAAGAGGTTCTTCATGGAGGCATCGCCCTCCGACTTGCCTTTTCCGAAGTAATAGACGTATTTCGGCGCTTTCGCCATAAGGACTCCTGTGTCGTGGAACTCTTTAAATGAGGTTGAAAATAGGACGCTGAAAGGTAATCGCTGGGGGGGGAATTCTCAAGATAGGGGAGTCGGCGAAAAAAGGGTCGGGGTTCTCCGGGACCTTATTCCATGGGCATAGGAAGGGGTTGGGGGCTGGGGATCAGGGGTCAGGGTAAGCGAGCGAAAAAGTGGCGGAAGGGAGAAGCGGAGAAGGGCGGGCGGCGTACCGCTCGCTTCG
>DAINDC010000624.1:0-2286 GCA_036732085.1 Fibrobacterota bacterium | reverse complement strand
TCCAAGCTGCGGGCCGCATGCGAGCAGGCGAGCACATAGGTCTTATGGTCGTCCGGATCCTGATCCACCACCACGAAGGTCTTTCCGCGCAGGGACGGATCCCAGGCGGAGATGGCTTGGGCCGGGAAATCCTGGGCCTCCAGGGCGAGGAAGAGCGGAGGAGGAGCGACCATCATACTGCTCTTTACGGAACACCTTTGAGATAGGCTTGCCTGCGGGGCTCCGGAAAATGTTCGATGGCATAGCGCAACATGGTACGCGGCATGGTCCGGCAATGACGCGCCAGAAAGCTCTCTTCAGCCTTGCGATCCCGCTTCCCCACTTCGCGCAACATCCAACCCACGGCTTTGTGCAGGAGATCCTCGGGCGCGGCCACCAAGAGGTCCGCGATGCGCAGGGCATCGGTGAAATCCTTTTTGCGGATGAACCACAAGGTGGCGAGGATGGCCATGCGGCGTTCCCACAGGTTCTTCGATCGCGCCAGCTTGTACAAGGGCGTCCGGTCTCGATCCTCCAGGTAGGCGCCGAGAATATGCGGGGCGGACATATCCACCAGATCCCAGTTGTTGATCCAGCGGGCGCCGCCGAGATAGTGCCGGTAGATTTTTTCGCGCAAAGCATCGTCGCCGCGTTTGAATTGACGGGCCAGGATGTCCAGGGCAGCCAAGCGATCCTCGTGGAAGGGGGAAGACAAAAGGCGTTTGACCTCCGGGAAAGGGAGGCCGCGATATTCCGAAGCGACTGCGCGGACCATGGGAACCTTGATGCCGCGAAAACGATCGCCTTCGCCGTATTCTCCGGGGCCGGTTTTGAAGAAGCGTCGGGCTATGGCTTCCGCTTCGGGAGCGCCGAGGGTTTGCAGTTTCTTTTGGACTTCTTCCGCTTTCATAAGCGCGTACCCTTGCCGCTAAGGTTTGGGAGCCGAACCCGCGCGCTCCGCATTTCGGGACCATTCCATCGATGTTTTCTTAAGCAATGCTTGCGAAGGCAAATACAACTGATATTCCCTGGCATGATTGGCATCAGGAGGCAAGGTGAGCCTCACTATGGCGTCCTTCTTTTCCTTGCACAATAACAAGCCGAGCGAGGCGTTCGTAGAGGCAGGACGTCTTCTGGCGCTTGAGTTCCGGTAAGGGCCAGCCTTCACTGGAGGCTCGATCTCGTAGAAGCGACGCGCCAGGCCCTTTCATTTTCCACACGCTGTTTGAAACCGCTTTTTTCCGTCCCCCACCAGGGATTAGGCTCGCGCCATTCGGCCATTTTTTGGCAGGGCACTTAATCAAGGGATAACCGGTAAAATCTATAAATTTGATTTTCTTTGTCCCGACCGCACGGACAAGAATACCCGCCGATTTAGCCTTAAGGGTCAAAGCTATATTACGTCTATGTGCTATGCCTACAAACCCGTCTACGGCAGTAACGGGGAAATTTACAAGATCCCCTTCGGTGAATTCAATCGGCTTATCCTGAACGGCATCATCGTCAGGAAGCCCGACGGTTACCATTACGCCAAGGATACGGTGGGCGTCCTGATCCGGCGCGACGGCGGGCTGGCCGTGGCGCCCATGCGCTGGGATCTCATCCCCAGGGATTTTCTGCACGGCGCGAAATTCTCCCTGGCGGAGATCATCAAGAAGAAGAACTCGCGCGCCAAGAATCCGCAAACCGGAAAGGCCTGGGGTTTCAGCTCCTTCAATGCCCGCGTGGAAACCGTCGGCGAACTCTGGTCCTTCCGCCGGCCCTGGAACCAAAGCCTGCGCTGCGTCTTGCCGGTCTCGGCCTTCAAGGAGCGCCCGAACATGGAGGATGCGCCGAAGGAATTCCAGGGCAAGGAATACGAGATCGCGCTGGACGGCACCTACTACCTGGGCGGCCTCTACGATACCTGGGAATCGTCGGCAGGGCCGGGATCGTCGGCAGGGCCGGGATCCACGAGTGGCGAGAAGCTCGACTCCTGCACCGTGATCACCCTGTCGAGCGAAGGCAACGGCAAGCTCCGCTCCATCTGGCATGAACGCGTGCCCCTGATCCTGACCGAAGCCCAGGTCGAGGCCTGGCTTGATCCCAAGCTCTCCCCCGCGCAAGCCCTGCAGCTGTGCCTGCCCTTCGACGAGGCCCATATGGAACTGCATCTTCAGGCCGCCAGGGATTCCAAGTCATGAGCGTAAGCGGGATAATTCTTGAGCCCTTCGCTGAGCCGGCGTGAGGCCATCTCGAAGTTCACCTGGTTCGGCAGCCATTTGACCACGCGCACCGAATCCGCCTCCACCGAATAGGCGCCCATGT
>DAINDC010000623.1:0-2325 GCA_036732085.1 Fibrobacterota bacterium | reverse complement strand
ACAAATAGGGACAAAGCCGCGCTTTTTTCCGGCTTTTTTTGTCCGGCATTGGAAGCGGATGGGCCAAAACGAGGTTGGCGAATTTAGGTAACGCCCAGGTTAACATCGGCAGTCGCCTATGCTCCGGACCGTATCTTGGCAGATACGGTAACCTTCAATTGTCGGAGGGAAAATGACAAAATCCGGGCATCGGTCCGATTTTGGCCCGATTTTACGGAATGGCCGCGACGGAGGCCTGCTCAGACGGCTGTTCGCCGATCGGGACGGTTACCGCATCTTCCTGATACGCTATGCGGAAGGCCGGTGCGATCCCGAGCGGCTCCACTCCGGGGACGAGCATATCTTCATCCTGGGCGGCAGCCAGGAGGATGAGACGGGTTGCTATTCCGAGGGTGGTTATGTCTACAATCCTACCGGCACAGCCCACCGGGTCTGGAGCGAGGAAGGCTGCCTGGATCCATTGGCGGGCTCCCGTGCGCTTCCTTCAGGATATTGCACGCCGTTAAGAGGCCCGAAGGCCTTTAGGAAAGCTCCTAGGGAAGCAGGATTTTCTCCGCCAGGACGCGGCCATCCGATCCTTTTCCCTCCGCCTTGAGCCGGATTGAGACCGCGCCCGCGGCGGGATGCCTGATCCGGAATTGCCCCGGATCCCATTCGGTGCGGGCTGGACCCGGTCCCGCAAATCCGAGCGGAATCGTTTCGAGGCGCGCGCCGTCCAGGCTGGAAACCTCCAGGACCAGGGCGGTGATGCGCGGCAGCGAGCCTTCCCAGCGGAGGCCCTGGCCGGAGGACATCGGCGAACGGATCGGAATGGATCGGATTCCGACTTGCTGTTCATCGCACCACCGGTTCCCGGAATAGTCCACGCCGTCTCCGCAAAGATCCTCGGCCCCATGCGCATAGTGGGCCGCATGGAAGGCGCGGATGGCCGCCGTGTCCAGGCAGTTCGACTTCATGCGCCAGCCCCAGGAGACGACCGCAAAGGTTGAATCCAGATGTTTGTCCGGGGCCAGGATGACGCGGCGCTTGAAGGCGGGATCGCAGGATGTATCCACCGGGAGCGAATTGACCAACGCCTTCAAGGTGGCCACGTCCGAGGCGCAGCCTTGCGGGCAATTGTACAGAATGATGACGGCGCCATGCTGGGCGCTATGCAGCCAATAGCCCCGCGACACGGGTTGGTCATAGGCTTGGTATTTCGCCCATTCGTTATAATGGGTGCCGGAGCTGGGCGGATAAATTCCCGTGGTGTCCAAGTCGGTGCAATCGGGCGCGTGGACGCGGCTATCGAGCAGGGTTTGGGAATCGGGCGCGGGCGCATGGCAGGCGGGCGGAACGGGAGCCGCGATCGAAACGGAGACCAGGCAGGCCAGTACGAGAAGGGATAAGCTGGGTTTCACCGGGGAGACTCCTTGGCTTGACGGTAGGCGAGATAATCCCCGTTCGGGATGATCGGCTTGCCTGCCACGCTCTGATTGTAGAAATAGACATGGCCAGTATACGATGTTGCGGCGTCGGGGAGAAAGATCCGTGTCTTACTACGGATGAATTCGCTTTCCCGCGGTTGTCCGGGAAGAAAGACTTCGTAATCGTCCATCATGGCGAAGAAGGCCGCCGGATCGCGCAAGGCAATCAATCGTCCCCAGACCTGACCTTCCGTCGCTTCCGGCAGCGCCCCCTCCGCAGGCAGAGCTCCCGGAAACTCTCCCAAATCATAGAGCCGTCCGCCGATAAATCCGCGCCCCAGATTATCGCCGGCCTCGGCCATGGCCTTGTCCACTTGCAGGTTACCGGTCTCCCGCAGCAGGCTGCCGTAGGCAAAGAACAGTTCCTTGCCAGTCGATGTGGTCGGCTCGGTGGGCTCCATCCCGGACAAAGTAAAAACATCGCCTTCCGCCTGGAATTCCGCCGATTTGACCGGCCGATTCCGCCCAAGGCCCGTCCCATGGGTTTCCGCCGGGCGTGGAAGGAGCTATTTTGGCCTGGCATGAACGATTACCGGACCTATGAAAATCCCCTCATCAAGCGCTACGCCTCGTCCCAGATGGGCTTCCTCTTCTCGCCCCAGTTCAAGTTCCAGACTTGGCGACGCCTGTGGATCCTGCTCGCCGAGGCCGAAAAGGAATTGGGGCTGTCCATCACCGATGCCCAGATAGCGGAGTTGAAGGCGTCGGAAAAGGAAATCAATTTCGAGGAAGCGGAGAAGCGCGAGAAGGCGGTCCGCCATGACGTGATGGCCCATGTGCATGCTTACGGACTGCAATGTTCCAAGGCCGCCGGCATCATCCACCTGGGCGCCACCTCCGCCTATGTCACCGACAATAC
>DAINDC010000622.1:2111-2333 GCA_036732085.1 Fibrobacterota bacterium | reverse complement strand
ATTGAGGACTGGGGTTTCCTTTGGAGGCTTCTTCTTGTTCAAAATATAGGCTGCTTGCCACTCTTCTTTCTCCAAAAGCAGGTCCGCTTTCAAGTCAGGGCACAAACGACCCAGGCGCATGAGACGGTTGATGCGCCAAGCTATCACCGCATAGAGGGCTAGGGCTTTCTCCACCCTTTCCATGCTGGAGAGTTGTAACGCTTCCACTTTGCAACCATTCTT
>DAINDC010000622.1:371-2101 GCA_036732085.1 Fibrobacterota bacterium | reverse complement strand
AGATTAAGATTTCCATGGTGGATCGTCCTTTCGGGTTTTCTCGCGATAGCCATCACCATGAATTGGGTGGAGACTCCGATCTACGTATCATGCGGCGAGCCTGACGGCTTGATACTCGCGCCAGCATTCGTCCCAGCGATTGGATTTGATGACTGTGCGTATGGCTAGGATGGTTTCTCCACCCTCCTTGGTCCATCGCATTCCGCTCAGGCACATGCGGGCCTTCACGATGCTTTTGCAGGCGGCTTCCACAACTCCGCTGCCCACGGGCAGGTTGCGATTATGGAACCCGGCATACTTCATCCGCTTCAAATTGTTCTTGAAAAATCGCATGGCCGCAAGCAGGTCCTTCTTGCTTTTCCCCTTGAGATTTCGGCTTTTCAGCAAGTAGGCCATGGCCCTCAACGCCCTTTTCGCGGCGCCCTTTTCCGTCAGAAGCGCTTCCTTCCACTTGCGAAACCAACCCTGACCGTCGTAGCTGGTGGCCCCGTAGGCCGCCTCCGCCGCTTTCGCTAGGTACTCGGTCGCATGCCAGTAATCCACCAGGAACAGGCATCGCTTGTAAAGCGGATTCGTCTTCACATGGTTCCACAACCCCCGGCTCCCGTCCACAATCACTATCTTCCGGCAACGGGCGGGGAGCTTCGAAAAGGTCGTCGCCACTTCCGCCTCCAGCGCCGCCTTGAAATCCGGAAACTCCTCCTGCGGCATCCGGGCTACATACCGGCTCGTGAGCCGCTGCGGTCCCTTTTCTTCCTTTTCGGGGAGACGATACAGGCTCACGCTGCCCACCATGGCGTTTTGATAGGAGGTTGTCGTTTCCTCCGAAGGATTCTCGCTGGGTCGGTGGCGCTTCCGCCCCCGCTTCTTGCCCTTCTCGTTCATGAGGACGTTCACGCCGTCCAGGCTCACAACCACCGCATGAGTCTGAGAGGGGACAGTCTCCTTTTTCCTGACCTTCGCCAGAACGGCGGCTCCGTGTTGTTTCCAAACGGTCCCAAACCCTTCGTTGGCATGCAGTATCGCCGTGCGCGAGGGCGTGAAAAGCGCGCATTTGGACAACAATACCTCAGCCACCTGCGGCGTATTGTGGCCGCTGATATAATGGATCGCTTCACGGACGACCGGGGTCAAGGTTTCACCTCGCATATCCCATTTCTCATCGAGAGGCACCAAGCTGACGTCCCCGGCATCGGTCTGGTACAACCGGCGTGCTACCGACACCCAACCGAAAGGAGTCAGGAACTCCTTGGGGCTTACCATTTTGAAGCGGACCTTGCCAAAGGAGGAAGCCAGGACATCGTCTTTCTCATCGCAGGATTCCAAGTAAGCCTTGAGGGCCGTGGTCCCGCAGGCCGAAAAGGACTCCTTGAAAATCTGGACCAAATGGGCAAAGGAATCCACAGTCAAATCGGGCAGGGGGCCTTCCGGACAAATATCCAGGAACTTTTTTTTGAAGGCGGTCATGGCGCAGTTCAAAAGGGTTTCTACCTTCATCGGTCGGGCTCCTTGGTCATTATGTGCAAGTCCGTGTGGTACGGTAACTTGAATGTAACCCTTGCGAGCCCAACCTTCAAAATTCGATCCGTTCATATCGTCGCGATCAACTTTTTATACTACGTAGATCAAGATCTCCACCCCATCTACATCATCGATCGCAAGTTCATGCAAGCGGCCGGCTTCGCGGCAGCGGGATCGGGATTGCAGTCGATGCCGCCGCACCAGCCGAC
>DAINDC010000622.1:0-361 GCA_036732085.1 Fibrobacterota bacterium | reverse complement strand
TGAATTGGGAAGAGCATAGGGCGCACATTCTCGGAATCCTTCCGTATCTGTTTTTACTGGCCTGCCCGCTGATGCACCTCTTCATGCACCATGATCATGGCTGTCACGAACAAAACCACGATGCCAATACGCAGCATCGGCCGCCGATCACCCCGTATCCCGGAGATAGGCCATAAACCATGCAATGCCTGCCTACGGACTCTGGAGCCTTGTTGTCATCAACTCGGGAATCTTCATCCTCTTCGCCTTCAGCTTCTTTAAGCCCCAATCGAAGCGGGACTGGAGAACCTTCGGTACCTTTTCGGCCTTTATCGTAGCCCTTTTCGTGGAAATGTATGGTTTCCCTTTGACCCTCTACCTC
>DAINDC010000621.1:0-2335 GCA_036732085.1 Fibrobacterota bacterium | reverse complement strand
GGGGACCGGTACGCTGGAGGTTACGGGGGCTGGGTCGCAACCTGATAACAGGCAGACAAAGCCGATCAGTAAGGCTGAAAGCGATTTCATATTCGGTGTCCGCGTCAAAGTGCGCGCTCAGGAAACTGCCTTTTGATCCGCTTTCCGGCAACCCGGCCCCGTAGAGCGGCCGGCGCTTTGGGAGCAAAGGTAAATCGAAGCCGTTTTCCAATCCCCACACCCCATGAAATTCGAACTTTTCCAAGCAAGGTTCCCCAATTCTCCGATAACCCCTTTTCGCGACGTTTAAACTTTGCCCTCTAATCGCCAAAACTCTCCCCCTCCCCCGCAATGCCGGAACTGGAAATCTTGAAAGGAGCAATGACCATTCGCAACGACGCCACAACCCGAAGCCTGGAACCACTCCCTCATCTTTGCCCTGGTCTTGGGATTAACAATGGCTTTCGGTTTTTTCCGGAAAGAGATACGGTTAGGCTCTGGAATCCCCATAGGCGCTTATTTGATTATATCGACGACGTCACACGGAATGTTGTGTTCTAGTGGGGTGCGTTGGTGGCCGAGCACACGATGTGTGAGGCAACGCGGGACTTCGAAGGACTCTTTCTTTCGCGCGCATTCTTTTGTGGGGTTGGGCCCCACTCTTTACATAATTGGAGTACATGCTTTCTTCGGGCATGGCGAAGCGCCTTTAGCGTTTTGCCATACGTGCGGAGCGACCTCCTACGCGGCCGATGCCGGGGAAGGATTGGTGATCGAAACGCCGGGAAGGGGCGCATGGGGATTGCCCGCGGCCGGTCTCGGTCGCAGCCCCCAGGCGCCGCCGCTCAACAGCTCATCCTCCAACGCCCGGTAACGCGGCAGGACATCCTGGAGGAAGTCCTGCTCAATCCGCACGGCTTTTTTCGCGACGGCGGCGCAGTATCCGCAGCGGTCGCATTCAACATCGTTGCAACCGCGTTTGAAGCGCTCCAGGAAGTCCGCTGGAATGGCCCGGGAATCGATGACCACCGGCGATCGTTCCCGGAGATGGAAAAAACCTTCCGACCGCATGAGTCCGCGAACGAGTCCCAGCTTGAATGGGCTCAGGTTCCACAAGCCCAGATGGCGCAGGAGATGGAGCCAGCTGAAGCCCGGAGGATGCTTGCGGAAACCCCAGGAGAACAGCAGCTCGGCGAAATTCCCCTCGAAGCTCCGGCTGGAATAGGCCCGGGCCCGCTTGAGCAGATCCTCGGAGGGCATGTTCCGTTCGATAAGTTTGAAACTGGAATATCCGATGCTCTCGTATTGCCCGATGTCCTCCGGCCGTATCCAGCCTGCGGCAATCAGGTTCCACGGCTCGGTGAGGCGCCGGTATTGGCATTGCATGAGTGAATAATCCACCAAGAAACCGCCGCCTGAACACGAGGCGTGCGAATGCCCGTTTTGATGTTGCAGCTGGAGAGGGCAGTTGGGCAGGCAGAAGTTGTTCGCGATCAGGATCAGGTCGCAGCGGACGGCCGCCCTGATCCGCTCCAGCTTTTCGAAATGGCGGTTGATGGAAAAGGACTCCAGGTTGATGCCGTCCGCCCCGAGATCCTCCCAATACCTGGCGCGCTTCACCGTGTCCACCTGGGCGTATATCCCGACCTTGACCTTGAAGCGCGGGAAATGCCGCTTGATAATTTTCAGCAGATAGGGGGAAACCACCGTCACCGTTTCTACGCCCATACCCTCCAGCCAGCCCAGCAGCCGGTCGAACCGGCGGTGGAACGGACGGGTCCACTCCCGGTTCCCCAGGCAGGATGCGTTCAGCAAGTAATTGAACTCCATACCGGCGCGTCGCACGTCGGCGACGTAACGTTCAAGTTTCCCTTTGCCCAGGGGTGCGGACATATAGGTGGGGCGGCCTCCCCCCACGGAATCGCGGGGCAGCTTGCCGTAGATTTCGCAGACATCGCAGGCCTTGAGCTCCGCAAGAATCGCGGAATCGTAGTTCGCCGGCAGGGACAGTCGCATGCGGGTGCTCCTTCGTCTAATCGGTCCCGGTGTCGGAACGGAGGTTCAACTCCCCAAAAATCGACTCCGACAAAATAGGTCCTGGGCTTGGGAGATCCAATGAATTATTTGCCGCCTCCGCTCCGGGTGGAAGACGGGAAATGCGGCCGCGGCGGGTGGGGAAATACCCCGCTTTTCCAAGCCTTCATAGCAAGGAATTGAATAAGCGTTCGATTTGCAATTCTCTTTTCGGTGCGAGTCTTATTCTTTTAGTTCGTAATTTCTTCTCTTCCCCATCCCCCAATAAAATTGGCTCTTCGGGCGATCGAGTGGGTGATTTTGGGCCAAAAAGTCACTTGTA
>DAINDC010000620.1:0-2342 GCA_036732085.1 Fibrobacterota bacterium | reverse complement strand
CCCCACTGCCGACGCGCCAGAGCTCCTTTCCCCTCCCCGCGGTCTGTCCGTTTACCTCCGACAATGACTGTGGGTCCGAGGGGCGGCGGGTGTCCGGCGATATGGCGGAGCGTCAACCCCGGAGGAGCGTCAACCCCTGAGGAGCATCAACAACCTGCGGAAGCAGGTTGCTTGGGCGTCGGCAGCGGAGGAGCGGGGTCGGCGGGAGGGCGCCGGCGAATACTTGGAGCCAACCGGATCCTATCGACCCGCTTGCATGAGCCGGTGCGGCCAACCCAGCGAACCCCCACCTCCCGACCGGACGGCAAACCAGCGAACCGATAAGCCTTGACGCATAGCCCCTGAGCCGGCCACCCGCCGCCCCCCGGGCCCCCCGGCCACCGCCGCAGGTAACAATCTTCCCCAGGGATGAAAAATATATCTTTAATTCACGATATATTGATATACTTACAAAACCATGTCCAAAGTCCTGCAAATCGACGTCCTGACCGGGGTCTTCAAACTCCTCAGCGACGAAACGCGCCTGCGCATTCTGACCATCCTCAGTGAAAGCGAATTGGCTGTCGGCGAATTGCAGAAAATCCTCGGATTGGGTCAAAGCACCCTCTCCACCCAGCTCGGCCTGCTCAAGGAACAGGATCTCGTCGCCAGCCGTAAGGAAGGCCAAAAGGTCCTCTATCGGATCCCCCGCAATGGCAAGCAGGATCCGAAACTGGAAATCGTCGAGAACGCGCTGCAAAGCGCCCCGGCCGCCAAGTGGTATGCCCGTGACATGCGCAGCCTCCGCAAGGTGCTCGACGAACGCGCGGAGCGGTCGCGTGAGTTTTTCAATTCCCAGGCCATCCAGAACATGCCTTCGCCCGGACAGAGCTGGCGGGCCCTCTGCAACGGACTCATCCGCCTCATCCATGGCCAGCGCATCGTCGACTTGGGTTGCGGCAACGGTCGCCTCTCCATCCTTTTGGCCCAGTCCGGGAATGACGTGACCGGCATCGACTCCAGCGAAGAACAAATCCGACTCGCGCGGGGAAACGTTCCCAACCGGGATGACGAGACCCAGGACGGATCCGATGCGGACTCCGCGAGTCCCGTCTTCCTGCATGCGCCGATGGAAGAGACCGGTCTGCCCGCCGGCAGCTTCGATATCGTCATCGTCTCGCAATCGCTCCATCACGCCGCCAAGCCCAAGGAAGCCATCGCCGAGTCCCATCGCCTCCTGGTTCCTGGAGGCCGCATCCTCATCCTCGATCTGCTCGCGCATGGCGAGGAATGGATGCGCACCAAGTTCGGGGATTTCTGGCTCGGATTCTCGTTGGCCGATTTGGAAACCTGGCTCAAGGAAAGCGGCTTCTCCGGCATTCATACCGAAATCACCGGGTCCTCCTCGGATTATCCCGAAATCGAAGGCTTGCTGGTCCAAGCCGAAAAACACTGACACCAACGGGCGCGCGGCGCACCATGCCGGTCCCCGCATCAGGAAAAAGGAAAAGCGAACATGTCCTCCAAAATCGTACTCGATCCCGCCCAATACCCCGTGCTACGCGAAGCGCAGAAGCGCATCCTAATCCTGGACGGCGCCATGGGCACCATGATCCAAAGGCATACCCTCGGCGAAGGTGATTTCCGCGGCGCGCGTTTCCAGTCCCATGGCTGCGACGTCAAGGGCAATAACGATTTGCTCGCCCTCACCCGGCCCGACATCATCGGCGGCATCCATCGCGCTTATCTGGAAGCCGGCGCCGACATCCTCGAGACCAATACCTTCAACTCCAATGCCGTCTCCATGGCGGACTACCATATGGAGAGCCTGGTCTACGAGCTCAATGTCTCCGCAGCCAAGCTGGCCAAAAAAGCCGCCGCCGATTTCACCGCCAAGAATCCCGCCAAGCCCCGCTTCGTGGCCGGTTCCATCGGTCCCACCACGCGCACCCTGTCCATGTCCCCGGACGTGAACGATCCCGGCTTCCGCTCCGTCACCTACCAGCAGCTTGTCGACGCCTATACCGAACAGGTCCGCGGCCTCATCGACGGCGGCGCCGATTTGCTTTTGGTCGAGACCATCACCGATACCTTGAACTGCAAGGCGGCCCTGTTCGCCATCGAGAAATATTTCGAAGAGAAGAATATCCGCCTGCCCGTCATGATCTCGATGACAATAGTTGATAAAAGTGGACGCACCTTGTCCGGCCAGACTGTGGAAGCCTTCTGGATTTCCATCTCGCATGTTCCCATTTTCAGCGTGGGCATCAACTGCTCTTTGGGCGCGGAGGACATGCGTCCCTATGTGCAGGAACTTTCGCGCATCGCCGGCTGCCTGGTAAGCTGCCATCCCAATGCGGGCC
>DAINDC010000619.1:0-2344 GCA_036732085.1 Fibrobacterota bacterium | reverse complement strand
GGAGACGGCGGTCATCATCAATAGCGATCAGACCGTGCCGT
The DNA here is from genome assembly GCA_036732085.1 of Fibrobacterota bacterium. Taxonomy (GTDB): domain Bacteria; phylum Fibrobacterota; class Fibrobacteria; order UBA11236; family UBA11236; genus Chersky-265. The sequence goes on along the minus strand of DAINDC010000619.1, from coordinate 2,303 downwards.
ACGGCTTCGTGATGGAACTGGTCGCCGCCATTCAGCGCCAGGGCGGCAAGCGGCTGGGCTTCCTCACCGACCCCGGGGCCGTCGCCCATACCGCTTCCAAGCCCCGCCACCACTGAGAGAAGGCCGTCGCGCATGGCGTCACATCATCTGGCACCTGCTCCCGAGGCCGAAGCCCCCAGCCCATCGCGGCCCGTAACCGTGGCGCTCAAGCCTCGCGAGCCGCTCGAGCAGAAAACCTCCATCCTCATTTCCGTGCTGGTGCATGGCGTCGCCATGTTGATGATTGGCCTATCGGCCCTGCTCGCTCCCCATCGCGCCTCCGTGGTCCCGGTCTTCGAGATCGTCAACCTGGAGAAGCCCAAGCTGCGCCCCATCACGCCCAAGGTCCAGCCGCCCCCGGAGCCGCCCAAGCCGCCCCCCGAGCCGGTCAAGCCTCCGGACGCGCCCAAGCTCACGCCCAAGCCCACCAAGGCCGTGAACCCGGTCAAGAAGCCGGAGCCCAAGGTGGTCAAGGAAGATCCGGAGCCCAAGGTGGTGAAAGAGGCGCCAGTGGAACAGCAGGTGCTGCAGCCGCAGGTCCAAATCAGCGTGCCGCAGGATCCACGCCTTTCCCAATGGGCCGCGCGGGTCAATAAAAAAGTCGACAACCTTTGGAATCCCCCTACTGGACTGGACGTCTCGGGCACGGCAAAGGTAAAACTCATCTTCAAAGTTTCTCGGGATGGCTCGGTGAGTTCCGCTACGGTTTCCGAATCCAGTGGGAATGCCAGCCTTGATGATGTAGCCTTGATGACCATCAAGCGATTGGAGACCGTTCCTCCAATCCCCGTGAACTTCCCTAATGATGAACTTGAGGTCGGATGTGAGCTCATTTACCATGGCCAGTAGGTCTTTTCTAAACCGGTCCTTCCTGGCACTTGCCCTTTCCGGCCTGGCGTTTTTCCCGTCCTCGCCGCGCGCCGTGGATGTTACCATCACTTCCGAGCAGAAGGGCGCGGAGACCATCGCGCTGGGTTTCACCGACTTCAAATGCACCAAGGGCGATGCCAATTCCATCCCGTTCAATCCGGGCGTCGTCATCGCCTGGGATCTGGATTTCAGCGGGCGCTTCAAGGTCAAGTCCGCGCCCCAGTTCGACAGCACCTCCAAGCTCATGTTCAAGACGGAAGGCGCCCTGGCCTATGTCAAGGGCGAGTTCACCTTGGAAGGCGACAATTTCACCTTGGGCTGCGAACTCATCGATCTCGAGACCGGCGAACGCATCCTGGGCAAGAAATATTCGGGCAAGAAGGCCGAGCTGCGGCTCTCGGCGCATAAGTTCTCGGATGAGCTCGTCTACCAGCTCTTCGGCGAGAAGGGGATCGCCCAGACCCGTATCGCGTATGTTACCAAGCATTCCGGCAACAAGGAGATCTCGATCATGGACTATGACGGCGCCAACGTGGCCGACGTCACCAAGAACAAATCCATCAACCTCTTTCCGGCCTGGATGGACGGCAAATCGAAAATCCTCTATACCAGCTATGCCGGCGGGCAGCCCCAGTTCTACCTCAAGGATTTCGACAGCGGCAAGAACGGCGTCTTCTTCACGTCCAAGGGCATGAATACCTCGCCCAGCTACAACAAAACGGACAAGGAAATCGTCTATGCCTCCACCGTGGACGGCAATTCCGAGATCTATCGCCGCGCCTTCCCGGAAGGCAAGCCCCAGCGCCTGACCTACTCCGGTTCCATCGAGACCTCGCCCAGTTGGTCCCCCAACGGATATGAGATCGCCTTCATCTCCGATCGGAGCGGCAAGCCGCATGTCTATATCATGGATCGGGACGGCGCCAATCTCCGCGCCATTACCCATGAAGGGGACTATTATGGCTCGCCCTCCTGGTCTCCCAAGGGGGATCGCATCGCCTATACGACCATGGATGAGGGCAATAACCTGAATATCATGACAATCTCACCCGACGGGAAGGATCCCCTCAAGCTGACCACCTTGGCCGGGAGCAATGAGAACCCCAGTTGGAGCCCGGACAGCCGGCATATTGTCTTTATGTCCACCCGCACGGGCGGCGCGGAGATTTTCATGATGAATGCGGACGGCACCAACCAGAAGCGCCTGAGTTTCTCCGGAGGCAATTCCATGCCCAGATGGTCCGATTATTGAATTCCAACCGAACTAGTCTGGAAAAATCGCGCGCAAAATTTAGATTTCCTGGCTAAAGAATTAGATTTCTGGAAAACAAGGAGATGGAGCAATGAATTTGAAGCAATGGACTTTGGTGGTCCTTGGCGGAATGGCCATGATG
>DAINDC010000618.1:0-2350 GCA_036732085.1 Fibrobacterota bacterium | reverse complement strand
CTTCGCGAATTCCGGCGAGCCCCTGCGTTTCTTTTTCAGAAGCTTCACTGGGACACGCCTCCGGACAGGAGGATGTTCGGAAAATTATGCTCGCGCATCACGTCCATGGAAGAGACGATGTCCTGGTAAAGGATGGTGGAATCGATCAGCAGGACCACGTTTTCCGCGGTCGGATATTCGTCCTTCAAGGACTTCATGAACTGGCCCAGACGCGGGTAGTCATAACCCTTGGATCCCTTGGGAATGGGATCGAGCTTGCGCCCCTCGCCGATGATCTGGAAGCCGTTCTCGGAGACGACCACGGTGATGTCCACGTCCTTGGCGGTGGCCGAATCCGGAGCCGCCTGCGCCTGGCCTTCGCCCGGTCCCGAAGGCGGAAGGTTGAACTTGATGACGGCCAATTGGGTGAAGACCACCATGGTCACCAGGAAGGAGATGAGGATGATGAGCATGTTCATCATCGGGGTCATATCCAAATCGATCGGAGGGGCGTCGGAGAGGCCGCCCTTGTTGGTGAGCCCGCCTTTCCGTTTGCCGCCGCCCGGCCCGGGGCCGGAAACGGAGCCGCTCATCCCGGCTGACCTGAACCGGCCACTCCGGGTGCGGCCTTGCGATCGGGATTGTTCTTGCGTTGGGCGTTGAGGAAGTTGACCAGGCGCAGGACGGTCTCGTCGATCTGCTCGAGCAGATTGTTGGCCTTGGAGCCGAGCCAGGTGAAGGCGGCCATGCAGATCATGGCGGAGATGAGTCCCAGCGCCGTGGCATTGAGCGCCAGGGTGATGCCGCGCGCCAGCAGCTTGCTTTTCTGCGAGGGGTCGGCGGATTCGAGCGCCGAAAAGGCTTCCTGCAAACCGAAGATGGTTCCGAGCAGGCCTACCAAGGTGCAAAGGTTGGCGAGCAATCCCAGGTAGTGGGTTCGCTTTTGCAGCCGGGGAACTTCCCGCAGGGCCACTTCCTCCAGGGCATCCTTGATTTCTTCCGCTGTCGACGCCTGCTCATATTTCCAAATGCCGGCTTCCAGGATCAGGCCTAAGGGCGTGCCGGTCTGGTTGCAGAGTTTGCGGGCCTCCGCCACCTTTTCCTTGCGGATCAAGGCTGTGGTATCCGCCAGGAGCTTCTTGGAGTTGACGCGGCATTTTATGAAAAAGAACCAGACCCTCTCGAAGATGACGGAGAGTCCCAGGCCGAGCAGGCCCAGGATCAAGTACTCGACGGTTCCGCCTTCATCAATGAATTTGGCGATTTTCATCAGGATTTCCATGCAATTCCCCTGGCTTTCCCATTACTCAAGTTTGAGCTTATTATACCGTTCCCTAAATTTTCTATGCAATCGCCAGATGGAGCTAAACTCGTTTGGACCCGGAACTTACGGTTTTATGACCAAAAGTTTGGAAAAGGTTGGGCTTGGAAAAGGTTGGTGAAGCTCGGAGAAGGGTGGAGTGGGTTGGAAGGGGAAAGAGGGGCGGGGCCGCTCGATATGAGCGGCTGGGTTTATCTGGCGGGGCAATCAACGCCGCATCCATGGATCGCAACCGGAGCCGGGAAATCCGGGCTCCCAGCCCCCATCCCCCCTAAAGTCTAGCCTCCCGAGAAACCTGCTACCGACCCTAAAAACGCTGAAATTTATTGCCGGGAGCCCTTGTGGATTTTCTTCCTTGGCTATATATTGCTAACCATCGGACACGGCTCCCAACCGGTTTTAAGGAAGGCTTTATGAAGAAACTTGTCACTTTCCTCGTTCTCACGCTCGTCGCTTTTTCTTTCACGAAAGACAAGGGCAAGACTGAAACCACCACGGTCACGCGTATCAAGTCCGGAGGTGCCGCCGTCTATAAGAGCGAGCAATCCGACGAAGGCGAAAAGGTCATGGACCTTGGAACCGGGGATGAAATCTCCATCCTCAAGCAGGGCAAGGCCCGCTCCATGATCAAGACCTCCGGCAGCATCAAAGGCTGGGTCGAGAACAGCACCATCGAGAAGGTCAAGATCACCAGCGGCGGCTCCCATAACCTGAAGGACGTCGAGGTCGTAGGCTGGCTGGACAATCCTTCCGCCGTTTACATCCTGGACAATACCAATCCGGATTTGAACGCCCTTCCCATCGATCGCAATTTCAACAGTGAAATCGTAGAGAAGAAGGACCGTGAGGAAGTGGAACGCACCTACGACGAGAACTAGGCTGGCGCCGTCCCCGCTCGCGGGGACATGAAAAGTTTAAAAAGTTGATACAGAAAAGGGCTTCATTCGAAGCCCTTTTTTATGTACGCCCGGCACGGGCGACACCTTGAGGATGCGAGTCCCTCGGAAAGCAGGTCATAGCAATCCAAGCGAAGCGCAACTGCGGAAGGGT
>DAINDC010000617.1:0-2368 GCA_036732085.1 Fibrobacterota bacterium | reverse complement strand
CAGCTTATCTTTCCAAGGAATCGATTGTCAATCACCCTGAGCAGTTACGTTTTTGAAAAGAAGTAAGGCGCGTCTTTTCTTTTTCTTTTTAAGGCGGAATCCCGGCAATGCTTACAAGGCCCATGAAATCCCCGCTCCGCTTCCTGATGAAGCCCTTCGCTTCCGCCCTCCTCCTGGCCGCGGGCGTCGCTCTGTCCGCATCGGCGGCCACGCCCTTGGTTCCGCGGCCCGATCACGTGGTCATCCTCATCCTGGAAAACCATGGCGAGGGCAGCGTCATCGGCTCCGCGTCGGCGCCCTATATCAACAAGCTCGCGAACGATTCGAATGCCGCGGCCTTCACCAAGTCCTATGCCCTGACGCATCCGAGCCAGCCTAACTACCTGATGATCTTCTCCGGATCCAACCAGGGCGTCACCGATGACTATGTCCCGGCCGGCCTGCCCTTCAAGACCGCGAATCTCGGCGCGGCCCTCCTCGCCAAGTCCTTGAGGTTCGCGGGGTATTCGGAGGATCTGCCTTCGGCCGGATTCAACGGCGCGACCAGCAAGGCCTATGCGCGCAAGCATGCGCCCTGGATCAATTGGCAGGGGATGGGAGCCAACGGCATCCCGGCCTCCGCCAATCTCGCCTTCAGCGACTTCCCTTCCGATTACCGCCTGCTGCCGACCCTCGCCTACGTCATTCCCAACCTGCGGAACGACATGCACGACGGGACCGTGGCCCAGGGCGACGCCTGGGTGAAAGCCAACCTGGACGGCTACGTGCAATGGTGCAAGACGCACAACAGCCTGTTCATCCTCACCTTCGACGAGGACGAGAACGACGGCGGCGCCAACCTCATCCCCACCCTCTTCCTGGGCCCGATGGTGAAGAAGGGAAGCTATCCGGAGCGCATCACCCATTATGAGGTCCTGCGCACCCTGGAGGAGATGTACGGGCTCGCCCATTCCGGCGCCGCCGCCACGGCCGTCCCCATCACCGACATCTGGAAGACCCCCGCGGCCTCGGGTATCGGGGTATCACGAAAGTTACCTAAGGGGATCAGCCTGCAACCGAGAACCACGGCCGGGACGGCGACCTTCGCCTTTGCCCCGTGAAGGGCCGGGGAGCGGGGAAATCCTCACCCTGGAGGGGATTATTTCTTCCGCTTCTTATGCCGCATGGCCAGGCTCTTGAAGAAATCGCCCAAGGTCTCCTGCTTGAAATCCTTGTATTCGCCGGCGTCGAAAAAGACCCCGTGGCCGCGCACGCAGGCCTCGTAGCGGATATGCGGCTGGAAGGTATCGGTGATGCTTTCCATGGTGTCCTTGCAGACGGGGCAGGGTATGGTCCGGATGAGATCGTAGACCTTGCCGAGTTTGGGCGAGCCGATGTCGATGGCCTCCGATCCCTTCATCCCCTTCAATTCCTTATGCTCGGCTTCCGGGAACCAGATCCCCAGACAGTTGGTGCACCGATCCACGGTGATCGAATTGAAGGTTACCGGTTCCATGATCGATTCGCACTTGGGACAATCCATCCATCGCTCCTGATTGCTTGGCCGCGCCGCGCCGGGGGGCTCGGTGGGCCAGTTTCATGGCATAAAAGTCTATTTATTTAGGCCCTCTGTCCACGGCCGGTAGAGGGAGTGGGGGAGGTTAACCGGGAGCGTGTCCGGAAAGCCAATCAGCGGCTCCCAGGGTCTTGTTCCAGGCGTCCATGGCCCCGGCGGCATAGGCTTCCGCTTCCCCGACGGTTCCGGGCCCGGACGAATCCACGGAGTCCGCCGCGAGCTTTTTGCGTTTCAGGAGGAAGGCGGGGACATGGGGGTTGGCCGCGATGGCCCGGGCCAGCAGGTCGTCGGCCGATCCCTCCGGTCCTTCCCGTCGGAACATCCACAAGGCCTTGGTGTAGAGGAATTCCGGGGAGGAATCCCCGGGGTAACGTCCGAGTAACTCCCCCAGCTCCTCGTCGGCGCCGGATTCGAGCAGGCATTGGACGAGGATATAGCGCACGCCCTGGTTGTCATTGGGGTTGAGCCGCAGCAAATCCCGGAGGTGCTCGATCGACTCCGCCTTCTTGCCGAGATCCCACAGGCACTCGGCGAGGCCGAGCCGCGCGCGCATGTAGGGACGCGTCTCCATGATGTCCCAGAACTTGCCGGCCGACCTGGCGAAGATGGAGGGATCGAGGGAGCGCTTGGCCGCCTCCACGCCCTTGCGGTAAAGCTCCAGGGCCGCGGGCAGGGATTTCGCGTCCTCGTCGGCGAGGATGACATAGGCGTCCGCGCAATTTTCGGATAGGTCGAGGGCGCGGCGCGCGAGGTGGATCTTTTCCGGGCCTTCCGTATTCCAGGCCTCGTAGACCAGGCTCTGGGCCTCGTCCA
>DAINDC010000616.1:0-2380 GCA_036732085.1 Fibrobacterota bacterium | reverse complement strand
GTCTTTTTCCAGATCTGGGCCGCCTCGGAAGTGACGAGATCTACGGGCGTGGTGGCGAGTCCATGGGATGATGCTTCTAAGTCTTTCATAGTAGGCTAAATATAATAAGGGCCGAGCTTATTCCTAGTGGTTAACAAGGTTTGTCGTCCATTTATTAGTTTCTTCGAGGCTATATTTTAAAAATATGTCATTTTTAAATGAATTAAAGCCTTTTTCTATTTTTATAATCCCTATTGATTAAGTAGGTTAGATCGAATCGGAAGGACTCGATGGTAAGCGCTTACTGCATCATCAGCCCTCTCGTTTTGGCGGTTTTCGCGGTCCCGGATTTGGGGAGTTGGGAGAATCCGAGGTTCCGCTTCAAACAAGGCAATTGCCGCGTCCCTGTCGGTACACACCGGGTTTGAATCGCGCCCGCATTGCGGGTAGAATGGAGAGGAGGAGGAGCGGACGTCATCATGTTAGAAGAGACCGAACAGGAACGCATCCACGCCGCCAGACGGATGGCGCATAAACTGGCCAAGAACAAATCGAGGAAGCGGACCGTGCGCAAGCTGCCGCAATCCATGGTGATCGTTTCCCCATTCGGATTCCGGAGAGCCTATCCCGGCCGCGACGCCCTGCACAGGCACAAGCGCCTCGCCTATATCCTGCTGCTGGGCGCGGTGATGTGCGCGTATATGTACGATTTGGATCAGGACACTTTGGAGTTCATGGTCAAGACCGTCAGCGTGGAAGCCCAGAGGCATCTGGGCGGGATCCTGGGCAGTACCTGAGCGGAGGCCCTACTTTGGGCCCTGCCCCAGGATGACGCCGGTCTGGAACCAGCCGGCGGACACGGGCCGGCCGTGGCCGAGGGGCCAGGCCATGAGCCGCTGCGCATAACGCCAATCGTCCACGTACTTGGTCTCCCCCGCCGCATTCTTTAGAACGATCCAGCCGCCCGTCCTTGGGTAACTGGTAAGATACCCCTTCCAGGGCCCGACCGGCGCGCAATTCCAGTCGAGCGCTCCCGAAGCCAGCCGGCGGCCGTCGATCTCGAAGATCCCGCGGCTGTTCCAGGCCGCATCGAGCCCGTTGCCGGTGAACATGAGGGAATAGCTGCCCGAATCGGCGGCGGAGGGATGGGCGACGGCCCCGTCCGATCGGACACTCCCGGCCCCTGAATGCCAATGCGCCAGGCGGATGGCCTCTCCCATGCGATACACCGTGTCGCGCCCGAAATCCTGGTAAGCGCCCCCGGTCAGGAACAGGCAGGCGCCGGACTCGCAGGTATGGCCTCCCAGGATGGCATGTCCGAATTCGTGCTGCGCCATCCCGGCCAGGTCATAGGGGCCCTCCACGGGACCGAATCGATCGAAATGCGGGAGCGCGGCCCAATCGGAGTCGGCCAGGCATTGGACGTCCCAGGCCGGATAGGCCGCGCCGCGCGGGGCGCCCGGGATGCCGCGCGGGGCACCGGTAACACAGGTGGAACGGTCCGGCGGCCAGGCCTGGTAGCGGGCGTCCGGGAGGAACCGGAAGAAGCGCTTGCGGGGATCGGCGCGATCCGCCTTGGCGGCCAGGTACGCATGGTGCATCCTCGCATCCAGGAAGTCGACGCGGCGAAAGGCCACGTCCCGGGTTTGGAAGAGGATGATATTGTTGGCGGTTTCCGCGCAGGTTCCGCCGGAAGGGAGCTTGCCGAATTGCTCGGCCCCGCAGGCGAAATCGAAGCCTCCTGGCGCGGGCTTGGGCGGGCGCCACTGCCCGGGCAGGAAGGACACGGCCGTGGAGCCGCCGGGGATATGCCCGCCATAGTCGCGAAAGCGCATCACCAAATTGGCGGAATCCGGGGAAGCGACGAGTCGGAAATGCAGGCCCGGCAGCACGAGCGCCCAATTCCCGAGCGCCAGGGTCACGGCCGCGCGCACCTCGTCCGCGCTGAGCTCGCCGTCCGGGCGGTTCCGGGGCATGTCCCCGGGTTTCAGATCGACGAAGACGCGCAGGTCCGGCAGGATGAGGGTCATCAGGACCGCGCGGGAATCGTCGCTGTTCTCGGTGAAGCCCGCGGGGGCCGCGGCGGAGGCGTTGCGGAGCGACGGGAACAGGAGGACCGACAGCGCCAGGGTCAGGCCGGCCGCGGAAACCGGGAATGCGCGCATGCCGCCGGCCATGCCCGTAATGCTCGCTATCCCGGTTAGACTCAAGGCAGCAGCGGCACGAGCCGGCTCTGGGGACGTAGCATGCCAGTTACGCCAGACAGGTAGACGCGGTAGATGCCGCGGGACAGCGTCCCCGCGTCCAGGCTGCGGCGCCCGGATCCGGCGAAGGCGAAGGTCCGTATCACGCGGCCGCGGGTATCGGCGAGGAAGGCCCGCCAGGGGCCGGCGCCTTCCAC
>DAINDC010000615.1:0-2391 GCA_036732085.1 Fibrobacterota bacterium | reverse complement strand
TGAGGAGCTTTCCTTGAGGCGGCTTCGATTCTTCTTGAACTCGCGCCGGGGGCGCCTCATGTGCAGTTGGAGGGCGCACCCAACGGTTGTCGCCATGGAGTTTCACTCCGAAGGGATTGGGGAAGTCCAAAAATTCCATCTTCACTTGGGAACGGTTCGGCGGGTTTTTGTACATCGGGATGTGCAAGGCTCTCGCTTCGAGAACCCGCTTTCTGGGCTGAAAGTTGGCTTTTCTTTGCACATTAATCTACGCAAAATATCACAAAACCGCTGTCAATATTGAGCGAGAAGGCTATTCAGCAAGCCCTAATTACCTGTCATGAAAACATCCTTCGATCCTTAGTGGCTGATTATCGCTTATATTTGATTTATGAAGACGTATTGGATTGGTTTATGTGGGCTGCCGATGCAACTATTTGGGTTGATGTTAATTCTAAGTAGTTCGGTAGCCGCCAAGCCCGGCTTTACGGATTTACTCTTCAATCCCGTTTGGTACCGCTCATTTGATTCGACCTCCAAAATCATACCCGCTGAGGGCAAGCTTCTGTTTGCATGGAATTTTTCAGATCCTGAAAAACAGGCGGACAGTTTTTTCGTAGGAATTGACACTCTGTGGGCATTGCCGCAGAACCTGGACAGTGATACCTCCAGAGATTGGGACCTCCAGGTCTGCCCGGATGAAATCTGCATGAATGGCTTAAAGGATAATATCCATGGTGCGAATGCCCCTTACCCCTTTGGCGATGGCGTCTTTAAAACCGAACATCACTTCCAATTTTTTCCTGCCCTTTCCAAGTCATACACTTTTATTGCGCCCCAAAACAGTCTCTTCGGGGCGCTCATGTTCTGTCGTTCGCGAACAACTGGGACCTCTGATACGGTTTTTGCTTTTGGAGCTTGGAATCTAGTTTGGGATAGCTCGAATCCTCCACCGGTGCGTCCGGTTAATGGCTATCTACCCAAGTTTTCCGACTTTTCCATTTCCGGCGATACGGTCCGATATCTGAAAGCTTCTGGTGAAAACGTATCTAAGCCAGTCAAGGCCGGGCCTGCGAGTAAACATATGCGCGTGTTTGCCGAGTCGGATGGGCTACATATCGCTTTCCAGGCATTAACGGGTCGAGTTGAGGTTGCTGTATACAGTTTGAGTGGAATGCGATTATGGAATTCTGGACGTCTTCCACCTGATCTTATGGAATTGGTTTGGAATCCGGCTACGCAGAGCGCCAGTCTGACTAAGGCAGGCTGTTTTCTGGTCCGATTATTTTTTCAAAATGGGGAAGAGTGGGAAAAAGCGAATTTGCTTTTCCCCTAGTACATCTAGGGCAGCCAAGAAAGTAAGAGTGAAATTGATTGCCCAGGTGTTGTAGCACTGAGGAAATAGGTTCCCCAAGCAACGTTGCTTCCTTTTGCGTCCATGCCGTTCCAAAGTGCTTGGCGGGAATTCGCAAGGTTTGAATTCCAATTCAAATCACGAATAATACGTCCTTGATTGTCCATTATCTTGAGCGTCACATTTTCGGAAATATTCCGGCCCCCGGAGGTGAGGTCGATATGATAAGCGCCATTTCGTTTACAAGCCTGTAAGCAAAGGCCTTGGCGCCCCGGGTTGGAAACAATGGATACCGTCGGTATGTTGGCTATGGCAGCAGTGAGGGCGTTCTCTAAGCCCGTATAGGATTGTTCGGTTACGGCTTGACGACGATCTCCATCCAAGCGGTAAACGATTTTTCCAGTATGATCGATCACAAAATAAACGTCCCGATAGGCGTCGTAAAGACTCCATTTCCTGCCATCCTGAGCCGATGTCAATTGAGAACTTGGGATTCCCATAAGCAGAGGAAACTTTAAATCATTATTAGTTCCTTTAAGAAGGCCCTCAAAATAACGGAGGTTGTCAGTCGTGCCAAGATTGACATCTGGGCCTAAAGCTTGGAATGATTTCCCCTGGAACTTCATGGCTATTTTACCGATACGCGGGGCATTGGCTTGGCATCCACCGCAGTTCCACTGGACCGTGAAAAGCAAGACGACTTTGCCTCGATAGTCCTGAAGATTTTGGGTATTTCCATCAAGATCCTTGAGACCTTGCCATTCTGCGGCCATGGTCCCGACCTGTCCCGGAGCGGCGAATACGCCCCTTGCCATCGCCAAGAAACAGACACATATAAGGCTCATCATTCGCTGTTTCATACCTGCCCCTTCATGCTGAAATCCGCCCCATTTCAGGTGAGGTTAAGCGGACAGTTTGACCTGAGCCAAGGGGACCCCCGTGACCTAAGTCGCCGCATAAATATAAACGTTTCCCTTACTTCACGATCCCGCCATTTTCAGGACTTCCGGGGTCAAAACCGCAGGAACCGTTCTAAGGAGGTAAAACCGGCCGATATT
>DAINDC010000614.1:0-2418 GCA_036732085.1 Fibrobacterota bacterium | reverse complement strand
TCCAATAAATATAGTTCAGTAACGGCTATGGTACATTATATTTCAGACACACCCCATCGACCCTCTTCGGAACTCTTCGGAAGCGAGTTCGGAATCCTTAAGTAACAGATAGGTGGTAACCGACAGGTTACCCAATTCCGCATCCATTGTTGCCGATTGCTCCGGCGAGGCGAATCTTTGGATAACCCGTAACCGATGCGTTACGTTGGATCGTGACCGCGGTTGCAGCGGAATCTGCGCCGCCGTCACGAGTCGGACGCATTGGTTCGGTGGGTTGCAGCGAACGGCTACGGCTGAATTGAATCATGAATGGGTGGTCCCCGCCTCGGCGTCGCAGCAGTATTTTCATCAAAAGTAGGATATTCCACATATTTCTATCACTTCTAAACCAAAATATCTAAAGGCATGTGCCGTCATGTAATTCCATGAATTTTACCTTAGAAACGTCGAGAACTAGTTTTATTACCTGCGCGTTTAATTCGATTTACCAATAGTTTACTATTTAAACTGCTATTAGTGTTTTTGCTAAAGACACCCAAGCTTCAGAACATTTTTGTATAAAAATCACCTTAACTTGGATAAAGGACGGGTATAGATTCGGCTCAGGATTCAGCAAGAGTCTTTGCTTAAACATCAAATACAAATGGAGTACACAATGAAGATTGCCAATACCCTCTCGACCCTGTCCCTCGCCCTCGCCCTGTTCGGCGGCGCCCTCGTCATCGCGCCTACCAAGGTCGAAGCGGCCAACAACGGCCACATCAGCTATGGTGCCTTGAATCCGAACAAAGTCAACCAGAGCGTCCTGAGGCCGGGCAACAGCCGCCCCGGCCAGCCGGTGAACAAATATACCCGTGGCTGCAGCAAAATCAACATGTGCCGTGGATAATCAGCCGCACGGCCGCAAAGCCTGAGGTTGTTCAAGCGGCTTCATCCCCTGGATGAAGCCGCTTTTCATAGAAAATAGAAGCAGCAGTAGCAGTATAAGCATCCAGGAGTAACCCGTGAAATCCGCCCCGCACCTTTCCACCCTGACCTTCCTCCTCGCCTTGCAAGCCGGCGCTCTGTTGAGCCCGGCCGCGGTCTTGCCCCCCGTCGAAGCCTTAATTCAGACCCCTGCCTGGTCGCCCAAGATCAAGCCCGGACCTAAGCCCGCACCCGGAGCGGATAAGCGTCCGCAGCCCCCGTACCAGCCGTGCTACCCCAATCCCCGGGCCTGCCGCGGCGGCATCTGAAGCGCATGCGCCTACCCGGAATCCTTCTGTCCTTCGCAGCCCTGGCGATTCTGCCGGGTCTGGTATGGCCGTCGGGTGCCGTCTCCATCCCCAAGGCTTCGCGAGTAGACCACTCCTCCCGCGATCCCTTCGGCGAGTTCCTCAAGGAAATCCGCTTATCCGAAGACACCCTCCACTATCGCCTGGGGCAGCAGGCCTTCGAGCGGCAACGCTATGATTCGGCCTTAGGCCATAACCTTGCGGCCGACCTGCCCGCCACGGGTGCCTTTCGGGATACCCTGCTCGCCCAACGCTCACGAATCTTCGCCCGGATATGGCCCGTGAACGCTCCCCGCGCCGGAAGAACGTATGCCCTGGCGAAGGAGACGGATTCCGAAACTCCCAAATCGGTCTTCGACTGGGGTATGGGCACCTCCCACTCCCGCGGCATTTTCCGGTCGGGTCAATGGCAACCCGATGGATGGCAGGGCATGGGCCACGAAGACAATTACTGGATGTACAGCTCCTATGCCAGGCAGAGTTGGCCGCTTTCAATCCGGGGCCAAGCCTTGGAGATGGCCCTTAACTTGAACCAAGCCACCGCGGCCGAGTTCTCGACCTTGGACGCGGCATTGTCCGCGGAGGTCCAAGGTGGAATCCTGGAAAATCTCTCCCTGGTCCTTTCCGGCGGACTCAGGAAGTCACGGCTCTGGGGGATCTACCGATCCTTTGACGTACAGATTTCCAAGGCCTGGTATTTCGAGAGTATGGGGATGGGACTGGAGACCGGGATTTCCAGGGAATGGGATGCCAAAGGCAAGCGATTGAACGATCAGGCCTGGATCACCTTGGATCGGAACACCGAATTCGAAAATGGAAACACCTTCGGGCTTTCCCTCAAGGGCGCGGCCCAATGGCTGGACTCGCAATACGACGGGATCACCGCTTCGGTGCTGTATGTGGACGATGTCTCCAAGGCCCAGCCCACCCATTTCCGCGCCCCGGACTTTGCGGACACCCTGTTCCAGAATACCGGGGATGCCTTCACCCAAGATGCCGGGAATACCGGCGCCCTGCAATTGGCCATGATCGCTCCCCGGTCCTACTTCTCCTTGAGCCCCGCCCTGCAATATGGGTTTTCCCTTCCGCGTGGATTCGGAGCCACGGCCGGGGCGCGATATTCCCTGGACCTTTATCCGCAATC
>DAINDC010000613.1:0-2442 GCA_036732085.1 Fibrobacterota bacterium | reverse complement strand
GAATTGGACGGCGTCAATTTCTCCGGCTCTTCCATGAACTCCTCGGTTTATGATATGAAGTCCCTGGAAAAGGCCAACTTTCATGGCGCTCAGTTGGAACATGGAAAATTTTCGACCAACAAGATCAGCAAGGTGGACTTCTCCGGCGCCAACCTGAAATTCGCGGACTTCTCCGGCGCCCAGCTCTTCAACTGCGACTTTTCCGGCGCGGATCTGAGCAATGCCCGGTTCGACAACGCCTTCATCACGGCCTGCGATTTCAGCGGCGCCAATCTGTCCACGGTCTTCTGGGATGCGGACAACCTCAAGAAGAATCTCTTCGACGGCGAGACCCGGTTCCCCAGGTCCTATTCGCCCAATCCCAGCCAGATGCGTCGTCGCTAAAGGTTCGCTAAAGGTTCTAAAGGTTGATTCACACCCCTGACGGGTTCCCCGTGCCTTCCGGCCGGGAACCTTTTTCCGGGCGCAGCCGACGGCCTAAATTTCTATATCTTAAATTATGAGACGTCCCGTTATGCATGCCGGCGCAGGTGAGCTGGTCTACGAGATCCGTGAAATCGTCAAGAAGGCCCAACTCTTCCAGAAGATGGGCTTGGAAATCTTTTGGGAAAACATCGGGGATCCGGTGGCCAAGGGCACGCCGATTCCCGAGTGGATGAAAAGCATCGTCGCCAATCTGGCGCAAGACGCGCATAGCTATGGCTATTGCCCCACCAAGGGCGTCTTGGAAACCCGTCAGTTCCTGGCCAAGCGGAACAATGACCTGGGCGGGACCCAGATCACGCCCGAGGATATCCTGTTCTGCAATGGCCTGGGCGACGCCATCTCCAAGGTCTACCAATACCTCGATCCCGGCGCGCGCGTCATCGGCCCGTCGCCAGGCTATTCGACCCATTCCTCCGCGGAAGGCAGCCATGCCAGCCAGCCTCCCATCACCTATCGATTGAAACCCGAGAACGGCTGGTTCCCGGATCTGGATGAACTCCGAAGCAAGGTGAAATACAACCCGAGCATCGTAGGCATCCTCATCATCAATCCTGACAACCCCACCGGCATGGTGTATCCGGAAAGTTACCTACGCGAGATCGTCGCGCTGGCTCGGGAATTCGATCTCTTCATCATCGCGGACGAGATCTACACCCACATTACCTACAATGGCGCCAAGGCCGTGCCCCTGGCGCATGTCATTGGCGAGGTCTGCGGCATTTCCATGAAGGGCATCTCCAAGGAATTGCCCTGGCCTGGCTCCCGCTGCGGTTGGCTAGAATTCTACAATACGGCGCGCGACCCTGAATTCGGCCGCCTGGTCAAGGCGATCGAAGACGCCAAAATGCTGGAAGTCTGTTCCACCACCTTGCCGCAGATGGCCATCCCGCCCATCCTCTCGCATCCGGAATTTCCCGCGCATCGGGCCGCACTCAATGCGGACATCCAGAAGCGCGGCGACGTGGTGGTGGAAACCCTGAAGGAAATCCCCGGTCTCATCGTGAACAAGACCTACGGCGCCTTCTATACCTCCATCATCTTCAAGCAAGGCGTTTTGAAACCCACGCAAAAGCTCACCGTCGCCAACGTCGAGGCCAAGGCCTTGGTGGAAAAGATGGTGGAGGGCGTGCCGCTGGATAAGCGCTTCGTCTATTATGTCCTGGCCGCGACGGGAATCTGCGTGGTGCCCATCTCCTCCTTCTGTTCGGACCTAGCCGGTTTCCGCGCAACCTTGCTCGAGGAGAACCCGGAGAAGATGCGCTGGATGTACCAGAAGTTACGCGCCGCGATTCTCGAATACCTCGCGTCCTGATTACTCGGAAGCGGGCCGCGGCCGGCAAACCCTTTTGAAGACTTGGTTCTAAAAGGTCCGTACGCGGCTGCCGCCGATTCTGGAGTGCGACGTCTGGGTCGCCGAGTTCCCAGACCCTTCTCCGCCTGCGCCAGAGCCTTCGGAGCGAAGGCCTTCCGCCTGGGAGCTGTCCCCGGAGACTTCGAAGGCGGCCCGGGTCCGAAGCCCCTTCCAACGATCGTCCGATAACTGTTGCGCCAGGGAGGAGAGGACCGAATCGCGCCAATCGGAAGCCGTGGAATCCGCATTCGACTTCAAGCCTTTGTAGAGTGCGTAGTTCTTGAGGACCAAACGCTTATGCTGCAGATAGGCCGCATTGGGCTTCTTGAAGTTCCACTTTGAAGGGCTGGGCAAGAGGCAAATCAGATTGATGGCCTCGTCCTGGGTCAATTGGCTGAGTTCTTTTTTGAGATAGTGCCGGGAAGCGGCGCGGATGCCGAATACGTCTTCATCGAACTGGGCCACGTTGAGGTAGATCTCCAGGATCCTTTCCTTGGGTAGGAAGTGCTCCATCTCCAAGGTGATGACGGCCTCGCGCAACTTGCGGCTGATCTCCTTATCGCTCGACAGGTACAGGTTCTTGGCCACCTGCTGGGTGATAGTGC
>DAINDC010000612.1:0-2475 GCA_036732085.1 Fibrobacterota bacterium | reverse complement strand
CCTCCAGCTCCTCCTGCAAGGGAAAGACCTCGGTCCAGTCCCACTCCTGCTCCAATTACCACGAAGAGCGATACCGAAATGCCTGGGGATCCCGCCTTCTCACCGGCGCTGGATTCGGGAAGCTCCCGGGGCGCGGAGGGCATCTATGCCCAAAAGGATTTCCAGGACGCCTTGCGATTGTATCGCGAGAAGAAAATTGATTCCGCCTTGGTGTCGCTTCGGAAGAGCCTGACCAAATCCCCGCATCATCCGGGAGCCTATTATCTGGGCGGCGTGATCCGATATGAGCGTGGAGACTTCGACAAGGCTGCCTTTAACTTCAAACGCAGCCTCGCCTATCCCGATCGGGGCTTCAACTCATACTTCTATCTGGGGCGTATCTACCAGCGACAGGAAAAGAAAAAGGATGCGATCGAAGCGTATGAAAAATACCTGCCTCTGACCAAATCGGAAATCGGCAAGCGGCAGGTGGAAGGCTACCTGGTGCAGTTGCGGGGTCCGGTCTTGAAGGAAAAGAAGGATTTGGAAAAGGCGGATAAAGCGGACAAGGCGGATAAAGCCGATGGACATGGCGCCGATTCCGCGAAGACGCCAGAGAAAAAGGATGAGAAACTAATTGCTGAAGCCGCGAAGCCCGCAGCCGTACCCTTGACAGCCCCCGAGCCGGAAGCCAAGCCGGTATTGCTCGGCAAGGATGGTCCGCTCTTCTTTGTCATACCCGACAATGCCTCGCCCTCGGGGAAGAAATTGATGGAAGCCTATCAGGCCTGTCGCGGCGAAAAATACGAGAAGGCCGAAAGCATCCTGAAGGAAACGGCCCTGGCTTATGGCGGTTCCGACAATGCCGAAGCGGCGAGCCTGGACATGGCTTCCGTCTACCTGCAGTTGGGCCTATGGGACAATGCCAAAAGCCGTCTCACCGATTACCTGGGCGGGTCACCACCGGCCGGCGCGGTCAAGGACTCGGTCAAATATCCGGCTGCGGCCCGCTACCTTTCCGCCCTGGCCGAATTGGGCCTCAAGGATGGGGAAAGCGCGGAGAGGAATCTCCTCAAGGTCAAGCCGGAGGCGGCCTTCGCGCCTTCGCAAGAGGAAATCGATTATCGGCTGGCCCAAGCCGGTGAGCTCTTGAAAGACAGCAAGAAGTGGTCGGCGTATTTGGATAAGGCCTATGCCAGCGCCAAGAGCCCGCTTCGAAAGGCGACTCTGGCCCAGAAGCTGGGACTGCTGCATGCCAAATTCGGAAGTACCGATCGGGCTATGGATTATTTCCGCAAATCGACTCAAGATTGCAAGGATTCCGGCCTGGCCGCGCTTTGCGCCGAATCCCAGCTTCGCCTGGCGGACATGATCTTCAAGAAGAAGGATTGGAAACCGGCCCTGGCCCAATACAAGCAATTCGCGGCCAAATATCCCGATCATAAGGAAGCTGCCTGGGTCCATTACCAGATGGCCAATATCTATAAGGCCACCAACAACTTCGAGTCAGCCTTGAACGAGTATAAGAAGGTAATTGATAATTATCCGGACAGTTACTGGGCGTCCCAAGCCAAATGGAAGCGTGAAGACACCATTTGGCAAAAGGAATACGAGGAGGTGTTGGATTAACGATCGATTCCCCCTGGAGACCTTCACCGGCCTGCTCGGAAAGCATCTGGAAACCTTCCGCGAGCTGGAAAGCCTTCAGGCTGCGGCCTTGGAAGGCGTCAAGAACCAGATCCTCGAAGGCTTGTCCGGTCTCATGACCCGGCAGCAGGACGTCATGGCTTCGATCTCGCGCGAGAAGGAGGCGTTGCGTCCCTATTTGGATCAATGGGAAGCGCTCAAGCCGGAGGAGCGCCAACAGCTCCGCAATGGCAGGGCCGGCGAGATCCTGGCCGACTTGGAAACCGTGGCCAAGTCCATCCAGGCCAAGCACCAGGAGATGTTCGGAGGCGAAGATGCGGCGCCAGGCGCTGGTACTGAGGGCGGGGCTAAGGATGCCCCGGCTAAACCGGCGGACCTGTCCCAGACCATCAATATCTACCGCGCTCTACAGTGAGGCATGGTTCGCCAGGCCATGGGTGAGTTCCTGAACGAATTCCCGGAGGAGACCCGGGCGCAACTCGGCCAAGTCTTCGATTGGTTCAACGCCAATGTGGCCAAGCTCGAATCCGCCTATCGCGATCTGGGCGTGAAGTTCGACAAGATCAGCCAGGAGCTCGAAGAGAAGAACCTGAAGCTGGAGGCCTCCCTGCGCGAGCAGGAACGGGTCGAGAATCAGCTCCGATCGGTCCTGGAAAGCCTGGACTCCAGCGTGGTCATGATTGATACCGAGGAACGCATCACCCTGTTCAATCCGTCGGCGGAGCGCATCTATGCCCTGAAGCCGGAGGAGGCCATGGGACGGCCCTATGCCGCGGTCTTCAAGGCCCAGGCGGATTCGCATTACCCGCTCATCGAGACGCTCAAGCACAACCGCACCGTGGTGGGGCA
>DAINDC010000611.1:0-2490 GCA_036732085.1 Fibrobacterota bacterium | reverse complement strand
GGCCAAGGCCCTCCGCAACCTGCGCCTCCTGGAGGACGAGCCGGAACGCATCGCCGTGGAACCGTCCCTGTCCATGAGCGTCGGCGACTCCTACTATATCGTCGGGGAATGGCAGAAGGGCATCGACGCCTATAAGAAGACCATGGCCATGCCCAACTGCGAGAAGATAAACCGCGACATTTATCACGAACTGCCCTGCTGCATCGGCCAGGGCTGCCAGAAGCTGGGCCGGCGCGAAGAAGCGCTGACCTGGTTCGATCAGAGCATCGCGATGACGCCCAAGAAGCACGAGGCCTACTACCACAAGGCCGAATGCCTGATGGAGATGGGGCGCGGATCCGAAGCCGAAGCCATCTATGCCAAGCTGGTGGCCATGCCGGTGAGCTTCAGCACCACCAGCAACCAGTACGATCTCATCCAGATCTACAGCCATTTCAACCTGGCGAACTTCCTGCATGCGCGCGGCGATTTCGCCGGGGCCCGCAAGCGCCTGGAGATCCTGAACGGGAAATATCCCCAGGTCGTCGAGTCCTGGCAGCTGCTGGGGAGATGCCAGCTGGCCTTGGGCGATCTGGAGGCGGCCCTCAAGAGTTGGACCCTGGCCATCAACCTCAATCCCCGGGCCTTGCAGGAGCTCCATGGACAGCGGCTGGCGCTCCTCAAGCATCTGGGCCGCGCGGAGGATTTCGCGGAATCGCTCGGAGTGGCCAAGCAGATTTTCCCGCAGGGCCGATTCCCGGAATGGGCGGCGAGGCCGGCGCTCAGCCTGTGCATGATCGTCAAGAACGAGAAGGACAATCTCCCGGCCTGCCTCGCCTCGGCGCAAGGCCTGGCCGACGAGATCATCATCGTGGATACCGGTTCCACCGACGGGACCCAGGAAATCGCCCGCTCCCACGGCGCCCGCGTCATCCAGTCGGATTGGCAAGGCGACTTCAGCCTGGCCCGCAACCTCTCGCTCGCCGAAGCCCAGGGCCGCTGGATCCTCTGGCTCGATGCGGACGACCGGCTCCTGGGACCGGACAAGGATGCGCTCCGCAAGCTCGCCGCAGCCGATCCCGATGCGCAGCCGCGCGCCTATGGCCTGCTGGTCAAGAACTCCGTGGACGGCGGCCGCACCGGCAGCGTCTTCAACCAGATCCGCGTCTTCCCCAACCGGCCGGGGCTGCGCTTCCGCGCGCCCGTGCACGAGCAGATCCTGCCGGCCCTGGAGGAGGCGGGCATCCCCGTCGAATACACCGGCATCCGCGTGCTGCATACCGGTTATGCCGACCCGGAAATCGCGCGCGCCAAGCAGGTCCGCAACAAGGCCATCCTGGAAGCCCAGATCCGCGCGGGCATGGGTATCACACCCGTTACCTATTATACGCTCGCCAATGCCTGCCGGGATCTCGGCCTCCATGCGGAGGCGGTCGCCTGGTTCCTCAAGTCCGGCCAAGCCGCCCGGGCCGCGGGCAACAATCCCCATATCGCCGCGGCCGCACCCGCCAAGGCCGCCGCCGCCCTCGCTTCGCAAGGCAAATACGCCGAAGCGTTGGACATGCTGGAGCCGGAACTCGCCGGCCCCGCGCCCGGAGCCGAGGCCATGCTGGTCAAGGCGCAGGTGGAATCGGCGCTGGGACGCGCCCCTTCCGCGCGACCGTGGTTCGAGCGCCTGCTCGGCCTCAGCGAATCCGGAACCTTCATTCCCGTCGACTTCCAGCTCCTCAAGATCCAGGCCCTGCAATTCCTGGGCAGGTTCTGGTTCGACCGCGATCAGCCCGATCTGGCCGTGGCCCTGCTCAAGTCGGGATTGGCCATCAAAGATGGGACGGACTTCACCGCCGCCGATCTGCAAGCCGCCTACCGTCGCTTCGGCGTGACCTCGTGACCTCGTGACCTGATCCGGCTTCATCCCTCCCTGACATTGCGACATGAGCGGTGGTTTCGGCCTATTTGAGCTGGAGATGCTTGCGACGTTTGGGGAGAAATTCAGGCTGTCCGCAAATTCGACCTGAAAAAGACGGTTTATAAGTTAAAGTGACTTGCGAAGCATGACGATAAATAAAGTAGAACCAACGGGGGCATATGACTTCATAGATGACAGCATCGATGATAACAAGCAGGTAAACCATGATGAGCACCGACATAGTAAACGAAATCGCACACCTCATACGGCAACGCGACGTCACTTTGAAAGGACCGAAAGAGGTCAAGGAAATCAAGGCCCAATCCGGTCTGGCCACGCCGCAGGATGCGGTGGAATTGAGCAAGACGGCTGAAGCCTACGCCCATGCGCCCGTCTCGACTACCGAATACGAGAAGGACCAGGGGATGAAGGTGGAGCGGCTGAAGGCCTTGGTGGCTTCCGGAAACTATAAGATGGATCCGAAAATGGTGGAGAATATCGCGGAACGCATCGCGAACACGTTACTTTGAACGTGCGAACACGCTCCTCTGAGCGTGCGAACACGTTCATCTGAGCGTGCGAACACGTTCATCTGAGCGTGC
>DAINDC010000610.1:0-2509 GCA_036732085.1 Fibrobacterota bacterium | reverse complement strand
ATCTGCGTCCAGACTCCCGAACATCAGCTGAACGCGCTTGCTCGGAGTGTCGTAGGTGCCGCCGAGAAAGCGATAGCCCGTCATCTCCACCTGTGCGCCGACCGCTGGATCATCGACCTCGAGTCGTCCGCGACGGCCGGCGTTCCTGCGGGAGAAGTCATTGAGCTTCTGCGCCCAATCAGCGTGCTCCTCGGGGCGATGGCTCTCAGGCTCCGGCTGGTCAAAGCGCCGGAAGGCTGCGGCCGCGGGAAGAACGAGCACCGAACGCCGGGCGCCTCGAACGAGCTTCGCAAGTGTCTGACCTCCGAGCATTCGACCCAGTAATCCACGGCCGTGCGTTCCAGTTGCCGGAGCGTTTCCTTGCGCTGCTGTTTGTACTTGCTGATGCCGGAGGCTTCCTCGAACATGACCCGGCGCTCTTCGGCCTTGTCGGAGAGGATGCTGTCGATCATCTTGGCCTCGATCAAGGAATAGGAGGCGGCGCCCATTCCTGTATCGTAAAACAGGTTATGGATGTCCTTGAGACGGCAGGGCGTATTGTTGATCAGGTATTCGGTTTCGCCATTGCGGAAAGCGCGGCGCGTGATCATGATCTGGGTGTATTCGGAAGGCAGGACGCCGGAATCATTGTTGATGAGCAGGGACACTTCCGCCATATTCAGGGGCGGACGCTCAGCGGTGCCGGAGAAGATGACGTCCTCCATCTTGCCTGAACGCAAGACCTTAGCGCGTTGCTCACCGAGCACCCAGCGGATGGCGTCGATGATATTGGACTTGCCGCAGCCATTGGGCCCCACCACCGAGGTGATGCCTTCGCCGGGAAAGTTGACTTCCACCTTATTGGCGAAAGACTTGAATCCAAAAATTCGAAGCTTCGATAAGTACATGCAAATCCTTAGGGAGAGTGGCTCCGCCTAGCCGATTACGTGAGGAAAAAGATAGTCTCTGGGACCACGCAAGCCGGGCTTTGAGGCCTATTTACAGGCCCGGCGATGCAAATCCATTAATATTATCGGCTTAACTCTGGTTCAAACATTTTATCCACGATCAATCCCAGGGGGCCGCCCCGGGTTGTCAACAATCTACCAACCCCTAGATTCTCAAACCGTCCCTGAACCTTTCCCCTTCTGGTGAAGCGCTCCCTGCGCACCGTAACTCCCGTGGAACAGGATGCGTCCTTGCTTTCCCGGAGTACTACCAAGCAGAGTTTCGATGGTGGACGGCCAAGGGCCAAGGGATCGAATCCGTGGCGCTCAGGAATTGATTTGCAGCGCTTAACGACTAGCCGTCGCCCTGGCTTCGGAAACGGTTTCAAAGTCCAGAACCTCCGCAATAAAACCAGGAGACCCGGTTAACGATTCCTCAAAGCCTTCGCAGCGCCGATGCCTTAATCCTCGAATCCAAAGGCGATCGCGCCAACTGGTCAAATATCCAAAACTCCTTGAAGGCTCGGAAACGCCGATTTAGTTGACAAAAACCGCATTTTCGGTTCTTATTTGCTCGGCTTTTATAGAATTCGTACACTATTGGGGACTACCCCTAAGCCAGCAGAAAAATTTACGCGTTTCTTTTTCCACACCCCCCGCCTCCGGGCGTTTCGCAGAGCTGTTCCATGAAAAGTTCCCATATCCGCAACGTCGCTATCATCGCCCACGTCGATCACGGCAAAACCACCTTGGTGGACGGCCTCCTCAGGCAGAGTGGCGTCTTCCGAGACGGCTCCGTCCTCACCGAGCGCGTCATGGATTCCAATGACCAGGAAAAGGAACGTGGCATCACCATCCTTTCGAAGAACGCCTCCGTGACCTTCAAGGATTACCTGATCAATATCGTCGACACCCCCGGACACGCCGACTTCGGCGGGCAGGTGGAACGCGTGCTCGGCACCGTCGACGGCGCCCTCCTGATCGTGGACGCCTACGAAGGCCCGATGGCGCAGACCCGCTTCGTCACCAAGAAGGCCTTGGAAATGGGCCTCACCTTGGCCGTGGTCATCAATAAGATCGACCGCGCGGGCAGCGACCCGCATAAGGCCTTGGACAAGGTATTCGACCTCTTCGGCGAACTCGGCGCCAGCCATGAGCAGCTGGACTTCGGCCATATTTTCGCCGCGGGCCGCAACGGCACCTGCCGCCGCGAGATGAAGGATCCCGATTCCAATTTCCTGCCGCTCTTCGAACTCATCGTCAACCGGATTCCCCCGCCCACCATCGGCGAATCGCCCAATCCGCTCCTCCAGATCACCAGCCTGGACTATCAGGAATTCCTCGGCCGCATGGCCGTGGGCCGCTTGCGCCAGGGTTCGCTCAAGGTCAACCAGACCATGACCCATATCAATGCGGACGGCCAGCTCAAGAAGGTGCGCATCTCCAAGATCCTTTTCCCCGAAGGCGTGAAGCTCAAGGAAATCGACAATGCCATCGCAGGCCAGATCGTCGCCCTCTGCGGCGTCCCGGACTTCACCTTGGGCGATACCTTGACCGGCGAAGATCCCCCCGTGGCCCTGCCC
>DAINDC010000609.1:0-2528 GCA_036732085.1 Fibrobacterota bacterium | reverse complement strand
CGTATAAGGGAATCCCCCTGGCCGTCACCGCCTCCATCGCCCTATATAAATTGTACGGCCGCGACGTGACCTATACCTTCAACCGCAAAGAACCCAAGGATCATGGCGAAGGCGGGACCTTGGTAGGCTATGGCTACGGCGCGCAGGCCGCCTCGGCCTCGCCCTGCAGAGTGGTCATCATCGAAGACGTGACGACGGCTGGAACGTCGGTGCGGGAAAGCCTTCCGCTCCTGGCCAAGCCGGGCGTGCTGCCCGTCGGACTGGCGGTTTCCGTGGATCGCATGGAGCGCGGTCAAGGCGAGCGTCCGGCCCTGCGGGAAATCCGCGAAGAGTTCGGGCTCAAGACCACGGCCATCGTGACCTTATTGGATATCCTGGCTTATCTCGAATCGGGGAAGGGCGGGCGCTTCCTGACTATCGACCCCGGGCTGTTGGATCGGATGAAGGCCTACTATAAAGCTTACGGCGCCACTTAGGCCGGCCACCAAGACCAGCCACCAAAGACCACCGGCAAGACCTATTTCGATTAGGCCAATCCGGCTTCTGTCCTGCGAGGGCCGGTCTCAGCCGGCTTCCAGGTGAGCCCGGATCTCCTGGACGAACTCCATCCCGTACTTATCGCGCTTGGCATCGCCGACCCCGGAAATCTCCCGCAGGGCGCTTAGGGTAACCGGTTTGTTACGGCACATCTCGTGCAAGGTTTTGTCAGAGAAGACCATATAGGGCGGCACGCCCTGCCTTTGCGCCAGGGTCTTGCGCATCGCCCGCAACCGCGCGAACAGCTCCGGCTCGCCGCTCTCGCCGCCATCGGCCCCGCCTTTGCCCGCGCTGCCGGAATCGCCATATCCGCCAGAACCGCCCCGCCCTGTCTTCGCGCCTTTCGCGGACGGTTCCGCCTTATCCTTCCGGGTCACCTCCAGGATCTGGAAGGTGTCCTTGCCATGCAAGACCGGCAGGCAGGCTTCCATGACCTTGAGGACGGGATAGGGCCCATCGTCCAAACCCAGCAGACCGCGCCCCAGCATCTCGCCGATAAGCGAACGCCAGAAGCTCTTGTCGCGGTGCTTGCCCACGCCATAGGTCTTGAGCGCATCGTGCCCCAGGTCCCGTATCTTCTGCGTATCGGCGCCCATCAAAACGTCCACCACATGCCCGGCCCCGAAGCGTTCCCCCGTGCGCACCATGGCGGACAGGACCATCTGGGCCTCGCGGGTCGCATCCAAGGTATCGGCCTTGCCCATGCAGATATCGCAGCTGCCGCAGTTCGCCTCCGGATAGGTCTCCTCGAAATAAATCAGGAGCTGGCGCCGGCGGCAGAGGTTGCGCGAAGCGAACTCCGCCATCTTGTTGAGCTTGCCAATCGCGAGGGCGCGTTCTTGTTCGTCCTCGATCTGGTCCAGGAAATGCCGGAGCTTGGGGATATCGCCGCCGCCATAGAAGAGCACGCAGAGGGAGGGATCGCCGTCCCGGCCCGCGCGGCCCGTCTCCTGATAATAGCCCTCGATGTTCTTGGAGAGGTCCGCATGGATGACGAAGCGGACATTGCTTTTGTCGATGCCCATGCCGAAGGCGATGGTGGCCACCACGATCTGCGCCTCGTCCTTGCTGAACGCCTCCTGGTTGGCGGCGCGCTGCTCCGCGGGCAGGCCGGCATGGTAGGGCCGCGCATCGATTTTCTTGGACCTCAGGAAGGCTGCGGTCTTCTCCACGGCATCGCGCGTGGTACGGTAGATGATGCCGGGTTCCTCCGGATGCTCCTTGAGGAAGGCGAGGATTTGCGCGTTCACCTCGCGCTTGGGACGCACCTCATAATAGAGGTTGGGGCGATTGAAGGAGGCGCGCACCTGCAGGGGATTGCGCAAGGTGAGCTTGGCGAGGATGTCTCGCTGCACCTGGGAAGTGGCCGTGGCCGTGAACGCGGCGATCGGCGCCTTGGGAAATTGTTCGCGGATGCGGGCGAGCGAAAGATAGTCGGGCCGGAAGTCATGGCCCCATTCCGAAAGGCAATGCGCTTCATCAACGGCGAAGAACGAGATGCGCGCGGACTTGAGGGTGTTCACGAACGAGTCCATGGCGAAGCGCTCGGGCGAGATATACAGCAGATCCAAGGTCCCGGCTTCCAGTTGCCGATAGACACCGGCGGCCTGGCTGGAAGACAGGGAGCTGTTCAGGAAGGCAGCCGCCATATTGTTTTCACGCGCGGAATCCACCTGGTCCTTCATCAGCGAGATGAGCGGGCTGATGACCACGGCCGTGCCCGCCGCCATCTTGGCCGGGAGCTGGTAGCAGAGGGATTTTCCGCCGCCCGTGGGCATGATGGCCAGGACATCGCGGCCCTGCAGGACGCTTTCCACTATCTCTTGCTGGTGGGGGCGGAAGGACGAGTAGCCGAAAGTCCGGTTCAGGGCCATCAGCAAGGTGGATTCACTGAGGCGGGATTCAGTGAGGCGGGATTCAGTGAGGCGGGATTCAGTGAGGCGGGATTCAGTGAGGCGGGATTCAGTGAGGCGGGATTCAGTGAGGCGGGA
>DAINDC010000608.1:0-2539 GCA_036732085.1 Fibrobacterota bacterium | reverse complement strand
TAATGTCCACCCACCTAACCCCCGAGGAGTTCGGGGCGCGGCTGGTGCCGCCCATCTCCAAACAGCGGGTTTGCGTCCTGTGCGCGGCGAGGCGCATCCCTGGCGCCCGTAGGACCGTCGTTGGGCTCCGGGCCTCCTGGTCCATCCCAGCGGACGCACCGGACCCGCGCAGGCCACCGGGCAGGCCCCGGGAGCGTGAGAGGGTCTAGCCCGCATCCAGCCCTCCCTCTATCATTTTCCCGGGCGCCGGGCAGCGTAGGGTTTGGGGCTCGTGCAGGTCTCGATGCGCCCCGCAGTAGCTACACGTTACCGGGATGGGCTGACCTATGGGTGGCAGAGGGCGGAGAAAGCAGGTATCCGCCCAAGCCAGGTCCAGGGTGTCCCTATTGTCCATCGGTTGATTTTCCATACTTATACGCCCTTGCGGTTGTTGGTGGATTCCTGCTTCACGGACGGCAGTTTCGTCCCGGCCCTGCACTAGATCCCAGGCGTTTTCCATTTGGAATATGGAGGATAGACCGTCCAGGCGCCATTTCATTTCGTGCCATTGGCCGTCCCTTAACGCCTCTCCCCAAATCTTCCACGGGGAATAGGTCAGCATTTCCTTGAGATTTCGCACCGGCTTCCCGTCGCGCTGGGTTACCGTCTTTTTTATGTCGATTGTCCTTGGAGGGATAAACCCCACGCGCTGCCCGGCCATCAGGCTTCCCCTCCCAGCCCCTTGGGGCGCAATCGCTTGACGCATTCCCCGCAGAGCCAGCGTCGAAAAATGACGTAGCACCGTCCGTTTAAACTCTGTCCGCAACCATCGCATGGCAGGCTCATACCTGGTCCCCCTGCTTGGGAGGATGCGAGGGGAATCCCGCGACCTCCTTGATCAGTTCGTCCGCAATCTCTTGCGCTCCGTGGTCTTGATTTCTTCGACCATGCTTCCAGCCTCGGAGGGCGGCTCGATAAATGGCCGAGTGGGCAATCTCAATGCTGTACGCGTCCGCCGGGATGGGGAACTCAATCGCCCAATCGATCAGGGGCTGCAGGCGGGTCCAGCATTGGGATCTTACGTCCATAGGCTGCTCGATCGACCAGCGATTGAGGGTGTAGATATCCGCGCCGTCAAACAAGGGTTTGGCGGGGGTTGGTTCCGGCTTCGCCGGGCCTTCGGCCAAGAACTTGCGTAACGCTTCCGTCTCATCCGCATCGAAGCCGACCGACGCATACCCATCGAATAGATTGAGCCAGCCATCCGAATCAATCCAGAATTGGCACTTCGGGCCCAGATCCAGCCTCCTAGGACGCGAAGCGTCGGCGGAGCCGTCATTCCCCTTTTCCACCGGGCCCCCTGCCTCGCTTGGTGGCCACCCTCGTATACTCGCGGACGCATTCATGGATTTCGTATTCGGGGCCCATGAACATGCCGTGACAGTTGGCATTCAAGGCAGAATCCCGCGAGTCGAAATCGTATTCGTCATGGCAGGACCGGGAATAGGATCCTTCATACCGCCCGGTGTTCTTGTTCCAAATCCTGAAAACCGTCTTTTTGGTTTCGTGACTTTCTCCGCACATGCTATTTGCTCTCCTGGTTGGGGGTGGGTTTTGGGGCCTTTGGACGGATTTCAAAGCGGATCAATCTGGATTTCGGGTAAATCACTTTTTTCCACGATAGGATGCTTTTCCTGTTAGAAAGGACTTTGATAAGCCCTAGATCGGCGCTCCAAAGACCCCACCAGATTTCCGCCTTCGGCCCCGCCGCCTTCCGGATCTCTTTCTTCTTCGCCTTCATCACGCTTTCCTTTCCTCGGCCTCGGCCGCCCGTTCATCTTCGCACGCTTCGCAATAATCGCTTTCGGTCAGGTCCTCGCCCCATTGTTCGCACCCGGCGCAAACCTTTGGCGACTCGATTACATGGGGAATGCCAGCCGCCAGCTTTTCCGGATTGGCCGACTTAAGATGGTGGGCATCATCCAGATGGCGGGCCGCCACGTCTAGGAATTCCGTGCCCCATCCAGATAGGACCGGGAACGCCACCTTCCGCGCCTCCTGGACGTTATGCGCGAAGACCAGCGCCGCGCCCTCGCTAGATCCGGCCTCGCGGTCGAAAGCCATGTATGCCTTGAGGCCCGGCCGCTCGGGCTCCCGCGGTTCATTGGGGGTCATGGGGTCACCTGCTCGAATTGGGATTGAAGGAGTCGATCCTTGTACCACCCCGGAAGGCCAGAAACGGTCGCCCTGGAAATCTGAGGCCAGGCCCATTGGAAAAGCGCGTCCTTGATTTCGGCTTCGCACTCTTCCCGCAAGTCCCTCACAAACTCCGGGATTAGTTTGCCGATATCGCGCGGCGTATTTTCCAAGGCCCCGGATTCCTTGAGGTGCTGGAGGGCCTTTGCATAACGCGCGTGGGACTTGTACTGACCAATCACCCGATCCACCACATCCAGCTTGGTCGGATTCCGGTCCTTCCAGTCGGAGGCGTGAACCTCCTTGAAATCCTCGGAGACAAACTTTCCCATCAGGGCTTTACCAGACTTATCGAAGCGGGAAT
>DAINDC010000607.1:702-2557 GCA_036732085.1 Fibrobacterota bacterium | reverse complement strand
GGTTCCCCGCGCCGTATGGGACAAGGTAGGCGGCATGGACCCGCAATTCTTCCTTGGGTGCGACGACTTGGATCTGTCCCTGCGCATCCGCGAGGCCGGCTATTCCCTGGTCATCGCGTCTGACGTGTTCGTGTACCATTACGGCCACGCTAGCTTCGAGACCTCGCCGGCATCGGCAGGGCTGAACAAGCAGAGTGAAATCAAGATGCTGGCAAAGCTGGTGACCAAGTATGGGGACAAGATCCCAAGCTCGACCGAGCTGTGGGGCTGCGAAATCCTGCCGACCTACACCCCCAAGCGGCAGACGTTGAGCGTGTGCATGATCGTGCGGGACGACGCCGAAAATCTAGCCCCACTCCTATCTAGCCTTGGATTTGCGGATGAGGTTGTAATTGTGGATACCGGAGCGGTATTGCCGGAAACCATGATTAAGATTTGCGGCATCGACCCAATTCGGCACGAACCCGGAAAGACATGGGAGTCTCTCGGTGCGTGGGGGCCGGCAAAAGGCGTCTATATCGGATTCCATCATTTACCCTGGACAGATAGTTTTGCTGAGGCCCGCAACTTTTCCCTTTCCAAGTGTACTGGCGATTGGGTTCTCTGGCTCGATGCGGACGACCGGGTAACCCCCGAATCCGCCGCCCTCATCCGTGCTGCCCTGGATAACCCCGGCCCGCGCACCCAGGCCAAGACCGTCCATTTCGGCTTCACCCTGCGCGACGATGGCCCGGACGGGTTCAACTTCGCCTATGGCCAGCCCCGATTGTTCCCCCGCGTCCCGGGCCTGGAATGGTCCGGCCGGGTCCATGAGTCCTATATGGATGCCGCGGCCAGGCTGGGAATTCCAAAAGTAGACGTGCCGAACATCATCATCGATCATACGGGGTACAAGGATCCGGCCGTAATGCTTAAGAAGCACGAACGCAACCTCCGCCTGATGCGCATGGAAGAGGACAGCCCGAAGAAGTTCTACCACATGGGAAGGAATCTCATGGCCCTCGGGCATTACCTGGAGTCGGAGGAATGCTTCCTCCGGGTCCTTGATGGGCCATGGGCTGAGCCCTTGGAGACCGTTTTCCGGGACCAGGTGCGGACGTGCATGGCTTCCCTAATCATGACCGTCAAAGGGCCGGATGAAGCCGTAGACGCCTACCTGGAGGACAACGGCAAGCCCGACGCCCTAATGCTGAAGGCGGAGGTCGCATTCAAGCGGGGGCATGTCTACGACGCCGAGGCGATGTACAAGGAATACATCGCATTCGGGCCTATCCAGGACCCGCACGGCTGCCATCAGGAGTATTTCCGCCGGGTATGCGGGGGGCGGCTGGCGGTCATCAACGAGGCCAGACGGAAGGTCTTTGGCGAGGTGCCGGCGTGATCCAATTCGGGATTCGATTTCGGGCCAAACGGCTTACGATCATCTGCTTCTCGGGACGCCCTATGAGCCAGGAGGCCGCGGCCCGGCTATTCAACGTCTCCCTTTCAACCGTCCGCGGATGGGAACACCACCGCTCCCTTCCGGACGAACGCAGCCGAACAGCCATCCATAAGGAATGGCCCGACCTTTTCCAGTAGCCTATATGTAGCGTTCACACTAATGGTAATGGTGAATCTTTCCGACACGTAATCTTCCGGCTACCCTTAGGGCGTGGATCTTACTGCGCAAGAAGACTATAAATTCTCCTCAGTCCTAGACCTCCACAACACCTCCGACGCTACAATCCTCATTTCCTCCCACAACTCCGTTGTGGAGTTCCATGTTCCCAATATGGAGACGCGGGAACTTTGCCATAACTACCTGTCCGGCGACCCGTGGACCGACGAGGAGCGCGAGGTAGCGCAGCAGAAGAAA
>DAINDC010000607.1:0-692 GCA_036732085.1 Fibrobacterota bacterium | reverse complement strand
AAGAAAAAGCCGCTGACCGAGTTTAATCCGCTCAAAACCTCCGAGCGGACATTCGTCGGCGCGATGATCCAGAATCGGTATGACATCAAGCCGGCCCCGCGGGAACCTGGGGACCAGACCCGCGCCGATATTTACGCCCACATGTACCATTGGACCGGGGACCTCGCCGAAACCCGCTTCAAGGATCCGGGGCTTACCCGCGCTGCCTGGGCGGGCGGGAATGCCTGGCAGGAATCTTTCGTTGAAGTGACGCCCGGGAAGAAACCTCGGATCATCGTCACCAACGAAAACAACTTTGCGATTTACCCGGACCCGAATCGCCGCGACCTGATCAACAACTCCGATTGTGAATTCATCGACCGGGTTTCATGGATGAGCCGCACCCAACTTGCGGACGCCATCCCGGATAAAGAGGATGAGATCCTTTCCGCGCTTCCGGACCCGCAGAATACGACCTACGAGCGCACCAAGGTTATTGCGGACCGCTCGCATGAGTTTGAAAACTACCGCAATGGAAAGTTCAAGGTCATTGAGCGGTTCTACAAGGTCCGGAAGAAAAACTGGTATGGAGTTTCCCCGAGCATGGAGAAGATCCATATCGGCGAAGATGCGGGCAAAGACGTTCGCGACCAGTTCAAACAGGACTTCCCGGACCACACGGTTTACCACGAGCGCGAAGAATACTTGTACAT
>DAINDC010000606.1:0-2557 GCA_036732085.1 Fibrobacterota bacterium | reverse complement strand
GTGTTTTGGATATAGGGTCGCCAGGGATGTCCCAGCATTTCCGCTTTGGTAAGGTATTCAACCCGATCCCCGTCCTTCCGAATTCCCGATTGCATTTTAAGGAAGTCTTCCGGAGTGGGCCAAGCCGTATCGCATTCTTCGCACATCAGATAAATTTCCTCGGTGCGGGAGGATTTGCAGGTGTAGACATCGCCTTGGTTGCAGAAATAGCAGGTGCCGACTTCGAAGCCTTTTTTCACGGTTGCTCCGAAGCGGGACGGGCATCCACCTTGCATATTCTCGCGACGAAGCGGGCCAACCAAGGAGAGATGTCATGCATCTGATTCTTGCTTATTTCGCCGAACGAATCCTCGGTTTCCATTCGCAATGAAAATTGGTGAGGCTCGTCGGGAATATTCTGCCCAAGCCAGATTTCCCAACCCAGGGCTTCTGCCGAGCCCTGGATATCATGCGGCGGGTATTCGCGCGGGCCGATATCGAAATCCGGAATCATCAGGCCTTTGGAGAGCTTTGCGGCGAGAGCGTGGATATCGCCTGCATACCTAATCAGGATAGCGGCTTTGGCTCCGAAGATTTGAGTGGGTGATTCCATTTTAATCCTGGTAAGTTGTCCTAAATCTTAAGGCTCGCCAACCAATTCTGATAGAACCGTTCATGATCCGCGACTGTGCTGGGATTCAGTTCGGGCGTGCTGTCATAAATAGAAACCAGTTCGGTGGTTTTCGCCGGTTGACCGGGAGTCATTTTGAAGGCTTATCCGCCTGTCATTCCCTTGTCCAAGGTAATTATCCCGTAAGTCGACAATGAACGAATACTATTCAGGAAGATTCATATTGTTTGGGTTATCCGGCGCAAAAGAATCCGTAATCATATCCATGACATCCCCTAAAACCGCTTCATTCCTTTCCCGATTCGAATCTTGCAGGACGAGATTGAATTTCAAAAACATATCATAAATCGGTTTTCGTTTTACTCCGGTTTTGGAAAGTTCCAATGCATAATTTCTAAGCTTCTCAACTGGATTCCCACCCCTCAATGCAGCCTCGAATTTTTCATTTTCTTCTGCCATAGGCATCTCGCCTTCCGAAGCTTCACTACCCTTCATTGCTGCCTCCTATGCGGCGCACGATTTCTTTTGGCAATGCATAGTTCGTTTCTAAGGGAAACAAAGGTCGGGCGAGATTGAGATCGCCGTTCCGAACCAAGGATTCAATCCTTTTTGCATATGGGGTCAAATCTTCAATTTGGGTAATCCATTCCTCGACATAGGCACTGACAGTTCGGGGACCAATCCCAATCTGGATGGCCCGCCAGGGGAGAGGCTGAAGATCAATCGATCTTTCCGGGTCCCATTGGATTCGGACCAGAGAATTGTGAAGCATCGATTCCCAATCGGAATGGCTTGGGTGAACTGAAGCGTCGAAATGCGACAAGCATGAGTTCGCCAAGGCCCATTCGAACCCGCTGCGAAGAATGTCGATTCCGAGAATGTATTCCTGCCCCGGTTTCCCGGCCCAACCGGAGCGGTACATCATCCAGGTGAAGGACGGTTTGATCCAGGTCATTCTGGATTTCTTGAAAGGAAGTAAGAACTTTTGGGCTTGAAGCGCGGGTTCGGCTATTTCACGGGAATAGGCTTGATAAACGCGTATAGTCTTTTCATTGTAAACAGCACGGACCTCGCGGATAGGGCGCGCGTCCGAAGCTTGGGACTGGTGGGGCATATTCAGTTCAGGGAGCCAAATAGGATTGCGCCAAATTTCTGATGGCATCCGATTCACCCTTTTTCGCCAAATCCTTCAGACGCCCCGTGGCAGTTGATCTAAGCACGGCATTTTCGCTTTGAGCCAACTCCCCCAGCTTCTGGACTGCTTCTGGCGTCCCGATTTTTTTCAATGCATAGATCGAGTTTTTGGCTAAGGAATCGGAGTCGCCCAATTCAAGATAGGGGTAGGTTGCCAAAATGGTTTTTGAAAGGGGGCCAACACTGGAGGGATCTTTGAGCTCATCCAGTGCGGATACGATGTCTTCATGCTTTTTATGCCAAGGTTCCTCTGCAAGTGTGTTCAATAATTCAAGGAAGTCTTTTTTGATTCCGAATCTAAACATGAGCATGATTCCAAAGTCTACCCCCTCAGGATCTTTGCGTATCAAGCTCTCCTTCAACATATTCAAAATCAATGAGTGAATGGTCTCTTCTTTTGCTGGAAATTTAATGAGAAAAAGGTCTAAGGGAATTCGCTTCAGGATAAAGTCGAGTATCAATTTCTGTTTTTCTTTAGGGAGAAAGGACATTGTACCCCGTAATATTGTCATTGAAGGTGTCGAGTCCAGCGCCTTTACCGAGTTGAATGTTGATTTGATCGCCCTCCCCTTTGAATCGAGCGCTGTCCTGATTCCAGCCTTTTTCTCCAATAGGCATATTGGGGTATTTATCGCGGGCCAAGGTGCTATTGTCAGTCACCCCTATTTCTTCAAGTTTGGCAATTGTCCCAGGCTTCAATTCGAATTCTACTAATACGTCCCCATATTTTTCGGAAAATTCCCTTGTCGGAGA
>DAINDC010000605.1:0-2568 GCA_036732085.1 Fibrobacterota bacterium | reverse complement strand
TGCCTGGCCTCGCCCCATTCCCGGAGTTTGGCGAGATCGCGCGCATAGGCCGACAGGGTATGCGGGGAATACCCCCTCCCGTCCCGGAGGTCATCCAGGTAGGCCTCTATGGCCAGCGGAATGCTTATCGAGGACGTTGCCATGGCGAATAATCCCGTACGCCTTCAAGGAGAAAAAAGAACGCGCCTGCGACTACAAAGATAGTAGTTATCGTATGACTCTCCGAAAAACGGCTACTGTAACCGTGCGAATTGGATCTTGAATCCGTCTTCTTCCGACATGTCCAGGGTCCAGGGCTTGATCTTCTTTTTTTCACGATCGAAAATGATGAGAATGACCGGTTTCTCGGGATTGTCCGGCCGGCACCGGGCCACGACGCCGGAGAAGCCGGTGTACTTCCGATACTTCTTATCCTCAACGATTACCACCCGGGAACCCACCGGGAATACCGGCACGATGGCGATGAAGGCGTCGACGACGGCCCGGTTCAGGTGGGTGCCGGCGCCCTTGATCACCATCCGCATCGCCTCGTCGGGCGACATCGGCGTGGCGGCATGCGGCTTCGGGAACATCAGGCTGATATAGGCATCGGCCACGGCGGCGATCTCGGCATAGCGGTGGATCATCCCCTTCTTGGGGTTCAGGGTCTTGAGCGGGATCTGGTTGTCGCCGCGCAGCCCGCGGGGATAGCCATTGCCGTCCTGGCGTTCATGGTGCTGATAGGCCACGTGGGCGGTTGTGATGCTGAGCCGATCGTTCTGGCGCAGGATGGCGTAGCCCAAGGTGGGGTGCTCGCGAAACAGGGAGGACTCCTGTTCGGTGAACGCGCCCTCCTTGTTCATGAGCGTGTCCGGGAAGACCACCATGCCCAGATCCATGAGCAGGCAGCCCAAGGCGAGCTCCTCGATTTCCCGGTGGGTGTATTTCAACTTGTTGGCCAGGATGATGGCGGTGATGGCCACGTCCAGGGAATGCTGGTAGAGGTAACCGCTCTTGGTCCGGATGGAGGTGAGGTTCACGGCCACCGGCTCCTTGTTCAGCAGAACGTCCATGATCTGCTTGATGATTTTCTTGATCTCCTCCACGGCGATGATGTTCTTGAACCGGGAGGTATCGGCCAGGACCTTGGAGATCCCGGCCTGGGTCAGGTTCTTGACCTGGGCCACCTTCTTGAGGATATCGGCATTTTCCTGCACGATGAATTGCGATTGCAGGGCGAGCTGTTCATTGACCGTTTCCTCGGGGACGATATGCTCGGTCCCCTCTTCCGTAATCCAGCAGGCGGTCAATTCGATCTCCTTCATCTTGGCGATGACCTTGTCGTTCACCACGTAACCGGCGGACAGGAGCAGTTCGCCGGTCTCGCTGACGATGGAACGCGCTAGCAGCATGCCCGGCTTGATTTCTTCTAGGCTGACCTTGATCATGGAGTAATCCATTTTCTGGAAATAATCCCCGGAAGTCAAGCAAACATGGGGCTTTGCCCAAAGGAAACCGTGGTAGGCCTAGTCTGCGGCCCAATCGGCCGAAGTTGCCGCGGCCGAAGCGGCCGGCGTTATTGGCCGAAGTCGCCGGCATAGGCGAGCCCGGATAGGGCGGTCCGGCCCAAATAACGGTGGTAGCGGAGGGCCTGGCTCCAATCCCAGCCGCTCCATCCTGCCTTGAGGCCGAAGGAGATTTGGAAAGGCGGCGTGGACAGCCCGGCGGAAACCTGGAGGCAAGGATGCAGGGTCAGGGCCAGCGCTCCCAAGGCCCGCCAGGGCGTATCCCCGGTTTTCCGGAAATCCAGGTACAGGGTTTGTCTCGGCCAGGAACGGCCTTTCCCATCCTCTTCCCGGCTGTCCGCGGCGAATCCCCATTGCCAGATTGGATCCAGCGCCGGCCGCGAACCGGGCCAGGGCAAACCCAATGCAAAAGCGCCTAGCCTAAGTCTCGGCAACATCCGCCAGACCATCCCGTATCCCTGGCTCGCATTCCAACGGACAGGATCGCCGGGAATCTCCGTGGTCCGGAAATTCCAGCTTGCCCCCAAATCCAATCGGCCGGGAAAGCGAAATGGAAACGGGCCGATGCGCAGGCGCGGGTTCAACGCCAGCACCCGTTCGCGGTACAGGTCCTCCACACCCGTTTCGCGCCAGGAGATCCCGAGACCAGCCCGGGAGAAATCGCAGAAGCCTTCCGCGTCGGCGACCTGCAATTCTTCCAAGCCATAGGGACGATGGAAGTCGAGTTGAAAGCCAGCCCGATACCTTCCCGATGCCGGCGGGCGCAGAGCGGCGGGATTCTGTCCGAAGGCAATCGGCTCGGCCGCAGTGGCGGCTCCGGCGCCCAAGGTGCCCCCATAACCGCCCGAGACCAAAGCATTATTTTCGGCGCGCAAGACGCCCACCGTTAAAAAAACCAGCGCGCCCATCCGAAGTAATGCGGGTTGCGAGAGTAGCGCGAGCCATTGCGGCTCCCGCTGCGTTACGGCCACGGCCGCAGTCATGGCCCCTCCGCCACCACTACCTGCTTCCGGCTGCGATGCCCTTCCGAGCTAAGGCAGATCACGTAGGGACCCGGCGGCAC
>DAINDC010000604.1:0-2605 GCA_036732085.1 Fibrobacterota bacterium | reverse complement strand
GCGCCAGGGAGTTCGGAACTCTTGGATATTCGATCCGCGCCAGGAAACCGGTGTAGCAATCGGCGCTGATCTGCATTTCGCAACCTACCTCGCACCGTGTAATCGACCTCTGTACGAGTTCGTGGCCGCAAAATGCGGCGCTTCCGATCTCGTCGATGGCAGGGACTGGCGGGACTTGGCCCGGACGGGGTCGCGGCCTATATCCTGGAGGGTGTCCTGGAAGGATCGCTGCCTCCAGGTGTCGTCGCCTGGCAGACGGATTGGGACGTGGGCCGGGACATGCAAGTGCTAGTGGACTCCCGTAGGCGACAGCATCCGTCCGTGACGCGCGCGGCGGGATTGATGGCGGCCTTGGACCAGGAAAACCTGGCCCCGGCAAACCCGGCGTCCCACCCAAATGCAAACCCGGCCACCCAGCCACGGGAGGAATCTGACGATCCCACCCGTCTGGCGGGCGGAAGGAAAGCCCTGAGCGAATCGATCGACTCGGCCTTGGCGAAGCCGGACGCCGAAACCTTGACCGCCTTGGAATCGGCGGAACAGGCCATGGCCGCGGAGAGCCATGCCAGCCTTATCTGGGAAGCCTATCGGATCGCCGTCAACGGACTTTCCATGCTCGATATACCCGGCCATTTGATCTTCCGGCGGGCCCGTTTCGGAGCTGCTCTGCGCGAAGAGCGGCAGGCCGCAAATCCCGCCATTACCTGAAAGAGCACCAAGTATATTTTGTCGGCTGTTCCCTTCCATTGCACAACCCGTTCTGGAAGGGTAAGATCAGCTGAAGGATACGATTTAGGGTATGACCAAGCGCGGTTGGAAAACGAACCTGTCTTATGCATTGCTCGTCTGCTTCGCCCTGGCCCTGGATTACCTCGCGCTCACGTCCCTGCCCCTATCGGTCTATGTCGTATCCGCCCTGCTTATCGGCCTGGCCATTTTCCTGCACCAGAAAGCGGGCACCTACCTGGAAGACCTCCAGGTTTTCCTGCTCAAGCAGAAGCGGCTGGAAGCCAAGGCCTGGTATTTCGAATCCGTCATCACCAATTCCGGCAATATCATCTTCACCACCGACGTGGAACACCGCATCCTGAAATTCAACCGCGGTTCGGAGCGGGTCTTCGGAATTTCCCAGACCGACGTGCTCGGCAAGGAGGTGCATGCCCTCTTCGACAGCCCCGTGGAAATCTCCGCCTTGCTGGCCCGCGTCGATCAGCACGGTTCCGCCGAGGCCCCGGAACTGCGCATCAACCAGAGCGATTCGGGCGAGGAGATTTGGATCTCCATCAGCGTCACGCGCATGCTCAACCGCGACAAGGAAACCATCGGCGAAGTCTTCAACTGCAGCAATATTTCCAAGCGCAAGCATCTGGAAAGCCAGTTGCATGAGAAGAACGAACAGCTGCTGCGCCTGGTCATCACCGACAGCCTCACGGGGCTGTACAATGTCCGCCATCTCAATGCGGAACTGGGCAGGATGATCAAGGCGCAGAAACGCCATCCCAACCGCACCCTTTCCATCGCCCTCATCGACGTGGACAAGTTCAAAGTCTACAATGACACCAAGGGGCATCAGGCCGGCGATCACCTCCTGGTCATGCTCGGCAATGTGTTCCAAAGTGAACTGCGATTGGACATGGACTCGGCCTATCGCTATGGCGGCGACGAGTTCGTGCTCTTGCTCCCGGATACCACGGCCGCGGGCGCGCGCATCACCTGCGAGCGCATCCTCTCGGCCTTCCGCAGGCTGCGGGTCGATCCCGCTTCCCTTTCCATCGGGATCGCCGAATACCGTCCCGGCGATGATGCGAAAGAAACCGCGCAAGCCATCAAGGAATTCATCCAGCGGGCCGATGAGGCCATGTATTCGGTGAAGTGCAAGGGCGGCGACGCCCTGGCCGCGGTTACCGGATAAATCCGGCTAGCGGACCTTGCCCCGGCGATGCGCCTGATAGTCCACGAAGATGAATTCCCCCAAGCCATCCAGCCCGGTATAGAAGGCCTTGCCTGCGCAGACCCGGCTGAACTCCTCCACGAACTCGATGAGATAGGGATCCTGGGCGATCATGAAGGTGCAGACGCGGATTTTATTCTTCCGGCAGTTGCGGCCTTCGGCGAAGGTCTTCTGCAGGACCAGCGGATCCAGGCCCATGGAATTGCGATAGAGGCGCCCCCGATCGAAGACGGCGGAGGGCTTGCCGTCCGTGACCATGAAGATCTGCTTGTTCGGATTCTTGCGTCGGCGCAATAAGGTCTGGGCGAGCTTGAGCCCGTCGCAGGTATTGGTATGAAAGGGCCCCACCGCGACATGGGCGATAAGGTCCGCGGGGATTTCCTTGGCCTCGTCGCCGAAGGTGATGACATCCAAGGTGTCCCGCGGATAATGGCGGCGGACGAATTCCACCAAGGACATGGCCACCATCTTGGCGGGCGTGATGCGATCCTCGCCATAGAGGATCATGCTATGGCTGATGTCGAGCATGAGCACGGTGGAGCAGCCGGCCAACTGTTCGCGTTCATGGACCTCGAAGGCGACATGGTCCTCGCCGAGCACTTCCTCAGCTACGTCGTCGCGCGCGTCCTCGAGACACGGCGCAAGGAGCTCGAC
>DAINDC010000603.1:0-2613 GCA_036732085.1 Fibrobacterota bacterium | reverse complement strand
GCTTGGAATAGGTCCGCCAATCAAAAGCCAATCCCAGTCTGCTGGAAATTTACCAGGTCCAAGGCTCGGGAAAAATTCAAATACAACCCGGCTAACAATATTTGGAAGTCAGAGGACTAGATGCGTATTTTCAGGCCGATGCGACCGGGTTTGCAGGGTCAAAACCCTGATAAAGGATTCCCACCTTGGTGAAAATTTTGCCAGTCCCCGAAATCCCGTTCGCGGATCCGGAAAGCCTTGAGGCGAGACTTCGGAAAATCGGAAAACGCATTCGGGAAATCATTGAGGTGACTCCCCAGAATAAAAGAACGGGCCATATGGAGGCGTTCCCGCGCGGAGCCTGCGGCGATTGCAGCCTCATCATAGGCACCTACCTGCTTAAGAACGGATTTCAGAACGTGGAATATGTCGTGGGCGTGGACGATGGCGAGCAATCCCATGCCTGGTTGGAATGCGACGGGGTGATCGTGGACATCACGGCCGATCAATTCGGGGCTGGAATCCAACCGATCATTGTCACCAAGGATAAATCGTGGCATAGCAAGTTCAAGGGTCAGAAAAGGGAGAGTTGTGACTTCAGGGAATACCAGGACCCCACCATCTACGAGCTCTATGATTTTTCGGAAATCATGACCGAAAGTATGCGATTGGATCCCAATCCCGAACTCGATTCCACTACTAATCCCATTTCCAATCCCCATCCCGCTGCCGGCTGAAACAATAACGGGAAGGGATTCCGCACCCGAGTGCATCCAAGTGAAACCAGTCCCGATTCTGATATTCATCCTCATCGGACTGTCGCTCACGGGCTGCGCGCCTTCCCTGGTCCATTACAAGGCCATGGGGGAAGCGCAGAAGCTCGATTCGGCCGCCAGCGTCATCGCCAATGCGACCGTGCAAATCAACGCTCCGGCGGAAATCGTTTGGACCTGTCTGATGGATGTGCAGGCCTGGCCGGATTGGAATCCGAAGGTGAAATCCGTCCAAGCCTCCGGCCCGCTGGCTCTGGGAAGCAAGTTCACCTGGGGCGCCTCCTTCCCCAGGATCGAATCCGAAGTCGTTTACATCCGGAATGAAGGCGAGATTGTCTGGGTGGGGCGGATGCTGCATGTCAAAGCCATCCATAAATGGAATCTCGCGGTGCAAGACAATACCACCGTGGTCACGACGGAAGAGTCCCTGGATGGGAAGATGCTGTCGCTTTTTTTCGGGAAGAAAAAGTTGCGATCCGATTTGGAGGCTTGGCTGAAGTACTTGAAAAACCAGGCCGAGGCGCAATACCTGGGTGCGCGGGAAAACGCCGCCTTCGTGAGCCGTCCTCCCCGCGGGCTCTGACCGGTTATGGGCGGGAACCGCAACTTCACGGTCTATGCGACCTATATCCTTTTCACCCTGCTGGGTTTCGTCCTCGGCCGGTTCCTGGAATATCGGCCCATGCGCTATGTTTTCCTCTTCTATTTGCTCGGGATTTTCGTTTTCACTGGTGCTCTGCCCTATCTGGTTGAGAAAATCGGAAAGCATGAAAAGGGGCATCTTTGGAATACCATCCTCAAATTTATTTTTCCGCTCCTGTCCCTCGTCGGCGGCATTCTGGTCGTGGCCATCCTCATCAAGGTCGGCTGGTAGGGTGAAATGGAGCGGAGCATGAATCGCAAAAGTTTTGGAATTCCTTTTCCATATTCGTTTATCCTTTTCCTGCTAGGGCCCGTGCTCGCGGCGCAGGCGGGGGGATTCAAGAACCTGAACGAGTCCAAGGAAAAGGCGAAAACCGGGATGGAGCGGATGCGCCCCTACCTGGGGCGATGGGTGGGCGAAACGCATTCGGAGCTGAGCGGATCGAAGATGGCTACCATGATCTGCACTTATGATAATGATTGGATGATGGATGCGGTCTATCTGGTGGCGACCGTGAAATGCAAGTCACAGAGCGAGGCCGATTCGGTGGAATCGAAATGGGTGTATACCTTCGACGCGATCAAGGACTGCTATCGGCTTTGGGGATACAG
The DNA here is from genome assembly GCA_036732085.1 of Fibrobacterota bacterium. GTDB lineage: Bacteria > Fibrobacterota > Fibrobacteria > UBA11236 > UBA11236 > Chersky-265. Next base: position 607 of record DAINDC010000603.1, on the reverse strand, counting down.
TTCCACGGGCGTGGTCCTGGAATACGAGGGGAAATTCGCGGCGGGGAAATTCACCTGGAAGATGAAAAAGGGCCAGTATCGTTTCCGGGGCGAGATGCTCGAATCCGTGCGCGGGGACAGCCTGATGACTTCCGGCATCAACTATAAACCGGATGGCACCGTTATGGAAAAGTCGCTTAGTGTGTTCAAAAAAATTAGATAAGGATACGCGGGCATCCTTGGGCGAACACATCGGCGAATGGGGGCGGAGGCAATGGGAAACGATACCGAAACAACCTTGGATCTGCAGAGCCGAATCGGCGCGCGCAAGGCGCAGGTGAACCGATACCTGATGAAGGCCCGTCCCAGGAAAAGACTCCTCATCAATACTTCCATCGTAGGCGGCAGCTTGGCCGCCCTGCTTACGGCTGGTCCCGCCTTGGGCGGAAAATCATTCACGGATTGGATTACCGGGATCACGGGACTGGAATCCCCTGCTTGGCGGCTGCTCTGCGGAGCCGCGGCGCTATCCTCCTTCCTCGCTACCGTGTCGATCCAGATCCTCAAGTCCAATGGGCTCGAAGAGAACCTGGCCAAGGCGCAGATCTGCAGCGCCAAATTGGAAATC
>DAINDC010000602.1:0-2619 GCA_036732085.1 Fibrobacterota bacterium | reverse complement strand
CTGCTTAAAGACGGTGGGCTCAAGCCTTGGCGGGAAAAAAATGTGGTGCATTCCGAAGATAACGCCCACCTTCGCGGCCAAGATGGAAGACGTCCTTGAGGTCTACGCCCGCCCCTTGAATCCCAAGGAGCCAGTCGTGTGTCTGGATGAACGGCCGATTGTCTTGCACAAGGAAATCCGTCCGCCCATGGAACCAGAAAAAGCCGGAGACGTTTTGAAGCGGGATTACGAATACGAACGAGCCGGTACCGCCAACGTGTTTTGCGCCGTGGAACCCAAAACGGGGCGGAAGTTTACCAAGGCCACGCCCAACCGGAAAGGGCCGGAGTTGGCCCAAATGGTGAAAGAGATTGTGAGGGCCTATCCTGAGGCGGACAAGGTGCATCTGGTTTGGGACAACCTGAACACCCACAAGGAAAAGCCGCTGGTCGAATTCTTCGGGCAGGAAGAGGGTCACCGAATCTGGGGAAAGGTGGAAGTCCACTATTCCCCCGAACACGGGAGCTGGCTGAATCAGGCTGAGATGGCCATCAGCCAATTCTCGCGCCAGTGCTTGGGGAAAAGACGCATCGGAGAGTTCGACCAACTGCGAGCGGAAACCTCCGCCTGGAATAAAGCTGCGAACCGGAATCCATCGCCTATCAATTGGAAATTTACCGTATCCAAAGCCCGGAAAAAATTCAAATATGGGAATCCCATATCAGAGGTGTCAGAGTACTAGCGTGCCGGCTATTACGCAGAGAGCCACGGCCGATTTCGCCGTATTCATAATTGATTTGGGTAGCCGGAAAACGCTATTGATGCCTTGCAGCGCCTCGATCGCAAATCCGTTTTCCAAAAAAGACCGGCTTAAGCTCTTCTCGGTAAAAAACCGCAAATGGGTACGATCCAGTACGCCGCTGTTGGTATACGGCCAGTCGCGTCTTACGAGCAAATCAACCAAATTTGTAATGTAACGGACATTCGGAACCGATCCCACGAGCAGCCCTTTCCGGGTCATTTTCGTTTTAATCCGGTCCAGGAACCAGGAGTGATCCGGCATGTGTTCAATGACGTCATTGCAGATCACGAGATCGAAATAATCATCGGGAAGTTCAGCGTAGCGCGATTCAAAAGTTCCGCACAGCGCTTGCGACATCCTGTCCGCGGAAATCCGCGATGCTTCAAAATCCGGCTCGATGCCCCAATATTCCTGGGCGGAATGGAGGTGTTGTGAAAACCGTCCCTCACCGCATCCGATTTCAAGAACCCGTCGGTAGTGGGTGGGGAGAAAAGGCTTTACATCGCTGCGCTCGAAAGCGAAATATTCCGACTTTTGTTCGACTTTCATGATGGGATATCTCTGAAAGGGGTGCTTGAGGATTATTTTACCGAAAGCTAGAAACTTCCCCATTGAGTTTCTGTTGCGGCGAGGTTTTGGGCCTGCGGGCGCATTCTTGTGTATTCAAGCGTGGTGCCATCACGTTTCCAGCTCAAGCAAGTGGAAGGAATTGTAACGAAAATTGAAAAAGCGACTGTTATGTCGCGAAAGAACGGGTGGCGCATAGGTAAATCAGCCGAAGCCGGCCCCCAAGGACCGGACACCTTGGCCGGAAAGAGCTTTTGACGACCGGTCACTGGGTTCCGCATTTTCCGGCGCCGGCTTGGGCGCATGCAAGCGGGCCTCGCATTTCGGCGCAAGGGCCGGGGTGTATTTTATGATCTCACGGGAAATGGTGCTGTGGCTTCGCAACAGCTCGTTGGATATGAAGCGGACACTTTTTCCCGCATAAAGCATTTTCCCAATAAGGTCTCGCTCGCATTCAGATAGCCGTTTGTAATTCATCAATCAATTTTAGGAACTCACTGTTGCGTTAAAAATTGGAAGCCGCCAAATTTAAAACTTCAAAATATTTTATTACTTGTTTCCAGCTATTTCTTCTATGCATGTTGGGACTGGAGATTTCTATTCCTCCTTATCTTTTCAATTCAAATGCGGTAACAATTATTGCTGAAGAGATCATTAAATCGGTACGAACGCAAAACATGCATGTACAGTGATCAACCTTGTGAACTGGATGAGCCGGCTCCTTTCGCCCTTTTTTCGAGATGTTCCGGCGGAGTCGTAAAATGCTCGAAACCCTGCGGGTATCGGTGGAAATTCAGCTGCCTGCACTTTGCGATGAAAAACAAATCGGCGATGCTTGAGGCTAATGGACGCGAGGTGGTCAAAGAAGAAATCCCGTCGCAATATCAACGGGCGCTTCAAATCGAGTAAAAGACGAACACGCGGAATCGGTGGAGCCAAGGATATCGGGTATACCGAAACTCCAAATTCCCGGATTTTACGTGAAATCGATCACTTCCTTGAGTGAAAAAGGGAGCATGCCTCCGCTTGACCGTGTTGGCTTTGATGGCACAAGAAAAGGAAATTTTAAACCCACTCCCTGGGAAAAAACGAAATTTGAAAATATAGTACATTTTATAAAAATAGAATAATAATAGGTAATAGGTAGTAATGCAAATCAAATCCGATAACCAGCAAGTACTTTCTTACATTCCTTATCTTGATGGCTGGCGTGGTATCCCCTCCGTCTCAGGTCAAAATGTCGGGTAGGATTACCTAACAAACCAGAGTGA
>DAINDC010000601.1:0-2619 GCA_036732085.1 Fibrobacterota bacterium | reverse complement strand
TCAATCTCACCCAAGAGGTCACCGTCAACCACCACCTGGAGATTAAGGTCGGCGTAGGAGGCGTATTCTTTTATTCCTTCCCGAATATCCAGGGCGATGCGGGATCGCAAGGAACCAAGTTCGGCCCCGGCGTGTCCCAGGCCCAGTTCAACTACAAGTTCGGCAATCCCGATGCGCCGTTCGCCAACCTCAGGGTCGGCTACTTCCCCTACAAATACGATCCAGACGCGAAGAATCTGGGCGAATACCTGTTCCGCAGCATGGCCTATCCCACCTTCGTTTTCACCGGGGGTTGGTCCATCACCGATAATGCCCTCGCCAAAATCCAGGGTCTGCAAATCACGGTTTCGCAGTTTGGCGGAAACCTTAAGCATGATTTCCTCCTCTCCAGCGAGCGGGACTTCCGGCCCCAAGGCGACTTCACGCCCGCATACGTAGGGACCTTGACCGCGGGCGCTTTCCAGTTCGGGGCGGGCATCTCCCTCTACCATTACCTCCCCATCGAGAAACAGCGCACGGAGTCGCGGGATATGGGACCCGAAACCATCCTGCATTTCCAGGATTTCCCGCAATTCACCGCCCGGCCCGATTCGGCGGCCAAGTGGGCCTATCCCGGCGTTCCCGTGACGCATGCCCGCGGTCCCGTTTCTATGACTGCGAACGACCTGCAGAATCTCGTCTTCGAGGCCCAGAATAACCTGGTCTTCTCGCAGGATAGCCTGACCAACCTCGCCATTGCCGATAGCGTGAAGAACAGCCTCCACCCCGACACGGTGACTTTGACCGTTCAGGGGGTTAAGCTGATGGCCCGAGGCTCTTTCGATATCCAGAAGATCGTCCCCATGCCTTTCCTGGGGGAAAGCGCCTTCAAGGTTTACGCCGAAGCCGCCCTGCTCGGAGTCCAGAACCAAACCGGTTTCTTCGAGAAGCGCTGGGAGCGCATGCCCATCATGTTCGGCATCGACCTTCCCACCTTCCGGTGGCTCGACGTGCTGTCCTGGGAAATGGAATACTTCCCATCTTCGCTGCCGGACAATTTCGATCGCATGTTCGACTACAACTACGTCGCCTATCCCGACTATAGCCTGCTCTTCCATACCTCGGCCCAGAACCGGCAGGACGATTGGAAATGGACCTTATACGCAAATAAAAAGATCGCCACCGGCTTATCGCTGGTGGGCCAGGTCGCGAATGATCACTTCCGTACCGTGAATCGGCAGATCCTGTTCACGGGACAATCGCTCATGCGGAAGCCTTCCGATTGGTATTACGTGGTTACCTTGAACTTCGGGATCTGATCATGGACCGCAGGGAGTTTTCCAAGACACTGGCCGCCGCGGCCACGATGGGCCTGTTCGAAGGTAAGCTGACGTTGGCGGCCCCGCCCCAGGCTGCGTCTACCGAAGCGCCCTCCCCGCCGGGCAAGTTGAGCATCGAGAAAATCGATCTGTATCCGGTCCGGTATCCGATGACCATGCGTTTCAAATTCTTCGAGGGACCCGTGAGCAGCGGGGGCCGTCCCGCCATCATCATCAAGATCACGGCCTCGGACGGGACTGTGGGCTGGGGCGAAAGCGTGCCTATCCCGCGCTGGGGCGGCGAGACGGCCGAAGGCGCGCTGGCATGCCTCCGGAATTATCTCGTGCCTGTGCTGAAGGGCCAGGACGCCTTGGATATGGAGCATATCCACGCCTTGATGGGCAAGGAGATCGCGAACGGGTTCACGACCAGCTATCCCATCACAAAGGCGGGGCTCGATATCGCCTTGCATGATCTGATCGGGAAGGCCCAGGGCAAGAACATCGCGGAGATGTGGGGGCTCGAGACGCCCGAAGAGATGGTCCTGAGTTGGACCTTGAATCCCATGAACCTCGATGAAATCGACCCGCTGATCCAGAAAGGACGGGAGCGGGGGTTCCGCAACTTCAACCTCAAGATCGCTCCCGATAAGCGCTTCGACCTGGAGCTATGCCGGCGCGTTAAAAAGGCCGCTCCCGACGGCTTCCTATGGGCGGATGCGAATTGCGGATATGATCCAGCGACTGCCCTGGAGATGGCCCCCAAGCTCGCCGACGCGGGCGTCGCCGTCTTCGAAGGCCCCGTCCATCCCCATTGCCTGTCCGGCTTCCAGGACCTCCGCAAGCAAGGCGCGCTTCCCATCATCATGGACGAGGGTTGCATGTCCCCCACGGAGGTTTCGGAATTCATCAAGTTGAAGATGCTCGACGGGATCGCGATGAAGCCCTCGCGCTGCGGCGGCTTGATCTCGGCCAAGGCCCAGATTGAGCTCCTGAAAAGGGAAGGCCTGGCTTTCCTGGGCAGCGGTTTGACGGATCCCGACATCTCCCTGGCCGCCAGCCTGATCCTGTTCGGCGCTTTCGGCCTCAAACGCCCGGCCGCCCTGAACGGCCCGCAGTTCCTCGGCGCCAGCGTGCTGAAGCAGCCCTTCGTCGTCAACGGCGGGAAGGTGAAAATCCCCAAAGGACCAGGCCTCGGCATAGAGGTGGACGAAGAGAAGGTCCGTGATTTGTCCGCCCGCACCTGGCGCGGCTGAGGTTGGAAAACCGGCTGGCGCGAACGTCATCGTAAATAAAACAGACCGAGCCAGTATGCTCCGGA
>DAINDC010000600.1:0-2655 GCA_036732085.1 Fibrobacterota bacterium | reverse complement strand
CCAGATCCCGCTGGTAGATATTGGCGACCACCCAGACCTTGGAGAGGTCCGCGATCTTGTACAGGGGCATGCCCGGCGTGATGTTCTGCCCGGCCACCACCATTTTTTCCAATATCACCCCGTTGCCGGGGGAGCTGATGGGAAGCGTATTGCGGGCATGGCCCAGTTTTTCCAAGGCGTCGATGTCCCCGGCCGCGACGCCCCAATTGAGGAGCCGGCGCCGCGAGCTTTCCGCCAGTTCCCGGGCTCCCGTAGCGTCCGGGTTACCTGGGGCCCCGGGATTCCGGGCCGTAGCTTGGGCGTAACGGAGCGCTTGCAGGTATTCCTCCTGGGTGCTGACCAGGTCGGGGCTGTAGATCTCCATGAGCTTCTGGCCCTTGCTGACTTTTTGCCCCGTGACGTTCGCCTGGAGGCTTTCCACGTAGCCCATCACCCGCGCATTGACCTGGAAGATCCGGCTCTCGTCCGCCTTCACGCTGCCGCTGGCCCGGATCTCCTTCTTCAAGACCCGCCGCGCCACCGTTTCCGTGCGGACCCCCATGTTCTGCACCGTGGCGGGATCGATATGCACGCCTTTTCCCGCGTCGTCGCCTTCGTATACGGGAACCAGGTCCATTCCATCCGAGGCCTTGCCCGGCTTGTCCGAGGTGATCATGGGATTCATCGCATCCCGGTAATAGGCGATATGCCTTCCGCCGGATGTCGGGGCCTGGCTACGGCCGCCATCCGCCTGTTCATGGCCGGCTTCCGTCTTGTTGCCGGTTTCCTTGTCCATCGGAACCAGCTTCATTCCGCAGATGGGGCAGTTGCCGGGCTTGTCGGAGATATAATTCGGATGCATGGCGCAGTTGTACATGGTCTTGGCCGTCGGCGCCATGGAGTCGCCCCGATGCTCGTGGTTATGGACGGGGACAGCCTGGGCCGGGCCTGGTCCGTCCGCCTTGCCGGCCTGCCCATGCCAGGCGCGTATCCCGAAGCCGGCCGCGAGGACCAGGATTATCGCTGCGATGAAAATCATTCCCTTTTTCATTTCGAAACCCCTTTGGATCCAGATTGTTCTCCCTTGGATCCCGTTTGTAGATCGACTTCGGTCTTGATCTCGTCCAGGCCCAGCCCCACGGCCTCCTCGAGTTCCGCTTGGCTGGCCATGAGCTCGGCCAGCGCCATCTCCGCATTCTGCCGCGCCAATAGGCGCATGCGATAAGCGTCCAACAATCCCATGAAATCGCCCTTGCCTCCCTGATAGGCCGTCAGGTTGGATTCCAGGGTCTGGCCGGTCTGGGGCAGGAGGATGTCCCGGGAAAGCCGGAGCTGCTCGGAATTGCTCCGGGCCTTGAGCAGGGCCTCCTGCGCCCGTACCACCACCTGGTTGTCGGCGTCGGCGTATTCCTGTTCCGCCTGGCTCAGGTTGACCGCGCTCAGGGCGACGCCCGCGCGGTACTTGGGAAGCGACCAGAAGGCGAAAGGGAGGCTCATGCTGGCTCGCACGGACCAGAAATCCTCCGGGTTCCCTTCCATGGATCCCGGCGGCGACCGCAGCATGTTCTTATACGCGCCTTCGACCATGAAATCGGGCAGCACTTCCTTCCGGGCGGCGGCCTGCTCGGCCTCGCGCATCCCGATGGCGGCCTTCATGCCTTGCAGTCCCGGATGGGATTTCGACACCAGGGGCTGGATCTGCTCCAGGGTCCAGGGCACGTCGGCGGGTGTCAACATGGAGGTTACCGTAACTGGCCGGTTAATTTTCCGGTTCAGGAGGGCGTTGAGCCTGCCTTGGGAGGACTGGCGCATCTGGATCAGGGAAACGCTGTCCGTCTGGAGATTGGTCAGTTCCGTGCGGGCCCGCAGGATATCCGTCTGCCTTCCCAGCCCCACCTCGTATTGCCTGCGGGCGATATCGAAAAGCCGGCCCATCAGGACGCGGCTCTCCGCATTGATTTCCAGCCGCCGGTCGAGCAGGTAAAGGCCATAATAGGCGGACTTGACGTCGAGGATGAGCTTCCGCCTCCGCGCTTCCAAATCGGCTTCGCCCATGGCCGCATGCTTGTGTTCCGCATCGATCCGGGCGGCGATTTTCCCCGGGAAGGGAAAGGCCTGGGACAGGGAATAATCGATCTCCATCTGGTTCTTGACGGGATTCGGAAAGGACGCTGTGGGAGTCTGGTAGAATTCCACGCCTATCTCCGGCGCCTCCAAATACCAGGTATGGCTGATGGAGGAATGCAAGGCCCTGGACTGGAAACCCGCGGCCTTGAGACCCGGATTGTTCCGGAGCGCTTCGGCTACCAGGTCCGGCAGCGAATCACCGGGGGTCGATAACGAGTCCGGGGACGGCGGGCCCGATTCCACGGCATGGGTAACGGCCGGGAAGGCCCCGATCATGGTCAGCAAGGTCAAGCGTGCCGGCCAGGCCTTGAAGGCGGAAGGGAGGCCGTGAATAGCCGAGGTAACGGAAGTAAGCAAGGTAAACATGGACGACATCCTTCGAGTTTGAAATCCGCGAACCACATTCAGTTTCCAAATCCAAGGGAGCCTGCAAGCCCGGACGAGCTTGCAAGTCCCAAAGGACTTGGCGTCGAAACGCATACGGGTCCCTAGGCGGGAGCCGCATGCGCGGATTTCAAATCAGGAGTCGGAGTTGGGTGAGGTAGACGC
>DAINDC010000599.1:0-2660 GCA_036732085.1 Fibrobacterota bacterium | reverse complement strand
CTTCCGATGGAACACGACCCGGTCGAGATATTCGTCCAAGGTCAACTTTCCCAACTCATAGGTGTCGAAATTCAATTGATGACGCTCCTCCATCTCGGCCCATGCGAGCTTGAAATGGTCGGCCGCACGCCTGCGCGCATGGTGATCCCATCCGTTGGTCAGGAGAACTTCACCGGTATCCAGAAACATACAGGTTACGGATGGTTTTGCCCGCGACGGCTTTCTGCCGGCCAATTGACGGGGATTATGAGACGAGATGATCATCGGATCCTTCATCGTGAACCTTTTCAATTCTCGTCTATCGCGGCAATCAGGGAATTATTCTTGTTCATTCTATTTCTTTCTTTATCGAGTCCAATATCCTAAGCCTCTATATTTCGATAGTAACAGTTGCTTTTATTGTCGACATTTCAGCCTACTTGATTCGAATCGGATTCTGTCTTTTCCATCTCGAGGCTATACTCCCCTCGACGGGCCGCCCGATTGCATGCCGCCCGATGAGCCAGAGCGCGCTGAGCCGCCGCCACGTTATCCGGATCACCACGCCAAATCTCCAAGGCCGGAATCTGAATGGCGCGGGAAAAGGAAAAAGCCAAGGCCCAAGGCAATCGAGACTTGAATCGGAGATTCATGGCGTTCAATCTTTCGGATGCGAGTTCACCGGATTGACCACCCGATAAAAAGGCGATTCCCGGAACCGCAGCGGGTACCGTTCGCAAGAGGCACTTGACCGTGATATCGGCTACCTCCTCCACCGAGACCGGGTTGGAAAAGTCCAGTCCCGGCAGCACCATATTTGGTTTCAGGATAACAGCCTCCAATACCACCCTTTGGATTTTTAGTTGACAGAAAACCGTCCCCAATACCTCTTCCGTCACCTCGCGGCAGCGCTCCAGGGAATGATCGCCTTCCATGAGGACTTCCGGTTCGACAATGGGAACCAGGCCGGTTTCCTGGCATAATGCTGCGTACCGGGCCAGGCCGTGTGCGTTGGCCTCGATACAGCCATGACTGGGAATGCCTTTGCCCACGGCAATTACTGCGCGCCACTTGGCGAATCGCGCCCCCATCTGCGCATATTCACGGAGGCGATCACGCAATCCGTCCAGACCATCGGTGATTTTTTCTCCGGGATGGCCCGCCATGTTTTTCGCGCCGGCGTCCACCTTGATGCCAGGAATAATGCCCGCATCGGCAAGGGCTTTGACGAATGGCGTTCCGTCCTGTTTTTTTTGTCGGATGGTTTCATCGTAAAGAATGGCTCCCCCGATGGACTCGCTTAGGCCAGGCGTAGTCACTATCAACTCCCGATAGGCGCGTCGGGCCTCCTCGGTTTGGGGGATGCCCAGCTTGGCGAAGCGTTTGTTGCAGGTGGGATTACTTTCGTCCATCGCCAGCAATCCCAGATCCTCACGAAGAAGGAGTCTTGCTGTGTCCATCATCGCTTGCACACTCATCGCTGTGGCACCTTGAGTTGCGCATGGATGCCTGGTCTCCATGCCAAGTCCTGGCTTGCAACACAGATGGCCATGGCAACCGTCATCATGACTACCGCGATCCAGAATCGCCAATCGCGATGCGCACGTATCCAGTAAGGACCGTGACTGGCGCGAGGAGGGTCCTTCCTTGGAAATTCAAGCGATGGATGATCTGGTTTGACTTTATCCATGAGTGCGCTTCCTTGTTGATGAATTGCTTATTTGGATCCGCCCATATCGGCGATCGGTTCGCCGACCCAATAGCCTTCACGACCATAATGGCCGTGGAGCCCGTCCTCATACTCACGCGTCAAAATGGATTCGTCGGTGTATTCCGGAGACTGCCTCACGGCCTGTCTGGAAAGGTTGACGAAAACCTTGCCCTCCGACCAACTGACTTTTTTGATCCACTGGGGTGAAATCAAAACCTTTTTTCCAGGCCACCAGTTGCGCGTGTCGACTACCAGGTAGCGAATCGCCCATGTCGCATCGTCGATGATGAAATCCACCACATGACCGATTTCTCCGTCTTCGGCCTGTATATGGTGCCCGTTCACGTCACGGGTGCTACGCAAGTTAGGATCCCATGAATTTTCTTCATGCTTCTCGTTTTTCCATAGTTCCGGTTCGTAAGAGATATAGGGATATGCCCCCCACATATAAGGACCGGCCCAATACATTGGCCAGCCAAAGTAGCGGTAATAGCTTTCCTCGTATTGGCGGGAAACGGGCTTGTCGCTGGACAAGATCGGGCTTTCCTCGATTTGTTTTTTGGTCAATGCGATTTCGATTCGCCTTGCCTTCTTGTCCACCGTACCCAAAGCGTGCGGAGAAATCAAAACCTGACGACCCATTAACCAGCCGCCCGTCTCCGCGACCAGGTATCGAACCGTCCAATGGTGGTCATCGAAAAAGAATTCCTTTACCGATCCGATCTCTCCATCACGGCCGTGCATTTTGTAACCCTTTAAACCATTCGCTTTGTCCAGCATGACATCTCCTTCTTGGTGTGTTGAACGTTTACCGTCTACCCTCGATTCAATGCATCCTTTCGCGACAACCCTACTCTGAGTTTCAGCTTCCTGGATTTTCCTTGGCGTTTCTTCCCGAGATTCCGGGGGACCGAATTCGACAATCCGGTCGGCAAGGGCCAGCTATGCCCGGATGCGAGCAGGCCTTGGG
>DAINDC010000598.1:0-2677 GCA_036732085.1 Fibrobacterota bacterium | reverse complement strand
ACCATCACCGCCGTCATGCTGGCGCAGAAGTTGAAATTCACCCTGCCGGAAATCGAAGAATTGGCCCTAGGCTGCTTTCTCATGGACATCGGCTCCACCGTCCTGGCTTCCGGGCTCCTGGAAAAGCGGCCCGAGGACAGGACTCCGGAGGAAATGCAAATGTTCCGTGAACATCCCTCCGTCGGCTTCGCCATTCTCCGTGCCAATGGTGGAATACCCATCAACGCCGCCCACGTGGCCTATCAGCATCATGAAAGGCTGGACGGCAGCGGCTTTCCCCGCGGCCTTAAATCCCAAGATCAATTTCCATATAAAGCCCTGGGCGATTCGGGCGGCGCCATCCACCGCTACGCCCAGATTGTGGCTGTGGCGGACGAGTACATAGCCGCCATTTCCCCCCGACCGGGCATGGAGGCCATGAGCCCCCTGCAAGCCATGCGCATGCTCATTTCCGAGGCCGGTGTGCGCCTCAATTCCCATGTGGTCAATGCTTTGATCACCTTGATCCCCGTCTTTCCCGCCGGCACCCGTATCGTGGTCACCAAAGCACCCCACTCCTTTCTCGTGGGACACCAAGGAATAGTTTCCAAGAGCAATGCTCAGGAACAGGACAAACCACAGATCATCCTGCTGGTCGACAAATTCAAAAGGAAAATTCCGCCCCTCCCGGTGGATCTGGCCAAGGTCCAGGGGTTCGAAATCCAGTTCGCCACTTTGGGAGACAGCCAGCCTGCCACGCGCCCGACTTCGTCTTTACCTACCCGAATTTCACCGTCAAAATCCCAATGAATGCATTATGAAAGAAGGAGATTGAACCATGGCATCCGCGTATCCCATGCTTCGTAGCGAAAACGGGGGACAGGACTTGCCTCTGTCCGGTCGCATCGTCACCTTTGGGTCTTCCCAGGATTGCGGGCTGCACCTTGCCGGCAAAGGCATTCCGGATCGGATGGGTCATTTCCTTTTCCGTGAAGGTAGATATCACCTCCAGGCAATCTCCCGGCGTGATCTGATTCGGGTGAACGGCCGGGAAGCGGCGGAATCAATGCCTTTGTCCCAAGGGGATCTCCTGGAAATCGGCGCGGCCCGGTTCCGATATCTGGACGGCCCTGAGGAAGAACGGATTGCGGCATTGGCTGATAATCATGACCAAAAAGAGGCGGCGGTCCATTCGGAGCAGGCGCCGCTGGGGGAAATCGTGCGGGCGATGACCGAACTGCTCAGGGACAAAGGTTCGGATATTTTCCTGCCCCTCGTTTCCGGAGTATCACATCTGTTACGCTGTGATGCGGCGCGGGTCGTGGAGGAGAATCCCGACACCGGGGAAAGACGTACTATCGCGCGTTACCCTGTCCATGCCGGGATGGATCGTTTCTCGAAGCGAGCCATCGACTGGGCCAAGACTTCGGACAAAACCGTTCTCACCCAGGAAGCGGACTGGGAAGAGTCCAATTCCATCAACTCCCTCCGCACGAACAGGGTATCATCCGTGCTTTGCGTGGCCCTGCGCGAGGCCGGCGGCATCGTCGGTTATCTATACATGGACAGGATGGACGGCGCGCATCCCTTCAACGAAAATGATCGGGCGCTCTGCGATGTTCTCAGCGATCTTTTCGTGGAAGTACTCGCTCACCGGAGGGATATGGAAAGGCAGAAGGCCACCATCTCCAGATTGCAGTGCGCGAGTCTGGAAGAGAAAGGCGGCATCCTTTATGCCGAGCCACAAATGGCGGATCTTATGATCCTCGCCGAAAGGATCGCGAATACCGATGCTGCCGTGCTCATTCGCGGCGAAACGGGAACAGGCAAGGATCTGCTGGCCCGCTTCCTCCATTCCCACTCAACCCGTGCCGGGAAGCCATTCCTCAGCATTCATTGCTCGGCCATCCCGCCGGAGCTGATCGAAATCGAGTTGTTCGGTCAAGTGAGGGATCCTGCAACAGGGAGAGATCGCCTGAAAAGCGGATTGCTTCGAGCTGCGGACGGCGGCACCCTTTTCTTGGATGAAATCGGGGAGTTGCCCCTTGACATCCAGGGCAAGCTTCTGCGCGTGTTTCAGGAATCGGAGTTCACGCCGGTCGGCGCCTCCGAACCCATTCGGGTCGACGTGCGCATCCTTTCCGCCACCCATTGTGAACTGGGACGGGAGGCCCGTGAAGGCCGGTTTCGCCAGGACCTATATTTCCGTTTGACCGCCCTGGAGCTGGCGCTTCCGCCTCTCCGGGAACGCGGACAGGACGTCTTGTTGCTGGCGGATTACTTCCTGCAAAAGGGTCTCCAGCAATTCGGGTTGCCTTCCAAATCCCTGTCTCTTTCCGCCTGCAAGCGCCTCCAAAACTATCCTTTTCCCGGAAATGTCCGGGAGCTGGAGAACCTTATTCAAAAGGCGATTCTCCTTACCCATTCCAAGCACATTGGAGCGGAGGAATTGCAGTTGGAGGATGTCGATCTGGTGGCCTGGGCGACGGAAAACCCCCAAGCGTAAATCGAGCCTTGAGGCCGAACCGGAAAAAGTTGCAAGGGACCATTCCATCTGGGATAATGGAGGTGGGAATGAAAATCCGGATTTAAGGAGTTCTTATATGAAGTTGCTTTTAGCTTTTATGTTGATGACCGTTTCGACCATGGCCGGCACGGTGAGCGATGCCACCCTCGGCTACACCATCACCTTGCCCAC
>DAINDC010000597.1:0-2688 GCA_036732085.1 Fibrobacterota bacterium | reverse complement strand
ATCTTGATGATCTCGCGCACGATGCTGAACTCCATGGGTTCGAGCATGCCTTCGCGCAGGATTTGGATCTTCACCTGAGTGCCGGGCTTGCCGCGCAGCTTCTCCACCGCATCGTCAATGCTGATGCCCTGGGTGCTTAGACTGTCGATGCGGATGATCTTGTCACCGGCCTGCAGCCCCATGCGATGCGCCGGAGTGCCGGCCAAGGGGGAAACCACGGTGAGGATCTGATCGCGGATGCCGATTTGGATCCCCAAGCCGCCGAACTCGCCTTCCGTGTTCACCTTGAGATCTTCATAGTCCTTGGGAGTGAAGTAAGCGGTATGCGGATCGAGGATGGAACGGATGCCGCCTATGGCCGCGTCCACCAATTCCTCCGAGGACACGTCCTCGACATAATTCTCATTGATTTTGGTGACCACCTTGTCGAGGCGGATGAGATCGGAATAGAACTTCTCCCCTCCGGCCTGAACCCGGTTGCTGATCAAGGCGAATCCCGCGATCAGGATCGCCACGGTGGCGTAGTAGAATTTGCTCTTCTTCATCGTTCATCCCTAACGGACAGGGTTTTGTTCGGCCTGATATTGATCTTATCACCCCAGACGGTAAATTACGACCCGTTGCCGATATGCGGGCTGGGTTCGAGGCGGAATTTGTTTGAATGTACAAATATCCCAAGAATCGAAACTACTCCAAGGCCCCGGGATGCCGGGTCCCAGGGATTTCCGGACTAGGATTTCCGGACTAGGTCATCTTTGGAGTCGAAAGTAATGCCATCAATTTGCCCAATATGGTTTGGTGAAGAACTTCCGGCGACAAGGTGCCATCCAAAACGGTGAATCTATCCGGATTTTCGGCGGCTATTTCCAGGTAGCCTTGGCGCACCCTTTCGAAGAAGGCCGCGTTCTCATTTTCCATGCGATCGGCGGGTCGCCCTTCCGCGAGAAGGCGCGCGCGCATAGAGGTGACCGGGATGTCGAGTAGCACGCTATGGAGCGGCCAAATCTCCCCGCAGGCGATATCGAACAGGCTCCGGATTTTTCCGCGGTCCAATCCCCGGCCATAACCCTGATAGGCCAAGGTGGACCAGCCGAAGCGATCGGCGATGACGATTTTCCCAGCCTTCAGGGCCGGAGCGATGACTTGCGAGACGAGCTGGGCCCGGGCCGCGGAATAGAGCAGGAGTTCGGCGGCGGGGACGATGGCGTTTTCCGGCGCCAATAACAAGCGACGGATCTGATCCGATACCGGTGTGCCGCCAGGCTCCCGGACGGAAATAGGCTCAAGGCCGGCCGCGCGCAGACGCGAGACCAAGAGCGCGATTTGGGTGGTCTTGCCGCTCCCGTCCACGCCTTCAAGGGAAAAGAAGCGGGGGCTTCCCTGGCTCATGACTTAAGCGCCGGTTCCGGGAAACCGACCTTCCGTGTAGTCATCAGGCGCCGGTTCCATGGCATTTCTTGAACTTCTTGCCGCTGCCGCAGGGGCAGGGATCGTTGCGGCCGACGTTCTTGAGATCGACTACCGGCCCAGGCGCGGGGCGCATTTGCTGGGGACCCGGGCGCATCATGGGTTGAGGGGCGGGGCGGTTGGTCATGGCGGGCTGCGCAACCTGCCGCGAAGGCGCGGGTTGCCGCGACGGCGCGGGTTGCATGGGGATGGCCACTTCCACTTCCTGGCCGGGCGCGGAACCGATGGCCCCCTGGGGCTCCGAGGGCGCGATGAACTGCGCCTGCTGCATGCGGGCGATTTCCTGTTCGCGAGCCTGGATGATGGCCTCCTGCTGACGGCGCAGGAAATCCGGATCGATATGCAGGATGCGGGTGGTGACGTCCATGGCGATGCGCTCCAAGGTGGTGGCGAACATCGCGAAGCCTTCCTTCTTGTATTCCTGGAGCGGATCCTTCTGGGCATAGCCGCGGAAGCGGGTCGCGTCGCGGAGATGATCCATGGCGTACAGATGCTCGCGCCACAGGTGATCGATGACGCCGAGCAGGACCTGGCGTTCGATCTCGCGCAAGGTATCCGAGCCGATGGCCTCCTCGATCACGAGGTATTTCTTCTTGGCCAATTCGATCACCTGGTTCACGGTATCATCGGCGCTTTGGTAATGCAGGACATCGTCCTGGATCGAGTACTCGATATCGAAGGCGCGCTTCAATTCCGCGTAGAGCTTGTCCAGCTCCCAGTTCTCGGGATAGTTGCCGTTCAAGGCGTATTGGGACACGATCTGATCGACCGCCTCCTCGATGCGGACCTCGATCTCGTCCTTGATCTCCTCGCCATTCAGGATGCGGCGGCGCAGCCCGTAGACGACGGTGCGCTGTTTGTTCATCACGTCGTCGTATTCGAGCAGGTGCTTGCGGATCTCGAAGTTCTGGCCTTCCACGCGCTTCTGCGCGGTGGCGATGGCGCGGTTGACGAGCGGGTGGGAGATGACCTCGCCCTCTTCCACGCCCAGGCGGTCCATGATGCGCGAGATGCGATCGGATCCGAAGATGCGCATGAGATCGTCTTCCAGGGACAGGTAGAATCGGGACTCGCCCGGATCGCCCTGACGGCCGGAACGGCCGCGCAACTGGTTGTCGATACGGCGGCTCTCATGCCGCTCGGTGCCGAGGACGTACAGGCCGCCCACATCCGTGACGCCTTCGCCGAGGATCTGGTTCTTGTCGGAATAGAGCCGCACCT
>DAINDC010000596.1:0-2722 GCA_036732085.1 Fibrobacterota bacterium | reverse complement strand
GTCAGGAAGCCCGTCCTGTCTATATTTTCACCCACTCGATCGCCCGAAGAGCCACTTTTTCAATTGGCTGAGACCGGATGATGAAAAGGAAAAGATCAATCGCAAACAAATGGCCGACTCTGCCCTCAGTCTCGAACGGGTCATTGATGGGTTATTGGTCAAGGAACGATTGCTCGACTATGTCGAAAACTATATCCTCTACTACAAGGACAATTCCAAAATCATTGCCCAGAACCATCAATTCCTGGGCGTGAACAAGGCGATTGTGTCTTTTGAAAATCGGGCCGAACGTCAAGGACGCTTGGGCGTATTCTGGCATACGCAAGGATCGGGAAAAAGTTATTCCATGATTTTCCTGGCCCGGAAAATCTTCCACAAATACACCGGGAACTACACCTTTGTCATCATCACCGACCGCGATGATCTCGACGGTCAAATCTACCGTAACTTCCTGGATACGGAAACCGTCAAGAAGGCGGACGCCGCCCAGCCCAAGAACAGCCAGCAGATGCGGGAATTCCTGGGCAAGAACAAAAGGCTCGTATTCACCTTGATCCAAAAGTTCCGGTTCGATAAAGGCAAGGAATACCCCGTTCTCTCGGACCGCAAGGACATCATCGTCATCGTCGATGAAGCCCACCGCACCCAATATGCCGCCCTGGCGGAAAATATGCGCCAAGGCCTCCCGAACGCCCAATTTTTCGCGTTCACGGGTACGCCCCTACTTGGCAGCGACCGTAAAACCAATGCTTGGTTCGGTGATTATGTCAGCGAATACAACTTCGTCCAATCCGTGGACGATGGGGCCACGGTTCCGCTGTATTATCAAAAGCGCCGCCCCGAAGTGCAAAACCAAAATGAAAACCTGGGACAAGACTTCTACGACGTGCTTGAAGAAGCCGGGCTGGATGATAAGGCCCAGGAAAAGCTGGAAAAGGAATTCGGTACCGAGCTTCAGATCATCAAGCGGGAAGATCGCCTGGAAACCATTGCCCAAGATATCGTGGCCCATTTTCCCCATCGCGGTTATCTGGGAAAAGGCATGGTCGTCTCCGTCGATAAGTTCACGTCGGTCAAAATGTACGACAAGGTGCAGAAGCATTGGAAGGATGAAATCAAGCGTTTGGTCGGGGAAATCAGCAGGACGCCCGAGCGCGGAAAAAAAGAAAAACTGCAAAACACTTTGGACTATATGAAGGCCGTGAAAATGGCCGTGGTCATCAGTGAAGAGGCCGGGGAAGAGGAACGATTTGCAGCGCAAGGGTTGGATATCAAACCCCACCGTAAAACCTTGGCAGCCGTCGACGTCAATGGCCATGACATCGAATATCGGTTCAAGGATCCGGGAGACCCGCTACAACTGGTTTTTGTTTGCGCCATGTGGCTTACCGGATTCGATGCGCCGACTGTCTCCACCTTGTATTTGGATAAGCCCATGCAGGGGCATACCCTGATGCAAACCATCGCCCGCGCCAATCGTGTGACTTCCCACCTGGTGCGCGGCATCCCGAAGCGTAATGGAGAAATCGTAGACTACTACAACGTCTTTGCAAACATGCAAGTGGCGCTGAAGGCCTACGCGCTTGGGGATAACCAGGGCAAAGACCCTGAAGCCCCCGTCCAGGATAAGTCCAAACTTTTTCTTCTTCTCGACGATGCCTTGTCCGAAGCATCACGATTCTGCGAAAACTTGAACATCCCTCTTAAGGATGTATTGGTCACCGGAGAAACTTTTTCGAAGGTCGCGCTTTTCCAATCCTTTGCCAATCAGTTGCTGGAAAAAGACGAACATTGGAAAGAATTCAAGGTTTACGAAAATACGGTGACCGCTCTCTACGAAGCCTGTAAACCTGAAATCCTCCAAGGCCAATTCCGTCCCATGATTGCCGCCGTCCAATATCTTAGAGGGGTGGTGGAAAGCCAAATCGGTGAAGCCGATATCGAAGCGGTCAAAAGAAAAATCAGCGATCTCTTGGATATCAGCATCGTTTCCTCCCAAAAGGAAATGCATCTCACGGAGCCGGCGCCTCAATATCCAGGGATTAAAAACGGCAAACTCATCGACCTGAGTCAAATGGATTTCGACCGCCTGAAAGAGCAATTTAAAGAGGCCGAATACAAAAATATCGAGATCGTCAATCTGCGTTCCTTCATCGAAAAAAAACTGGAAGCCATGATCCAAGCCAATCGCACAAGGACGGATTTCGCGGAGAAACTCCAGGAAATCATCAACAAATACAATGCGGGAGGCGTCGCCACCGAGGATTACTTTGCGGACTTAATGGATTATGCGCAAGGATTAAAGACAGAAGAGGAACGGCATATCAAAGAAGGCCTAACTCCGGATGAACTGGAGTTATTCGATATTCTGAAAAAAGAAAATCTGACCAAGTCCGAAGAAATCAAGGTCAAGAACGCCGCGAAGCATTTGTTGAAACGGCTCATCGAGGAGCAGCCGAAGGTTCTTGTGCAAGACTGGTTCAAGGATCGGCAAAGCCAAATCATCGTTCAGCATGCCATCGAAGACGTACTGAATATCGACCTTCCGGAATCCTACGAAAAGGATCTGTTCCGGCAGAAGAGCCAAAAACTTTATGAACTGGTGCTTGAGTACGCTTCGAGGGGATTAAAGTGGGCCGCTTAGATACAGCGGTCCAGCGTCACCTCCACCCTCTTACCGCTTCAACCATTCCTTATGGATCTCGGGAATATCTTCCAGCAG
>DAINDC010000595.1:0-2724 GCA_036732085.1 Fibrobacterota bacterium | reverse complement strand
CAGTACCAGTTGCGGCTTGATTAGTTTTTCCGGTGCCGCATTCGCCCGCCTATCTCGTCTCATCCAAAGAGCACCCGGAGCCAGCTCGTTCCGGAACAGGATAAAGCGTGCTGCGGGAAAAAACCAGCCCGGAAATGGGTATTGCGGAGGGTGCGCCTGGAGAACTTGGAAATCGAGGGTTTATATAAACGATATGGGCCGATGGTCTTGCGTCGTTGCCGGCAGCTCCTGCAGGACGAGGACAGCGCCCTCGATGCCATGCATGACGTATTCGCGCGGCTCCTGGATCAAAACCACTCCCAACCCCAATACCCATCCAGCTTCCTATATACCATGGCCACCCGCATCTGCATCGACAAACTCCGGAGCGCGGAGGTCCGCCATGGCGGCAACTCGGACCTGAGCGGGCCTTCGCCCGCCGATTTCTGGATCGTATTTTCCACCGGCAGGAGGAAAGCACCAGAGTCATGGCGGTGATGCATTATGTGGATGGCATGACCTTCGAAGAAATCGGCGAACAGGTGGAAATGACGGCCTCCGGAGTGCGGAGGCGGATGCAAAGGCTCAGGGCCGGGGTGATGAAGTCGTACGGCAAGGGACGGGCCGACGTCGTTATCGGAAAGGAAATATCATGAACCGATCTGCTTCCGTCCTACCGGACGTGCTGTTGGAACGATACCTGCTCGGGGAGCTGCCTCTCCACAGGATGGATGAAGTGCGCGCGCGCATCGAAGCGGATCCGGAATTGCGGAAACGCCTGGACACCTTGCGCGTTTCGGACCAGAGGGTACGGGAAAGTTACCCCACGAAAGACCTGATCCGGGCCTTTGAGGCGCGGCGCCTCCGCAAATCCCCGCGGGAGCCTAAAAGGAATTCCGGCTTCGCATTGCCGCGCTGGCGCATCACCCTCCCCGCCTTCGCGGTCCTGGCTGCCGGCCTCATCCTTATGGTCCGCCCGGGAGGCCAGCCGGATAACGCTCCGGACAACGGGCGCATGGGTATTGCGCATGTTACTGAAGCCCCGGCAACCATCCGCCTCAAGGGATCGGAAGCGGGCTTGGCCATCTTCCGTAAGACAAAATCCGGTTCCGAACTGCTGCCGCCTCAATCCTACGGCCGCCCGGGAGATGCCTTGCAGGTCTTCTACCATAACAAGTCTTCCCGATACGGCATGATCTTCTCCGTGGACGGGACCGGCTCCATCACTTTGCACTTTCCGGAATCCGGGAGCCAGGCCGGAACTCTGCAAATCGGAGCGATGCTCCCCCTGCCGCATGCCTTCAGGCTCGACAATGCGCCGCGCATGGAACGCTTCATGCTCGTCACCTCTCAGCAGCCCTTCCCCTGCGATTCCATACTGGCGCGGGTGCGCGAGGCATTCCAACCGGGAAGGAACTATCCCGATTCCATCCCCGCCTTGGACCCCGGATTCCGGCAGTATTCCTATACCATCAAGAAGCCGGAAGCGCTCGAAGCGCGCCAACCCAAGCAGGTGGGCAAATGAAGCGCGCCATTCTTCCGATATGGCTGGGCCTGATGGTCGCATGGACGGCGAACAGCCTTGCCCTCCCAGCGCCTTCTTCCAAGAATGCCGTTCCCGAGAGCGCGGTCCACGAGTTCCGTCGCTTCGCCTTGGTGGTGGGCACCAATGACGGCGGCAGTTCGCGCATCAAATTGCGTTATGCCGGCACGGATGCGACCACCTTCGCGAGCGTACTCACCGAGTTGGGCGGCGTTTCGCATGCCGATCTTTGCATGCTGCAAGAGCCTTCCCGGCAAGGATTCCTGGACGCCATGGAAAAGCTGCGCGGCCGTATCCAGGAAGCTACGTCGGCCGGAGGGCGATCGGAATTGCTGGTCTATTTTTCCGGCCACTCGGACGAGGAAGGGCTCCTCTTCGGCAAGGACAAGCCCCCCTACGCCGACTTCCGCCGCCGGATTGACGCCATGCCCGCGCGCATCCGCCTGGCCGTGGTGGATGCCTGCGCTTCCGGCGCCCTTACGCGCCTCAAAGGAGGCAGCCGCCTACCGGCCTTCTCGGTGGATCAATCCTCCAACCTGAGCGGCTACGCCTTCCTCACCTCCAGCTCGGGATCGGAATCCGCGCAGGAATCAGATCGCATTCGGGCCTCCTACTTCACCCATTTCCTCATCACGGGCCTCCGCGGTGCGGCCGATCGGAACCAGGACGGCAAGGTGACCTTGGATGAAGCCTATGCCTTCGCGTTCGAGGAGACCCTGTCCCAGACCGAAGGCTCGCAAGCGGGGGCGCAACATCCCGGTTACGATATGCGCCTGACGGGAACCGGCGATCTGGTGCTGACGGACTTGCGCGGGACCTCAGCGGGCCTGGTCTTGGATGCGAAACTGCATGGAAGGATATTCGTGCGCGCGGCATCCGGGAACCTGGTGGCGGAGCTGCAGAAGCAGCCGGGGCGGAAGGTGGAGCTGGGCTTGGAGCCGGGGTTATATGATATGAGCCTAGATCAGGGCGATACGCTCTTACGCGCCTTGGTCAAAGTGGAATCCCAGGTTCATCTTCCGGTATCGCAAAAAGATTTCGAGGTTGCGGTGAGGGAGCAGACCCGTAACCGGGGTGGGAACGAGATCATTTCACCCATGGAGGCCCCCATCATGGTCAAGGTCCCGGATGAAGATTCCCTCAAACCGGAGTGGATCGAATCCCGGTTGGCAGTGATTCCTTCCTGGGGATTTCCCGGAAAC
>DAINDC010000594.1:0-2734 GCA_036732085.1 Fibrobacterota bacterium | reverse complement strand
CATTCCCAGCTTATCTTTCCAAGGAATCGATTGTCAATCACCCTGAGCAGTTACGGTAAAACTTAAAATGGTATAATGGTGTCATGGCGCAAGCAACCCAAGTGACGCACGATGCCGATTGGATCAAGGAATATTGGGATCGGGGCTTCGTCCGGATTCCGCGCGTTTTTCCCGCTGACGAGATCAGGGAGCTGGCCGGTTACTTCGACGAGATCCTCGCCATGGGATCGGGCTATGCGCAGACCACCAAGCAAGGGCTCGCGGAATTCCGCGTGATCCCGATTGCGGGAAAACCCACCTTCAAGTTCGCCAAGTGGGCGTCCTCGGTCCATCCGGGCCTGACCCGCTTCCGCACCTCGCCGCGCCTATTGTCCTTGGTCATGCCGCTGCTGGGCCCAGACCTGCGCCAGATCACGAACCAGATGCATTATAAGAATCCGGGCGATGGGGTCAGCTTCCAGATGCACCAGGACTGCGCCTTCCGCAAGCCGGACTCGGCCTATCGCGATCTCTACGGGGGCTTCCTGCAAACCGCCATCGCCGTCGATCCCTCCACCGAGGAGAACGGCTGCCTGCAACTCGTGCCCACTTCGCATCGGGAAGGCAAGGCCTTGCTCTCGGGCGGTTACGAGGGCTGGGAAGCCAACGGGGAAAATGCCATGGTGCTCGAGCGCCTGCCGCCGGCCGAGAACGGACTGATGGATCCGGGCGATGTGCTGATTTGGAATCCCTATACCATCCATGGATCCCAGCCGAACCGCAGCCGCTCCAGCCGGCGCGTCTATATCAATGGCTTCGCGCGCACGGCCGATTGCGATCATGGCGTGCGCGTCACCGAAGGCGGGAAGGTGGTGCCGTTGTCCTGGGGCCCGGAAACCCTGTGGGATGTGGTCGAAGAGCGCTGATCCCCTCACTCGATCCGCATGGGCGATTCCGAGTGCGAGAGCTCCTCATGCTGATCGTCGACATGCCCGTTGTCGGCTTCCCATCCCGAGCTGCGGACCCATTCCCCGAAGGTCTTGAGCCAGGGGTAATGCGCGCGTAACCCTGGTATGTCCACCTCGTACCCGCGGCCGGCGAGCCATGCGAACATGTCCGCCATTTCCGGATTCGCCTTCCGCAGCGCATCGAGCGGGATTTCCTCGGTCGTCACTTCGCGGCCGATGGTTTCCGAGAGGATCTGGGCGAGCTGGGGCAGGGTCATTTCCGCGCCGGCGATTTCCAGGGTCCGTCCCAGGAAGTTTTCCGGTTCGGCGAAGGCCAGGGCCGCCATCGCGCCGATATCGTCCACGGCGATCATCTGGAGGCGGGCTTCCGGCGGCAAGGCCAGGCTCAGCCGGCCGAGCTTGATCCGCTCGCGGTCCGCATAGAGGTTTTCCATGAAGAAGACCGGGCGCAGGATGGTGTAGTTGAGGCCGGAGGCGCGCAAATGGTTTTCGATGATGCGCTTGCTCTCGAAATGCGGGAGCCCGGTATCCCGGTCCGCGCTGGCCACGGAGGAATAGACGAAGTGGCTGACGCCGGCCATGCGGGCCGCATCGATGAGTCCCTTGCCCTGCTTGATTTCCTCCACGGCCCCGTGTTCCCAAAAATTCTGGACGGAGAAGACGCCGTAGGCGCCCTTGAGGGCTTTCTCCATGGAGGCGCCGTCGTTCAGGTTGCCCGCCACTATCTGCGCTCCCTTGCGGGCGAGCAGATGGGCCTGGGCGCGATCCGGATTGCGGGTCAGGGCGCGGACGGAAAATCCGCGCGTCAATAAGTGGCGGGCCGTGGCTCCGCCTTGGTTGCCGGTGGCTCCGGTGACGAGGATGGTTTTGGCTTGGTTCATTTCCATATCGGCCTCGGGGAACGCGTCGGGGCGTAACCGCCGTACGACGGGGTGGAAAGGCGAAGGGGAGTGGTACTTTTAAAATACCTGTTGCGGGGGGCGGCCTCCAAAGGAAAAATCCAGTGGCGCCCCCGCTGCGGTTTTAGTGGGAATTTTGGCAGAGAGGCGCCAGATGGCGTGGAAACGGGGCTGCAAGCTGCGGCCCGATGAGAATTAATACGCAATTATCCGCTGCGTGACATTAGCGGACTTGGCTTGCTGGTGAAGTTGTACTATGCCGCGATCCGAGTGGATAAGGCTTTTGTAGCACTTAGTTTTGATCTCGTTTAATAAAGCGTCCGCAACTGTGGGTTGGTCCGTGCTCCTTATCACATCATTCCTAAGTCTATGTTTTTTACCTTTGAATCTTACAAAACTACGGACCAGCGACGTCTAATGCGCGGTCTAGTAACTATATGTCTTTGTTTTCCATCACTGGGAATCGCCCATGAATGACAACCCCTTCAAAGGTCCAGGCGGCGAGGATTTGAAGAAAATGATGGGAAAAAGTTCCAAGGAACCGGATCAAAACCCGAAAACCTCGGATGATTCGCTCGTCAATAACAAGGGCGGCGGCCTGAGCGAGGCCGCGAAACAGACACTTGAAGACAGGCAACGGGACAAACCGCCGACGGAGCCTCTACCGGAAACATATGAGTTCCCCAAGAATGAAAAGGCAAAGCCCGATGATCCGGCAACAGCCGGTACCGCCGTCCTATCCGATGCGAAGTGGCCTGAACCCGATACACTCTTTCACCAGGAAGTTGAAGTTTCCGTAAAACTTACCACGCCGCCGGGCAAGGAACATATCACTAAGGCAGTGTCAATAAATAACATTTACAATTAAGCGGTTTCTCTCGGACGAAT
>DAINDC010000593.1:0-2743 GCA_036732085.1 Fibrobacterota bacterium | reverse complement strand
GTTCCAGGCGGGCTGGCGATTGTTTTTCGCCTCTTGGGGTATGCAGCCGGTCCCGAAAATTGAAAGTTTTTTTCAATGAAAAGAAGGTACCGGTCGGAATGAGGGACGTCCTCCCCATTATCCTGAGCGATGAAACCCTGGCCTGGGTTCCCGGATACGGAATTTCGGATTTTTTCAAGGTGACTGAATCCACCTCCTCCATCCTAGAATTGGTGCTTACATGCGAGAACCTCTAGAAGACAAGAAGAACAACCTCGTGGAAGACAAGAAGAACGGCAGCATGCTGAATCGGCCCAAGGTGCCCGATGCCAAGCAGGCCACGCCTCCGCCCGGCAACAAATGGAAACGCAAAAACATTTCCCTGATCCTGGCCATGGTGCTGGTGTCCATCTTCCTGGTGCAGCTCCTGGACTCGCAGAATCCGGTGGAGGAAAAGACCTACTCCGACTTCCGCAAGATCATCGCGGATACCAGCCTGCAGATCACGTCCATCGATCTCCAGCGCATCGGCGAGGGATATCTCGTCGTCGGCGAGCGCAAGCTGACGCCGGAGGAACAGGCCTCGCGCCGCGAGAACCATAGCGCCTTCGCGGCCCGCACCATCAAGTTCAAGACCTTGCTGCCCGATATCGACGGGCCCATCATGGATCTGATCAACAAGCTCGAAGCCCGCGGCACCAAGATCGAATTCCTCAAGGAGACCCGGTGGCTGGGCTATCTCAGTACTTTGTTCCCGCTCTTCCTCCTGATCGGTTTTTTCTGGTTCATGATGGCCAGGCAGGGACAGATGGGCGGCGCGCGCGGCATCTTCTCCTTCGGCAAAATCAAGGCCCGCCTGCTCGACGAGAACCGGCCCAAGGTCACCTTCAAGGACGTGGCCGGCGCCGATGAAGCCAAGCAGGAGCTCCAGGAGATCATCGAGTTCCTCAAGGACCCGAGCAAGTTCAGCCGTCTGGGCGGACGCATTCCCAAGGGCGTATTGCTGCTGGGCCCTCCCGGCACCGGCAAGACCTTGCTCGCCAAGGCCGTGGCCGGCGAGGCCGAGGTCCCGTTCTTCAGCATGTCGGGATCGGACTTCGTGGAAATGTTCGTGGGCGTAGGCGCTTCGCGTGTGCGCGACCTGTTCGAACAGGGCAAGAAGAACGCGCCCTGCATCATCTTCATCGACGAGATCGACGCCGTGGGACGCCATCGCGGCGCGGGCCTGGGCGGCGGCCATGACGAACGCGAACAGACCCTGAACCAGCTCCTGGTGGAGATGGACGGCTTCAGCAGCAATGAAGGCGTGATCCTGATCGCAGCCACCAACCGCGCGGACGTTTTGGATCCGGCCCTGCTCCGTCCCGGCCGTTTCGATCGCCAGGTGGTGGTGGACCTCCCGGATTCCCGCGGCCGCGAAGGCATCCTCAAGGTGCATCTGGACAAGCGCAAGGTCCCGCTCCGCGAGGACGTGGACATCGCCAAGCTCGGCAAGGGCACGCCCGGACTGTCCGGCGCCGATCTGGAAAACCTCGTCAACGAGGCCTGCCTGCTGGCGGCCCGCTTCGGCGGCAACCAGGTGGCCATGATCGACTTCGAGGAAGCCAAGGACAAGATCATGATCGGGTCCGAGCGCCTTTCGCGCATCATCACCGATGAGGAGAAGAAGACCACGGCCTACCATGAAGCCGGCCATGCCATCGTCAGCCTGCATGTCAAGTTCTCCGATCCCCTGCATAAGATCACGATCATTCCGCGCGGCCGGGCGCTGGGCATCACCTTCCAGCTTCCGGACAAGGACATGTACACGGTCGATTCGCGTTTCATCCTCGACAAGATCGCTATCCTCATGGGCGGCCGCGGCGCGGAACTCCTGCTCTTCGGGCAGAAGAATACGGGCGCCTCGAACGATATCGAGAGGGCCACGGAACTGGCCCGCAAGTACGTCTGCGAATGGGGCATGTCGGATCTGGGACCGCTTTCCTACGGCAAGAAGCAGGAGGAGATCTTCCTGGGCCGCGAGATCAGCCAGCATCGCGACTACTCCGAGGCCACGGCCATCCAGATCGACCGCGAGGTCCGCAAGATCGTCGAGGGCCAGATGGAACGGGTCACCTTGATGCTCAGCGAGAACAAGCAGAAGCTCGTCAACTTGGCCGAGGCGCTCCTGGAACATGAGGTCCTGGAGACGGAAGAGATCATGAAAGCCATCGGCGGCGAGCTGCTCATCGATACTCGCAAGAGCCGATCCTACCTGAAGAACCGCACCGATATCCGCGATGCCCGCGTGGTCGCCGAGGCCGAGGCCGCCAAACCCTCCACCGACGAGCCGCCTGCCCATAAAGGCGGGCGTTTCGACTCCACGGTCTGATCCGGTTCCGGCCGGGTCGGCTCCGCGGGTCCGCCCGCGGAGTCCCGACCACCGGTTCCTCAGCTTCCGAGACCCGAATATGTTAGAACCGAATTCGCAGCCGCCTCCCTTGGAGGGGCCGCCTCCCAAAGAGGCGGCCCCTCCAAGGGAGGCGGTTTCCGTTTCCTCCCCGGCCGCGGCCTGGGGCCGCCCGCTCGCGGTCGTCCAGTCGCGTCCCTGGCGGGTGGGGGACAGGATCCTGGGCGGGGACCGGCCCCTGCTAATGGGTATCCTCAATGTTACCCCTGATTCCTTCCATGACGGCGGCCGCCATGCGACCCTGGATCGGGCCTTGCGGCATGCGGAGTCCCTGCTGGCCGCCGGCGCCGACATCCTCGACGTGGGCGGCGAATC
>DAINDC010000592.1:0-2750 GCA_036732085.1 Fibrobacterota bacterium | reverse complement strand
AACCAGAAGAAGATGTCGCCGGGCGGAGTATGCAGGTGGGTGCCGGTCAGGTTCAGGATGCTGAGCATGAAAAGAATGGTCAGCAATAGCCGGGTCAGTTCCTGGACATCCGGATCCCTCGAGAGGGAAAGGATCATGAACCCTCGATAGAATCCCACGACCAGGATGGTAAGGAATAGGATCAGGCCGGGATAGCCTATCTCGCCCAAAACCTGGAAGTAATAACTATGCGCATATCCGGTCGTGCCCTGGCCTTTGCCAAAAGGGAAAATCCGGGACGTATACAGGATGGTCACCCAGGTTTCCATGCGCTTCTGTACCGAGTATTCCTGGAGCGGGTTGGTCAGCGCGGCCGTGCGGTTTTTGATCATGATCTCGGTAAGGCTTCGTTTGCCGGCTTCCTTCCGGGTCGCCGCGGCATATTGCCCGCCGCCCTCCCCTCCGCTCTTCGCGGAATAAATGCCCAAGCCCAGCAGCATCGCCGCCATGATCCCGATCTTGACCCATTTGTTCCTGAACCTGAGGTAGAACAGGAAGAAGAAGGTTCCGGCGACCACGGCCAGCCAATTGGTGCGCACCGTGGCGATGAGGATGGGCGCGACCGCGGAGGCGCTCAGCAGCAGTCCGAACAGGGCCATGTGCCGGCCTTTGACGGCCATCCAGTAGATTCCCATCACGAAAAGGATGGTCATCCCGTCGGACATGGCGGCAGGGGAGAGGTAGGTGGAGAAGGGCCGGACCACGCCTTCGATCCGCAAGGTGGTGAACCGGATCGAGTCGAGCCATTTCTGCTCGAAGCCGGTGAAGCCGAATAGGATCTGATTGATGCCGTACAGGGCGGTGATGAGCAGGAGACAGGAGGCCCAGGTATACACGGCCTTGGTCTCCTTGAAGGTGGTCAGGATATAGCTGCCGCCGAAGAAGAAGAAGACGTATAGCCCGTTGAACTTGAACCCGTAAAGGCCTTCGATGGTGCTGCCGAGGTTGCCCACGAAAACCTTCAGGAAAAGCAGCGCCGTATAGGCGAAGATCAAAATGGAAAGCGTGTCCCTCGATCTTTCCTTGTTCAGCACCCAAAGCAGGATCAGGGCCAGGATGAGTCCGCCCATCACCCCGTCCGAGATGAGCAGGAGATAATCCACGGTGGGACGTTCGGAAATCAGGTAGTACATGCGCCGGAACATGGGGATGAAGAGCGGGAGGCAGAACAGGTAATAGACGCCGATCTTCGGGAACTTGAGCGTGGGAATCAGGAAAAAGGCGATGCAGAAGATCGCGGTCTCGGTGCGGGAAGGGATATTGGTGAGGCGGTAAGCGAAGACGGCCCCGATCAGGAGCAGGATGGGATAGATCAGGTAACGCATGAATATCGACTTCATTGCGTCGCTCCCGTAGCGCGGGCCCGGGCGACCCGGTAGAGTTCCGCATAGGCGGATCCGATCACGGCCGGGGAGAATCGTTTCGCGAACTCCCGCGCCCGGCGCGACATCTCCTTCCGGGAGGGCTCATCCCGAAGGATTCGCCCCAGGACGGCGGCCAGGTCCCCGATGGGGGCGACTATGCCGGTATCCCCGTCCCGCAACAGGTATTCGCTTCCCGCATGCGGGGCGGTCACCACCAGGCAGGAAAGGGCCATGGCCTCGATGATGCCCACTCCGAATCCTTCATAACTGGACAGGCACAGGTAGATCCAACTGCGCCGATACAAGGCTGTCAAATCTTCCTGGCTGAGACGCGATTGGAAATCCACGCCCTGGTACTCGGGCCTTTTCCGCAGCTCGGCCGCTTCCCGCGCCGGACCCACGTAGGTGAGGCTCAAGGTGGGGAACTGGGGTCGGAGCGTCAGGAACAATTCCAATGCGGACTCGCCGCGCTTGCGGGAGTTGCGGGAACCCAGGTAGATCAGGCTCGGGAACGGCGTCTTCTCCGCCGCGGCCGCGTCCGGTTCCGCAGGGAGCATGCAGGGGATGACCCGATCGACTCCCGGTAGATGGGCCGCTACGTGCGGCGAGATCCCTACGGTCAGGCGGCAGCGGCGCGCCTCGCGCCTTTCCATCCAATAGGAGAGACCCTGGGCCAGCTTGCCCTTGAGGCTGCGGGCATGCAGGAATTCCAGGGCGGCGGTGCCGTAGAAGGTCCGCACGTGGCTGCCGCGGTACCTGAGGAAGCCGCCGTCCCCATGGACATGGACCGCGTCGAATCCAGTAACGGGAAGCTTACGGTACCATAGGGGATACCATAGCCGCTTCAGGAAGGGGGCGACCCGGAGGGCGGCCCGCAACCCGGGGAAATCGATGGGCAATACCCGGTAGCGGGCATCGGCGGGCCGCCGGCTATGGGTATAGATGGAGACGTCATGCCCGAGATCCGTCAGGGCGTTCGCGAGGCGGTGCACCTGGATGGCCACTCCCGTGAAGCTGTCCGGGGGGAGATCGCGATGGAGGAACAGCAACTTCATGGCGGCTCCTCCAGGAACTTCCAGGTTTCCCGCGCGACCGACGCGGCCGTGAAACGTTCCTCCACATTGCGTCGCTGCGCGGCCCGGATCGCCGGGGCTTCCGGCAGCGGCAGGCGGCGTAACAATGCGGCCAAGGCTTCGGCGTCGCCCTGCCGGAAGGTGGTTTCCGGAAACAAAGTGAGCGCGGGGATATTTCCGGAATCGCTGCCGAGGGCGATGCAGCCGCACAGGATGCCCTCGATCAGGGCGCCGAAGCAGAGGCCCGTGGCGACGCGTGTCGCGTTGATGGCAT
>DAINDC010000591.1:1502-2770 GCA_036732085.1 Fibrobacterota bacterium | reverse complement strand
CCCCATCCCCGCCGACAAGCCCGCCATCGCCGCCGCCCATGCCATGGCCGCGGAGCTGATGGGCCAACGCTGGATCTACCTGGAAGCCGGCAGCGGCGCCCTGAACGCCGTCCCTCCCGCCATGGTCGCCATGGTCAGGGCCGCGGTGGACCTCAAGGTCATCGTAGGCGGAGGCATCCGCACACCCGAGCAGGCCCGCGAACGCGTGGAGGCGGGCGCCCATGCCATAGTGGTGGGCAATCATTTCGAAGCTTCCAAGGATGAGGGCCTCATCCGCGATTTCGTCGCAGCCGTCCACGGCGACTAAGAGTCGCTACGGCGACTAAGAGTCGCTGCGGCGGCTAAGAGCCCCTTCAACCAAGTTCAATCCCCGCCGGCCACCAGCCACGGATGCGGCGCGCCCTTGACGCCCGCATACTTCTTCCTGTATGCGCTGGGCGACATGCTCATCTGACGTTTGAACTGCCGGTTGAAATGGCTGAGATCATAGAAGCCGTTGTTGAGGGCGATGTCGGAGATGCGTTCGCCGCCTTCCGCCAGGGCCTGGCAGGCCGCATGGATGCGAACCATGGTGATGTATTTGAGCGGCGAGATCTTGAAGAGGGATTTGAAGCGCCGCTCGAATTGGCTGATGGACAGACAGACCAAGGATGCCAGCTTGGCCATGTCGATCGATTCCGTATAGTGTCCCATCACGTAGTCGAAGATCTCGCCCATCTCGATGAAATGGCGCGAGCCGGATTCCATCTTCTTGATGTCGCGCGTATAGCCCGCGACGCCGACGATCTTGCCGCTCTCGTCGCGGACCGGGACCTTGGTGCTCGAATACCAGTCCGTGGCCTTGCCGATATGGATGACCAGCTCAATGAGATTGATCAGGGGCTCGCCGGTGCGGATGACCTGCTTATCGTCCTTCACGTATTTTTCGGCCAGGTGCCGCGGGAAGACGTCGAAGTCGGTGAGGCCCAGAAGTTCCTTCGCATTCTTCATCCCGCATTTCTCGACGAAGATGCCGTTGGCCATGGTGAAGCGGCCGTCGAGATCCTTCGCGAAGAGGAAGATATCCGGCATATGCTCGAACAGGTCCAGAAGCGCGGATGTTACCCCGAATGCCGTCGAGTCCCAGGACGGCTTGGAAGCTGGCTTCATTTTCGATTTTCCCTGGATCCCGCAACCGCTCCCGCACGAACGGCGGAAGCACCTCGAGATGCGCACCGAGCGAACGGAGATGGCGCACGCTTGCCACATCGAGCTCCGCTGCGAGCTGG
>DAINDC010000591.1:0-1492 GCA_036732085.1 Fibrobacterota bacterium | reverse complement strand
ACTACCGCCCAAGCAGGAGAGTCTCATTTTTTCGATGAAAACAACCCTCAAGGTTTTGGGAAACATGCCATTACTCGGAATCCTCTTATCCTCCCAAAAATAGTGGGTTAATTCGAAAAAACCCTCAATTTCTCATTAATTTCTACCGAAATCGTCATCCTTGATGATTTTGTCTCCGGCGCTCAATCCGAAACCTACCTCTCTCGTAGCGCCAACCTCTCAAATTGGCTATAATTATGGGCCCTACGGCTTGACCGCCCAAGGGGTCTTAATTACCTTTGGCTGTCTAATTTTTTTAATAAACAGGGTCGCAATGAAAACGGTTACGGTAAATCCCTCAACCATTACGGAAAAATGGTTCATCATCGACGCTCAGGACGTCGTTCTCGGTCGCCTCGCGAGCAAGGCCGCCGGCCTGATCATGGGCAAGCACAAGCCCGCCTGGTCCCCGAATCAGGACCTCGGCGATCATGTCATCATCATCAATGCCGAAAAGGTCGCCTTGACCGGCAACAAGCGTTTGTCGATGCGCTATTTCAATCACTCCACCCATCCCGGGGGATGGCGCAATCTCACCATCGACCAGGTCCAGGCCACGCGCCCCGGTTTCCCTATCCGTCGCGCCATCAAGGGCATGCTTCCCCATACCGTACTGGGCAAGCACATGTCCTCTAAACTTCACGTCTACGACGGCGTCAAGCACCCTCACGAGGCCCAAAAGCCCGAAGTGCTGAACCTGAAGTAAGACAATTTAAGAGATTATTAAGGAGGATATTATCGCTACCCAGGATACTTACCGGGCAACCGGCCGTAGGAAGACCGCCATCGCGCGCGTCACGATCAAGCCCGGAACCGGCAAGCGCACCATCAATGAGCGCACCTTCACGGACTTTTTCGCCAATGCCATCCGCGAGATGATCGTGGAGCAGCCTTTGACCATCCTCAACCTGAACAAGCAGTGGGATGTCATCGTGACCGCCGTGGGCGGCGGCGTGAACGGCCAAGCCGGCGCCGTGCGTCTCGGCATCGCCCGTTGCCTTTTGGCTTACAAGGAAGAATATCGCGCCGCTTTGCGCGAGCACGGTCTGCTGACCCGCGATTCGCGCGCAGTGGAACGTAAGAAGTATGGTAAATCCGGCGCACGCCGCAGCTTCCAGTTCTCGAAGCGCTAAGCCAGAACCGGAAGATAGAGAAAGGATCAAGGAGCAGAATGCCAGTACCCGAAGTCAAAGAGATGTTGGAAGCCGGAGTTCATTTTGGTCATCTCACCAAGCGGTGGAATCCCAAGATGCGGAAATTCATCCTCACCGAAAAGAATGGAATCTACGTCATCGACTTGGCCAAGACCCAGGAATGCCTGAGCAAGGCCATCGACGCCGTGAAGAAGATCCGCCATTCCGGCAAGTCCGTACTCTTTGTGGGTACCAAGAAGACCATCAAGGACTGCATGAAGGAAGAAGCGGTCCGCTGCGGCATGTACTACGTCACCGAG
>DAINDC010000590.1:0-2784 GCA_036732085.1 Fibrobacterota bacterium | reverse complement strand
GGCCTCATCCGCGCCGTGGAGAATTTCGATTATACCAAGGGCTACAAGTTCTCGACCTATGCCACCTGGTGGATCAAGCAGTCCATCACCCGCGCCATCGCCGACAAGGCCAAGACCGTGCGCGTCCCGGCCAATATGCTCGACATCGTCCGCAAGGTGATGCGGGTCTGCCGCGAGCTCCAGCAGACCACGGGCAAAGATCCCAATCCGGAAGAGGTGGCCACCAAGGTGGGCTGCTCCATCAAGAAGGTGCAGCTCGCCATGGACGTCTCCCAGGATCCAATCTCCCTGGACGATTATGTCTCCGGCGATCAGAACAATACCTTCTCCGAATTCATCGAGGACAAGAGCGCCGAGAAGCCCTCGCAGAGCGTCAATATGCGCATGCTGCGCAAGCAGATCGACGGCGTGCTTTCGTCCCTGGATGCCAAGGAGCAGGCTATCGTGCGCATGCGCTTCGGCCTGGACGATGGACTGGTCAAGACCCTGAAGGAAATCGGCGACAAGTACCGCATTTCGCGCGAGCGGGTTCGCCAGATCGAAAGCAAGGCCCTGGCCAAGCTCCAGCATCCCAGCCGCATCAAGCAGCTCGAAGGTTGGAGCACGGATATCGAGGATATCTGCCTGGGTTGATTTTTTTAAGCCGATTTGAAGCCTGAATTCAAACCTGAATCTGAATGCAAGCCTCCCGGACTCCCGGGAGGCTTTACTTTTTCAGAACCGAAACCGGCTCCCATTACTCAAATATCTCGATTGCCGACAGGCTCGCTCAAAAATCTCGATTGCCGACAGGCTCGGCATACCGTACAATTATCGCTCAATGCGTCTACACCTGCGCCCCGGCTACCTCCTCCACAAAACCTTAAACCAGGCCGTGGTCTCCCTGTCGGTCCTGCGCGACAACCGGGCGGCCGCCGACGCCTTCCGCGATCCGGTCCTGCTCAACAAGGTCCATGCCCCTTGGAAAGACGCACCCGGAAAAACCGGCTCTCTGCGCCTGTTGGGACTGTTGGCATTCGCGGCCATGGGCTTCGCCGCCTTCCATTTCCGGAATTCCCCCGGCCTGAACCTGGATGCCCCTGACGTTCCCATGAAGCTGGCGGTTCCCATGAAGCCGGAGGTTCCCATGAAGCCGGAGGTTCCCATGAAGCCGGAGCCGCCGCCCGCCGCGGCCGCCATGCCCGCCGTGCCCGTGACTGCGCCCAAGGTCTCCGATGCCCCGCAACCTGTACGTTACCCTGACGACGGCTTCGTATTGATCGCCTGCAAGCGCGATCGCACCCTTTACGTTTATAAACAGGCGGCCGCGAAATGGATCCGGACCGCGGCCTTTCCCATGGCTATCGGCCGCAACTCCGGCGATAAGGGCGAGAACGGCGATCTGCGTACGCCCGAAGGCCGTTTCTGGATCACCGGGCTGCTGCCGGGACCCGCGCAAGGCCCCATGTACGGGCCGCTGGCCTTCACCCTCAACTATCCGCGGCCCGGCGACAGGGCGGAGGGCAAGACCGGGAAAGGGATCTGGATCCACGGCGTCGATGCCGGCAAGCTGCCTTCCTTCACGCATGGCTGCCTGTCCCTGGCGAACGATGACGTGCTGGCCCTGGCCGCCTATGCCGACATCGCCACGCCCGTGGTGATCCTCTCCGACAGCCTGGCTCTGGATCCGGCGCGCCAGGTGGACCTGGCGGGGCTGGAGGCCGAATATCCGGCCATCATCACGGCTTATGGGCGTAGAACGGATGCCGAAGGCGCGGCCAGGGAAAAGATCCTTGGCCAAGCCAGGGATTTCGTCGCGAAGGAGGCGAAGGACTTTCCCGACCTGGCCATGCAGGCCCTTTCCGATGAGGACCGCAAGGCCGTGCTCGCCCGTCTCGATCAATGGCGCGCGGATTGGTCCAGCCGTTCCATCGACGCCTATGCGGCCAATTACGATCCCGCCTTCCATGATCGGCAAGGCCATGACAAGCAGGCTTTCATCGAACGCAAGCGGAAGATCTTCGCGGGCAAATCTCGGATCGAGATGGAGATCAAGGAGCCGCGCCTGGAAGCGGAGGGCTATTCCCGCGTCAAGGCCACGTTCCGCCAGGATTATCTTGCCGAGGGCCCTGAGGGAATGCAGCGGAGTTCGGAGCCCAAGACTTTGAGACTGGATCAGGGCCCCGGCGGCTGGCTTATCATAACGGAGTGAAGCATGAGAAAAGCGATGGACGATCGGCAGGATGATAAAGCCAAAGCAGCGCCCGAAGGATCGGAAAATACCTGGGCCATGGGCGCCCAGGTGGAATCGAACGCGCAGGAAACCGCCGGACTGATGGCGGAGCAGATCCGCATGCGCGCGGAATTGGATACCCTGATGCGCGAGAACGAGGCTCTCCGCCGCGGGCACGACACCTTGCATCGCATGCTTTCCGAGAACTCCGCCGCGAAGTCGGTACCGGATCTCAAGGCCGCGGTCCGCGCGGTGCTGTCCGAATGGAAGGATGCGGAGGGTTCCGTGGTCGCGACCGTGGTGGGTCCGCTCCCCAGCTTGGAGGAGCTGCAGGGGCTGGCGGCGGGCTTCGCGGAAGTCAAGGAGTCGGAGGCGAAGCTGGAAGGCCGGCTCGCGGAAATGTCGGTCCTGGCGCATTCGTTGGGGAAACAAGTCGAGGACATGACGGGAAAGCAAAGGGAGGTCCTGGACCTCAAGGGCAAGCTCGAACAGATCGGCGCCCAGAAGGCCTGGATCGAATCGAAGCTGCAATCCCTGGGCAAGCAGCGGATGGTGGTGGAGCGGGCGAATAT
>DAINDC010000589.1:0-2797 GCA_036732085.1 Fibrobacterota bacterium | reverse complement strand
GTTTCCTGTTTGAGGAATTCCGAACAAGTATGCACCCGGTTCGCTTTCGCCAAGGTGACTCGTGTCAGGGATTTAATCAATTTAAATAGGCCCAGGGGTCCGGGCTTGCTCCAGTGGTGCATTTCGCGCTTGTTCGCGCCCACGATGTCGCCGCCATGGGCATAAACCACCAAAGGGATCCGGCGGAACCGAGCAATGGGAAGGCACAGCCATCCCGTGGGGAAAACCATATGGGCGTAAATCAAGTCGCAAGGTTTGAAAAGGAATCCGTATAGGTCGAGGAGGAAGGCGAAGTAGCTTGTAAAGGTGCCCCATCGGCCTTGGTGGAATTCCTTTTTCACCAGAATTATTTCCACATTACCAAGACGCTCCTGGAGTTGAATATGGGCATTTCGGACAAAAATACCCATCTCCGGCATTGAGGGGGATGGGAAAATATTTGAGCACATCAGGATACGTTTTTTCATGTGATTGCGAGACTCCGGTTTTCCGAGTCGGCACCTATTGTCTCACGGTGGATTGTGCTCAATGCGATCAGTACCGCCAACGCCAGCACTTGGGGAATGAACCGGCTGAAAATGCCGTTGGTGATGGCACTAGAAGAAACCGTCATGACCAGAATTGCGCAACAATACTTTCCCTCCAACGTGGCCCTGCGGGAAAAAAATATCGCGGCCACCCAAATGAAGACGCCGATCATGGAGATCAATCCCACTACTCCAAATTGATGCAGGAGAAAGAAGATATCCGAATGGGGATCGATGTAATAGGAGATCACCGCGCTGGTGCGGTAATACGGGGGCAGCAATTCATTGTTCGTGATATAAAGTGGGTTCCCGAAAATCCTGGCCGTCATC
Organism: Fibrobacterota bacterium; assembly: GCA_036732085.1. Classification (GTDB taxonomy): domain Bacteria; phylum Fibrobacterota; class Fibrobacteria; order UBA11236; family UBA11236; genus Chersky-265. The sequence goes on along the minus strand of DAINDC010000589.1, from coordinate 1,940 downwards.
GGAGATGCGAAAAAATTATCGATGGCATTCCGCCAGATCATAGTCCTGCTTGACGAAAGAATGTAATAGATGTCGTTTGGCCGCGCTTGAAGAACCATATCTATGGGATTTATTTTCGAAAATGCTTCCAATACACTAGTAAGGGTAATGACAATGGGCAGCTTCATCCACATGTCCCGCAGCAGATAAATAGCCATAGACGTAGCCACCCCGGCCTGCAAAATGAGTCGAAGGCTAAGGGACAAAAGAACCACGACGCCAAAGAACAAAATCAGCCCAACAACCTGGGAGCGCGAATTCAGGATGCCCAATAGGTAAAAGTGCAGAGGAAGAAAAACAAGGAATTCCCTTCCCCGCTTTTTTAGGATAAGATAAAGATTGAGAACGACTCCGAAAATCAGAAATGAAGCGTAATTTTCCTTGACCGGGAACATCCCGAGAATTTTTTCGAACTCGAGAATGTTATATCCTTTTTCAATGTAAATCATACCCGGGAAAAGCAGGATCGCAAACAGGTTCGCCAGCATCAGCCAGTTGAGCGTCCTTGTCAAAGCGCGGATCACGCCGTGACCGTCCAAGGCCCCGCGGCCGAGAGCAGCATGCAGGGCGATGGCCATCAAAGGCCCGGTCGTCACCTTCAGAATTGCGAAGATGCATGGACCCACCGCCGTCAGGTTGTCGAGCGTCAGGATGGTGAGCGTGATCTGGTAGATACTGAACGGGATGAATAGGAAAAGGCTCCAATGCAACAAGGTGCGGCGCGAAGCCTCAACCTCCCAAAGCACCGCAACGGAAGCCACGATGATGCCGAAGTTGACTCCTTGCAGAGCCTTCTTCAAAATTTCGGGAGCACCTCCGAGTTCATTGCACGGTTCGACCGCGAGGCGTAGGCAAACCAAAGCCAGGAGTAAATAGGCTGGTTTTCCGAGGGTTTTAAGCACTTTTCAATAAACGCGTGCCGATAATGGCCATGGCCGCAAGTCCCGTCCCGACTATGATCCCGCAGAGCAGGAAAAGCTTGCGGTTGGGAAAGCTCTTGTTCATCGGGAGATAGGCGCTTTCCACCACGACGAACATCGGCTTGTTCCGCTGGAAATCGCTGCGCGCGGATTGGAGTTCCGCATTGGCGGTGATGAACCGCTCCGAGGCCAGCTTCAGTTTGATCTCGAACTTCAGGTTTTTCTGGATGATGCGCGGGGAGGAGATGGATCGGTTTTCCTCCCGGAACTGCGCGGCCACATCCGAAACCGAATCATAGTATTCGGCGGCCTGGTTGAAAATCTTTTCCAGGTAGATGACGTTGTCGCTTTCCTTTTTGGTCCTGATTTCATGGTAATAGGAACGCAGGTGCCGAAAGATGAGTTCGTTCAGGTTCACCGTACCGACGGGGGACGATGACTCCACCTTCAAGCGATAGGTGTTGATCCTTTCCGGTTTGAAGCTCATCGACTTCAACAGCAGTTTGTAAACCTGTTCTTCCAGGCTCAATTTCCTTCCTGCCTTGGCTCCCAGGTAATCGGTCAGGGCCACCCGACCCGTCTCCGTGGTCAGACTGTCCGTTGCGAAGCTCTGGAGGAAATCCCGCGAGTTGATGATCTGCTCAATGATGTCCAGGTACTGCTCCACGCCCGTTTCCTCCGGGGTCAGTCCGGACAGGAGGCCAAGCCCCGCAGGGAGTTTTTTCTTGCTCCCCTGCTCCACCAAGAAAATGGATGAGGCTTCGTATTTGGGTTTCAACGTGAAGGCAAGGATGGCTGCCACGGACACACCCGCCAATACCAGCCCCAACACCAAGAGCCGCTGCCGCTTCGCTTCCAGCAGCAGGGATTTCAGGGTTATGGATTCCATGGCTGACGTTCCCCTCAACGAGCGCCCTTCAGAACGGCTTCCAGATCCGCCTTCATCATGATTTCCACCAAGCCCTCGAATTTGACCTTGGG
>DAINDC010000588.1:1490-2815 GCA_036732085.1 Fibrobacterota bacterium | reverse complement strand
GGTATTGGTTGCCGGAATTTCCCACCGTGAGATCATGGTAGCCCACGCCCTCGCCGCCGGCATTATAGTCCTCGGCCTGGATGCGGCCGGGGAGCGAGATCCGGGCCCCAGTGGAACCCCCGAGGCTTACGCCACCCGCCGCGAAGAAGGCCGCGCCCCGGCTTTGCATGAAGGACTTCCCATCGGTGTAGATGTCGTTCCCGAAGGTGCTCACGCCCTGCGTGCCCGCCCCAAACAGCAGGGCGATGACGCCCACGTCCGCGAAGGCCTTCGCATGGGCCGGCCCGTCCGTCCCGAGGAAGTATTCCGGGCGGTTATCCTTATACCCTTCCCGTGGTCCGCCGTTGTTGTACACATTGAGGTGGTTGGAGTTCCCCAGGGGGATCTGCCACACCAGCCAGTGTTTGCCGGACTTGGCGTTCCACAGGCGCAGCCATTCCCGGTAGCGGTTGAAACTACGCGAATTGATCGAGGCCGTGCTCGAAGTGTCCCACCAGTGCGCGCCTCCGTCGTTCTGGGTGATGCGGTAGAAATCGGCGTCCCGGTCGGAGGGATCGGAGACGAGGGCGTCATAGTTCGTCCCGGTCGCGTTAGACCCCAGGCCCAGGGGAGACAGGAAGGCGAAGACCTTGTCGACCTCGGGCTGGAGCGATTCCGTGACGTTCCAGGCGAACAGGTCCTTGCCGCTGGCCCAGGCCGACACATGTACGGCCAGATAGGCATTATTGGCCCCCACCGCCTTCTTGAGGGCGAGGAAGGCCATGCCCCAGCCGGCTACCGTGTTGGGCAGGGCCGCGAGCTCCGGCAGGCCCGTGGAGGCCACCGCCGCGGCTGCGTTCGGGTTGCCGCCGGTTTGGCCCTCGAGGAAGCCGAACCCGTCGGCCTCCAGCTCTATGTAGACGGGCTTGCCGAAATCCTTGGCGCGCTGCATCAGGATCTTGAAATCGCCGAAGTAGGAGCGCATGAGAGCGGGGTCCTGGGTCTTGGCCCAGAACTTGTCCTCCCCGCCCCCGGCTTCACCGTTCATCTGGTAGAACTGCACGACCGGCACAGCGCCAATGCCATCGCTCTCCTTCATGAAATTGAGGGCCCAGGACCCGTCGTATGCGCTCCAGCCCCAATTGTTGATCCATCCCTTGGTGAGGTAGCAGTAACGGGCGCTCCAGGGCACTCCGCTGTTCTTCATCCAAGTCTGGCCGAGATTCTCGAAGAGGCCCACCAGCAGCTTATCGGGAACGCCCGACGCGGAAACGGTCAAGGCCGAAAACGCCTGTCCGGACTCCTCCCCTCCGGAAACCCCGGTTGGGGAATCCTGGCAGGAGACG
>DAINDC010000588.1:0-1480 GCA_036732085.1 Fibrobacterota bacterium | reverse complement strand
ACGGCGAAGAAAGCGGAAAAGGCGAGGGAAGCAAGAGCGATTCGGCGCAAGGGAAACCTCCGGTTAGGCGCGGATGCCTCCGCGCGATGGATTGAAAGTTAACCCATGTCCGGATCCACCGCCGCCGGATTCGGGGGCAAGAACGGGGGCAAGGAGTACCGCATGGGGGCGGAAGGGAAAAGGCTTCGATTTACCTAGGCTCACCCAGCGGGTTTTGGCATATATTAAGCCGAGTTTAAAAGAGGAGGGACTTTGGGAGGCATCATGATCCGCATTTCCGCTATCACCGCTACTTGCCTCGCCGTTCTGGCCGGAGCGCAGGCCCAGACCAGCACCGTCAACATGCAGTTCGGCGGGAAGGCCCGGAGCTACATCCTGCATCTGCCCACGGGCGGGGGGACCAACCTCCCGCTGATGTTCATTCTGCACGGGTTCGGCATGACCGCCGCGGATCAGCAGAGCTCGGTGAAGATGGACGGCATCGCCGACCGGGAGAAATTCATCGTCGCCTACCCCAATGCCATCGACAAGAATTGGGACCAGACCGGGGATTCCGATTGGAAGTTCATCCTCGCCGTGCTCGACAGCATCGACGGGAGATCCCATATCGACAAGAACCGCGTCTACCTCGCGGGCTTCTCCCAGGGCGCGGGTATGACCCATGCGGGCGGATGCCGCTACGCGCCGGTGCCGGGCAACATCCCGGCCGATTGCAAGCCGGTCCGCACCCTCCCCATGTTCCTCACCTTCGGGACCAAGGACATCGCCACTCCGGAAAAGTTCATGCAAAGCGCCTCCACCTGGGCCATGCTAAACGAATGCCCCGCGACACCCACGGTCACCCGGCCCTATCCCGCGACCAATCCGAATTCCGTCATGACGCGCATCACATGGTCCGGGTGCAAGAACGGGACGGAGGTGATCGCGGATTCCAGCCACGGCGGTCCGCATGAATGGCCCATGGATACCCAGACCAAGGTGAACAACAGCGAGGAGGTCTGGGCCTTCTTCAAGAAGTTCTCCTTGAGTGGGACCACCGATATCTCCCGGCTGCCGGCCGGGGCCGGGGCCGGGGCCGCGCCCGGAGGCATGGCGGCGGTCTATGTCGACGGAGGCGTGCGTTTGCAGGGGGTCGGAGACGGAGCCAAGGTGCGGGTCCTCGATATCCGGGGAAAGGTTGTCGCCGCCACGACCGCAGGGGAGGGTGGATTCGAGTTCAAGGGAAAACCGAGCGGCGTGTATCAGGTGCTCATCGACAGAAACGGCCAATCCACGAGCTTCCGAATGGTGGTCCCCTAGGCTCGGTCTGAATACCCACTCCTGCTACGGCCGGCTGCGGTGTATGCTATGCGGTGCTTCCGCCGCTATTTGATGAGGAGCATTCTGCGGGTCTTCACATAGCTCCCCGCGGTGAAGCGATAGTAATACTGCCCCGAAGGCGCCACCGCCCCGGCTTGGTTGCGGGCATCCCACATCACCC
>DAINDC010000587.1:0-2828 GCA_036732085.1 Fibrobacterota bacterium | reverse complement strand
GATATGTGCTGGGCAGAATGCTGGCAGGGCATGCGTCCGTCCAGGTTCCGTCTGAATTTTTATGGTAAAAGGTAAGGTTTTTCAAAAATGAAAAATTGTGGGCCACGAACCAATCCGGATAGGTAAAGATATCGGTATGCTCGCCGTAACCGGCTACTGTGGAGTAAAAAAATGAACCTTTTAAATTGGCATTGGGATCTGGGATAGGATTGGGATCATCAGATGTAAGGTCGTAAACCTTAACCGCGGTCCCCGGCTCATTTGACTGATTAACCGTCTTATAGGCCCAAATAAAATACTTAGCATCCGGGGATAAGAAAAAATCTACTGCCGTTGGACAGCCTATTGCGGGCGAATAGAATGTGTGCTTCAGCGACCAATAAGTCCCGTTATTCTCATATTCATACAAGCGTTCTCGGAATTTTTCGTCCGAAGACTCGGAACAATTATCGCTCCAGTTTTCCAATTCCAAATAAAACTTATTGCCGACCTGCCTGGCCATTGTTACCCGTGTATAGGGATCAGGAGCGGGCAGATTCAGGTCTTGAAACCAGGAATAACTACCCGTTACGGGAGCCGCTTCCACGTTTCCGTACCCGTACTCAATAATTTTTCCGGAAGCATCCTCGAGCGTCGACAGTCTAGTCGAACCAGGGAGATAGGAGAGTTTCGCTAATGTTCTTGTCGCTGAGAGTTCAGGCGCTTTGGATAGGATGTTCGAAAGCACCATTCGGCCCTTTCCCGTCAAGTAACTGAACAACAAGGTATTAGTCAAAGATCCATTTTCGAAAAACTGAATGTTCGACAACTTTTGGTTTTCGTAAAAAGCCATCGGATCCGCCATGGTGGGGTTATACGTGGCCTCTTCCGTTTTGGTTTCCGTATGGATTAAGATCTGGCTGGTCTTGAAATCTCCGATATTCGGCCCATTGGTGGAATAAATTTCCCTCAGGTAAACGACTCTATCCAAGGCGGTTGTAAACGATGGCGTCGTATCAACCGAGTTACATCGTCCTAAGACATCTTCCTTGATTTTGTTGTACCGGAACCAAATGGCCGACTTCCCCTGCCTATCACCAATCTGCGAAAGGTAAAAGACAACGGCGGATTTTGCGTTCTGTTGTAAGGTATAGAACGGTTTGTACTTGTAATTGTTACCAATGATGGGTTGGCATAGTTCATACTCTGATTCATCGCAACTGACTCCGTCTCCGAATTTATAGTTGGTCCCATCCGGGAGCGTCACCAGCCAACTCGAAATGAGCGTAGTGCTGAATACAAAAAGCTGATCCACTTGGCTCGGGCATCTATCCTTTAGCGTATTGGATATTGTAACGGTACTTCTTCTAATCCTGATGTAGGGATTACTCTTCAATGTGAAGTCATCCACTCCTGCCGTGCTTTGGTGGACCATTTCCTGTTCCGAAACCCCATCCAGGGATAGGTAGTACTTCTGGTTGGCGAATTGAATATCGTTTCCGGAAACCGAAATGTGCGGCGGCTTCAAGGTGAAGCCCGCCCCTACCCAGCTACCCGGGGCATATTGGGGATTCGTTTTTTCAAAAACATCAAGTCCCCCTCCGTAGTAGGACATATTGAGCGAAAAACCCAGACCATTCTGCGCTGAGATCCCACCCAAATTCAGATTGAAAGCAGCCTGTCCGGTAAATTCGTTGACCATCGAGCCGCTGTTCGTTTTTCCCAACAGATCATTTATCCCCCCGGCGCCTCCAGGAAGAGACACACCCGTTGGCATTGCCGTTTGTGCACTAAGCACTTGCTTCTGTCCCGCACTTTGGCTAGCCTGAACGCTACTGCCCAGGACGAGCAGGGAGATTAGACCCGAATGAAGAATCCGCAGCATCTTATTGCAATTCACTTTTCCGCCCTTCTACTTCTCTGCCTTGGCTTGCTACTTCCGAGCTTCCACTTGATTCGCCTCACCAGCTACCGAAAAACCCGCCACCTTCGCCTCCCACTGCGCCGTCATCTCCGTCATCACCTTGTCCAAGGCTTCCGCATTCTCTTTTGCATACTTCGCGTGCCGGTCTTTCCGGTCTTTAAGGCGCTAAGCCAGATTTTCCCTTTCTTGGAGACGGGCCGAATCGACTTGCTTAGTCGGCGCGCCCAACCCCTGGGATGTCGAAGTTGCTTTAGGAACTCGACTTACCACTGGTGTGGCGTCCTGCCCCATCGCAAACCCCGCCAATACGAAAGCCAATCCGAGGATTCTCAGGTTCTGAGCGACTTCCAAAATCCGTTCTTCATGGTTTAGCTTCTTCCGATTTCTTTTCGCATTGAAATTTAGGGGGATCCGTCTTGAGTATTCAAGCGATGGAATTCACTTCGTCGAGCTTTTCGCTTTCGCTTTTTCGCTCCGAACCTTCTCATTCACGCTCTCCGAAGACCCCGCAGCCTCCGCCGCTTCCCGCCTCGCAAAAGCCGCCTGCACCGAGTCCAACGCCTGCTGTCGCGCCTTGTCGATGTCCGCATGCCGAGCGGCCCGCGCCTGCTTGCGCTGCACCTCCTGGCCCTGCCTGTTCGAGCTTGGACTGGAGGTTGTTCCAGCCTGCGCCGAATCGTTCCCGTTGCCCTTTGAGCCGTGTCCGGTCGATACGCTGGATGCCGCGCCCGTCGCAGTCTGTCCCGCTCCCGAGGACGGGCTGGTCTGCGCGCCCCCGCCTTGAGACGAAGCCGTATCGGAGCCGCTCGAACGGATCACCGAGCACCTCGAGCGCGCTGTGAGCATCGCCGGTGGCGTCGACGCCGTAGCCGCCCGATGGCAGCACGCCGAACGATGCGACCGGCTCATCGGGCGTGACCTCGGC
>DAINDC010000586.1:2370-2833 GCA_036732085.1 Fibrobacterota bacterium | reverse complement strand
ATCCTAGGTAACGCGCAAGCTACCCGAATGCTGGAGGCCCGCGGCCTCCGCAGGGACGGGTCCATGTTCCCCCTGGAACTCTCCCTCGGCGGCGAAGCCACGGGAAGCGGCGGAGTGGGATTGGTGATCGCCCGGGATGCGGCCGGGAACCGACGCTCGGAGGATGCCCTCCGGAAAAGCGAGGCCAGGCACCAGGCCGCCCAGAAGCAACTGGAATACCGGATCCGGTTCGAGAACCTCATCACCTCCATCTCCACGCACTTCATCCATCTTCCCAGCGATCGCATCGACATGGGCATCAACTATGCCCTGCATGCCTTGGGCGAATTCGCCGAAGTGGATCGCGCCTATATCTTCCTGTTCTCCCCCGACCAATCCACCGTGGACAACACCCATGAGTGGTGCTCGCGCGGCGTGGAAACGCAAATCCACAATCTCAAGGGCCTGCCGGTCTCTCGGTATC
>DAINDC010000586.1:1615-2360 GCA_036732085.1 Fibrobacterota bacterium | reverse complement strand
TGCAGACGGTCTATGTCCAGCGAGTCCAGGATCTGCCCCTAGGAGCCGAAGCCGAACGCGAGGAATTCGAGCGGGAGGGCATCGCGTCCCTGGTCATCGTGCCCATGGTCCACCGGGGGTCCCTCCGCGGTTACCTGGGTTTCGATTCGGTCGGCAAGGAAAAGGCCTGGTCGGACGATATCATCGGGCTCCTGCGCATCGTGGGGGAGATGTTCGTCAACGCGCTGGAGCGCAAGAAGGTCGACCAAGCCTTGAGCGAGGCCAAGGCCAAATACCTGAACATCTTCGAAAACGCGGTGGAAGGGATTTTCCAGAGCACGCCGGGAGGGCGCTTCCTGGGCGTCAATCCGGCCCTGGCCCGCATCTTCGGATACGCAGGGCCGCGCGAAATGCTGGAAGACGTCACGGACATCGGCGGCTCGCTCTACGTGGACCCCGAAAGGCGCGCGGAATTCGTCCGCGTGGTCGGGGAGCGCGGCCGGGTCACGGAATTCGAATCGCAGGTGAAGCGCAAGGACGGCACCGTGTTCTGGATCTCCGAGAACGCGCGGGCGGTGCGCAAGCTGGACGGCGGCCTTGACTATTGCGAAGGCACGGTGATGGACGTGACCGAGCGCAAGCGCATGGAGGACAAGCTCATCCACGGCGCCCTGCACGATGCGCTGACCGGCCTGCCCAACCGCACCTTGCTCATGGAACGCCTCGGCCGCGCCCTGGACCGCGCCCGTCGCAAGCCCGGAAACGC
>DAINDC010000586.1:0-1605 GCA_036732085.1 Fibrobacterota bacterium | reverse complement strand
ATCTCGATCGCTTCAAGGTGGTCAACGACAGCATGGGCCATCTCTACGGCGATCGCATGTTGATCGCCTTCGCGCGCCGCCTGGAGGCCTTCATCCCGCCCGGCACCACCTTGTCCCGCCTGGGCGGGGACGAGTTCTGCATGCTGGTGGAAGACTTGCGCGACTTCAACCATGCCACCGTATTGGCCGGCCATCTGCAGGAGGTCCTGTCGCTGCCCTTCGATCTGGACGGGCAGGAAGTCTACGCCGCCGCCAGCATCGGCATCGCCGTGGGCACGGGCAAGGAGAACGGGCCCGAGGATCTCCTCCGCGACGCCGATACCGCCATGCACCGCGCCAAGTCGGCCGGCAAAGGGCGCTATGAGGTCTTCGACGATTCCATGCATACCAAGGCCGTGCAGATGCTCACCTTGGAGACCGACTTGCGCAAGGCCCTGGAGCGCGGCGAGTTCCGTCTTCATTACCAGCCCATCGTTTCCCTGCACGACAGCTCCCTGATGGGCTTCGAGGCCCTCATCCGCTGGCAGCACCCGCGCCTGGGCATGGTATCGCCCATGGATTTCATCCCCCTCGCGGAGGATACGGGCCTCATCATCCCCATCGGCCGTTGGGTCCTATGGCAGAGTTGCAAGCAGTTGGTGGAATGGCAGGGCATCCTCGCGAACGGCCATAGCCTGACCATGAGCGTCAACCTTTCCGGCAAGCAGTTGCAGGACCTGGATCTGGTGCGCCAGATCGAGGCCATCCTGAAAGAGACCAAGATGGATGCGAAGTCCCTGAAGCTCGAGGTGACGGAAAGCGCCATCATGGAGAATCCCGAGAAAGCGGCCGCCATCCTGAACAGCCTCAAGGACCTGGGCATCCACCTGAGCCTGGACGATTTCGGCACGGGCTATTCTTCCCTGAGCTACCTGCATCGCTTCCCGTTCCACAATCTCAAGATCGATCGATCCTTCGTGTCCAAGCTGGAAGCCGGGGACAAGGATGCGGAAATCGTGAAGGTCATCAATTCCCTGGCCAAGAACCTGGGCATGGAAGTGGTCGCGGAAGGCATCGAGACCGTGGGGCAATGGGCCTTGCTGCATGAGCTCGCCTGCGCCTATGGGCAAGGATATTATTTCTCCCGGCCCCTCGAGGATACGGCCGCCCGCAAGCTGATCGAGGGCGGCGGATTCGCAGCGCGCGGCCCGGCCGAATCCCAGGCTGCCGAAGCCGCTTAAAAGGCAACGGAGACGGCAACCGGCGGTCCCTGCCTAGATCAAAGCCCGATCAGAAGGTCATGGTCAATTGGGGATGCCATCCCAATTCATCCAGCTGCATGCCCATTCTGGCGCCGCCGCCCATGGTCCCGCCCGTCCCATCCGCTTTCTCCGCATGGTGCAGGTGCATGGCCGCGAAGGCCCAGCCGAAGAACGATCCCATCGCCGCGCCCACCACCACATCGGAAGGAAAATGCTTTCCGGCCGCCACGCGTAGCGCCGCAATCGTGGTGGCCGCGCCCAGGCTGCCGGCCCAAAGCCAGGCCTGCCCCTTGAATTCCGGATGCCGTAGCGGATAGGTATAGGCCAGATAGGTGGCTGCCAGGAAAGCCGCATTGGCATGCCC
>DAINDC010000585.1:1416-2833 GCA_036732085.1 Fibrobacterota bacterium | reverse complement strand
CTCTGCCAGGAAGTCATCAACCGCGGCCTCAAGATCACCTGGTCCGCCAATGCCCGTGCCGACGTGAAGTTCGAAGTGCTCGACGTGATGAAGAAGGCCGGCTGCCGCGAACTCTGCGTGGGTTTCGAGTCCAGCTCCATGGACGTGCTCAAGAACGTGAAGAAGGGCCTCGCCAGCGGCATGTCCGAGAAGTTCATGGATTCCGCCAACAAGGCCGGCATCCTCATCCACGGCTGTTTCATGGTGGGTAACCTGGGTGATACCAAGGAAACGCTGCAAGGCACGCTAGAGATGGCCAAGAAGCTGAATCCCAATACGGCCCAGTTCTATCCCATCATGGCTTATCCCGGCACCACCGCCTATGACGAGGCCAAGTCCCGCGGCGAACTCGCCAGCCAGGATTACGATCAATGGCTCGACAAGGACGGCCAGCACAATACCACGGTCATCCGCAAGGGCCTCACCTCCCAGGATCTCGTGGACTTCTGCGACCGGGCCCGCCGCGAGTTCTACCTGCGTCCCGCCTATATCTATAAGCAGGCCGTCATGGCACTGACCAACAGCCGCGAGCGCTATCGCGTCTTCCGCGGCGCCGGGACCTTGGTCAAGCACCTGTTCAAGAAGCATGGCGCGCCGCAGGAGGCCAGCGGCTACTCGACCGCCGTGGCAGCCAAGCCCAAGGCGGAATCCTCGCATTCGCATACTTTGCAGGAAACCCTGCGGGAAGCGGAGATCAAGGAAACCGGTTCCGTATCGGCATCGGTCTCGGCCGCGGCTTCGGTCAAAGCCTGATCCGACGGTGGCGCGCTTCCGCATAGGGGTCTTCGCCTCCGGTGGGGGCTCCAACCTCCAGGCCCTCATGGATCGGATCCGCAGCGGGGAACTGACTGCGGACATCGCCTTCGTCCTCTCCAATAACAGCAAGTCCGGGGCCCTCGAAAGAGCGAGGACTTTCGGCGCGCCCGCCTACCATGTCAGCGCCTTCACGGAAGGCGGCGAAGACCAGGCCGCGGCTCGCATGTTGGAAATCGTCCGCACCCATGCGCCCGATCTGCTGGTCCTGGCCGGCTTCATGAAAAAACTTCCGCCGGCCCTGTTGACCCATCTCAAGAACCGCATCGTGAATATCCATCCGGCCCTCTTGCCGGCATTCGGCGGATTGGGTTTGTATGGTAATAGGGTACACGAAGGGGTAATCGCGCGCGGCGCCCAGTATTCGGGCGTGACCATCCACATGGTCAACGAGGCTTACGATGAAGGGCAAATCGTCCTGCAACGAGTGGTATCCGTCCCTCCCGGCTGCACCCCGGAGCAACTCGCAGCCAGAGTCCTCGCTTGCGAGCATGCCTGGTTGTGGCGAGTCGTACGCGGCTTCGCAACCGGAGAAATGCGACCCACCGACAGCGATGATCCCTCC
>DAINDC010000585.1:0-1406 GCA_036732085.1 Fibrobacterota bacterium | reverse complement strand
CTCCCGATCATGCCGCGTAAAGGATCCGCGGCGACGGAAACCGCTTCCAAGGAAAAGGCCTTCAAGGAAGGGGCTCCGAAGGCATCCGCGAAATCCGGACTGGCCCTCTGGGAATTCGACGTCGAGCTGCTCACCGAGTTTCCCATCCTATGCGGCGTGGACGAGGTCGGTCGCGGCCCGCTCGCCGGCAATGTGGTGGCCGCCTGCGTCATCCTCGATTTCAATTCGGCCCCCATCGTGGGTTTGAACGATTCCAAGAAACTCTCGGCCGCCAGGCGCGAGGAGTTGTTCGTGGAAATCCGGAATCGGGCCCTGGCATTCGGGGTGGGGGAATGCTCGCCGATGGAAATCGATCGCTACAATATCCTGCGCGCCTCCCTGCTGGCCATGCGCCGCGCCTTGGAGGCCATGGGCAAGCCTCCGGGCCTCTTGCTGGTGGACGGAAACCAGAACATCCCCGACGTCCCCTGGCCGCAGCGCACCCTCGTCAAAGGCGACGGCCGATCGGCTTCGATCGCCGCGGCATCGATACTCGCCAAGGTGATCCGGGATCGGCAGATGGTGGAACTGCACGCGGCGCATCCCGAATACGGATTCGACGGGCACAAGGGCTATCCCACCCAGGAGCATCGCGAAGCGATCAACCGGCATGGCCTGACGCCTTTCCACCGCCTGAGTTTCTGCAGCAAGGCCACCCAACAAGTCGATTTGTTCCCGTGATTGTTACCGATCCATGACTCCTGCGATTCGTTGTTCCGGACCTGCGTGGATAAAGGTATAATCGGATCCGCATGACTAATGAAAAGACCGGGCCTGGGCGCGGCGGATTCCGCATCCCTCCCTTCGTCCAGAACATCCTAAAGTTCGCTCTCGGTGGCGCGGCGATCTGGGCCCTGATCCATTCCGGCGCCTTGAATCCCGCCTTGGTGGGTCATGCCATCACCGGACATCCCGGACTTTGCCTCGCCGGATTCCTGGCCTATGCTTTCATGGTCGTCCTGCCCGCATGGTTGCGTTGGCTTCTTCTCATTCGACAGGCCGGACTCCAGGCGCCCGCCGGCCGGATTTTCAACTTGAGCATGATCGGGATTTTTTTCAACAGCCTCATCCCGGGCGGCACCGGCGGGGATTTGATCAAAGGGTTCTACCTCTATCGCGAACATGAGGACAAGGACAAGGCCCGGGCCCTCACTTCGATAGCCATGGATCGGTTCGTGGGACTTTATGCCTTGCTTAGCGTGGGAATGATCATGACTGCGGTCAATTATGATTTGTGGAAGGATTCCCGATCACTACGGCTGAATAGTTTTTTTTATGCAGGGGTCTTTCTTGCTTTCACCGTTGTCATCGGGGTTTTCTTTTCGCCGCTGTCCAACCGCATCCTGGAGCATCCCTCCCTCTTCAAA
>DAINDC010000584.1:0-2854 GCA_036732085.1 Fibrobacterota bacterium | reverse complement strand
GTATGGGACAAGCCGTGAAATCCATACCGCTGGATTCCCTTTGCAATATAGCGTCGTGGTATCAGAAGTAGTGTTGCGACCTGCGGCATGGTACGATGAAAAGTCGTATCGAAGCACGCCATCTGGGGTAGGTTCGGATGATGACGCCGGAACGGTGAGCGATTTGATAGAGCGCGAATTTGATGCTCGGCGAGCCGACGTTGATCGGTAGGATGGATTGCATGAGATTAGATCTCCGCTCCAGTTCCGTAATATTGGGTGTCTTCACGGTATCCGCCTTGGCCCTCTCCGAATGGACGATAATCCTCAACCAGTTCGATGGATTTGAGCCACTTGACCATTTTGAAACCGAGCTTGGTTTCCACTCGTAAGCGCAAGGGCGCGCCGTGATTGAGGGGAAGTGGGGTTCCGTTCATTTCATAAGCCAGAATGGTTTGCGGATGGCTTGCTTCTTGAAGGTCCAACGAACCGTAGTACTTTCGCCCTTGCTCATCTTCCTGGTGCGAATGAAAGATCAGATATCGTGCTTGCGGGAGCGCTTGACATCTCTTCAGGATTTCAGCCAGGGACACCCCGCCCCATTCGGCGAACGAGGACCAGCCCTGAATGCAGCAGTGTTGGGTGATCTGTCGTTGCCGTGGCATGGCGCGAAGATCCGCCAGGGAAAGCAGCAGCGGCCGTTCCACCAGGCCGTTGATTTCCAACTTCCATCCGGCGAAGTCATGCTTCGACAGAATGATCCACTGCGGATCGACCGGAGGTTTCCCATTCACCCAAAAGTAAGGTGAGATATCGGACCGGGAGTACTCTTGCCGGGCTTGCAACCGGTACAACAGCAGACGAGTCAACCCATCCGGGATAAAACCCGTAAGATGTTGCACTACGCGCGGACGCTGCCGCGACCAGGAGGTCAGCACCACATGAATCGCCAAAACCAACGCGATGGCAACCAGGCCCAGAACAATCGCCAAAGCCGCGTGCCCATACTGCAATCCGAGCACAATCCGATCCATCTTCTCTGGAAATTTTTCAATGGCCACCAAAGTGATGTGGATGGGTATGAAAATCAGGAAACCCAGCAGGGCCAGGAAATGGAGGCTGCGTGCCGTCTGACGGTTTTTGAAAGGCCGTAGATACCAAGGAAACCGCGCGGTCAGAGAAGGAGACATGGCTGCGCCGGTGAGGATGGAAAGCGGCGCCAGTCCGAACACGACGCCGGCATAGCCAAGTTGCTGAAGTGGATTATATAGATGCTGCGGGTCCAACGCTGGAAGATGCAAGCTGGCGTAGCTCAAAAAGACATGCCATGCAGCTGGAAAAATGCTCCACGAAGTGGGAACCAGACGGCTCCAGTTTCCCGTGGCAAAAAGGAGCGATACATACGCAATTCCGTTTAGGACCCAAAACGTAACCGAAAAAAAGTGCCAGTGACGCCCGAGGCCCAGATTGTGCCGTCCGCCGGGCAGGGCAATCAGGGGGGACACGTTTACAGATTCATCCATCGAGGTCCAAAGCCCATCATCCGGAATAACCTTTCGGGAAAATTTGATCCACTCGCTGCCCGGGGTGGAATGTTTGTTCCAATACAAGCGGGGATGGTCGGATAGGATTTGAATCCCGCTACGGATGAGCAAAGTGAGAAACAGGAAGTTGAGGTAATGGTTAAGACGCAACCAAAGCGGAAAGCCCAATACCGGCAGGTCGTGCGTCATGGCGATGACAATCTTGATTTTACCGCCTTGCCAGGCTTGGCCGTCTTGACGGATTTCGTCGCAGGGCGCTTGGCCGCCGATTTTTTCGGAGGACTCGGGGACGCTTCCGGAGGATAGGTGATCCGGTCGCCTTGGACTTTGGCGAAGGGTGTAAGGGCATGTACCTGGCATCGAGTTGCGCTTTGGATATCTTCGCTGCGGATTCCGCGCACCAACAAGGCATCCGCGATAAGGGAGCGGTGGCACCGCCATGGCACCGCCTCGGCGCACATCAACGCTATCCGGTCTTGGTCCGTCATTTTGATCAATTGTTCCAGGGCCTGCCGGAACTCCGGAGTTTGCATATAATCCGCGTAGCCCCGAAACGATGCGTTTCGCCAGCCGGTGTTGGGGGAATCGACTGTCGTGCGGCGCAGACCCCCGAGGTCCGCCATGTGCGCGTAACCTAAGCCCGCCGCCTTCAGCGAAGCGGGCAGGGTGTCGCGATTGAACTGTGGATTGTGACGCGAGCGAGGAATAGTCCGTACATCCACCACGCGCGATACGGCGTGCGCCTGCAGCAGCCGGAGAAATTCCTCGAGGGTGCGCGTGGAATGGCCGATGGTCAGCACGACGATGGGCTTGCTCATGATGGATCGGATACCCTCAAGGTTGGACTGCCGGATGTGCGCCATCGATGGCGATGAGGAAATTCTTCCCTTCCCAGCGCCGATCCCCGTTCCAGAAAAAGGTGAATTCAACTTCACCGCCGGCAGGCAGTTGCTCGGTGGGTAAATCGGCGAACCACAAGGAAAGGGTATGGTTATTGACCGTGTCGCTGGCGTTAGTGTGCGCCCAATGATCCGCCGTCCAGATTATCGTCGCGTTGGCGGAGACGATGAGACGCAAAATCTTACCGGTAGGCATGTGGCTGATCCGGTGGCGGAAACTCCAGATCTCATGGCGGCTGACTACGGGTTTTGCGACATAACGTTGGAAGGCGGGTTCGATGCGATCGAAGCAGACGCCATCGTGACGACTACGTACCAACGAGACGTATTCGGCATGCGACCAGCACAACGGCATGGCCGCGCCTGTCGGAAGGCCACGCTTCATGCTTTTGTCAGGCAGGTCATCGGCATCCCAAAGCTGTTCGGTGAGCA
>DAINDC010000583.1:0-2874 GCA_036732085.1 Fibrobacterota bacterium | reverse complement strand
GGGAGCTTCAGAAACGGGCTATCGAATTTATTAAGAGTGAAATTTAAAACCTAAGAGGGGGGGTGCAGGAAAATACTGCTATCATCTCCTTGTGTGCGGGTAACTCAGCGCGCCATGCTGGCGCTTGGCCTACGGCGTGTAAACATTAAGGACATAGGCTGAAGTTTTGCCGCGCAGGCCAATGAGGCACCCGGGCAGATTCTGCAAAACTTTGGGCTATGTCGTGTTGAACGAAGCCGCTTTCGCGGTGGCGTTTCCCCGTGGCTCTATGGGGGCTGAATCGCCGGCGGATGGGTTTTCGGCCACAGGTAGGGAACGCTTCTTTCTGCTCCCTCCCTTTTCATCGACCCAATAGGCCTATGAAAGGGCCGATTTCTCCGCATCCCTGATCCTTTTTTCACCAAGGGCCATAGTCCTATGACCACGCCGCAGGAAAACGGCGCGTGAACGCTCCTAATTGATTTCAAGACTCCCGGTTCCTATTCATCCGCTCCCGTTCACAAAGTGTCTTATCAACCGTAAACCACACTGACCACATTTCGGGCAGAGCAGGATATTCACTCCCGTGGTTTTCAAGATCACCTCCGCCACCGATGGCTTTGCCTTTTTCTCACCCACCTCGTTTTCCTTTTCCGCAACCACCGGCTCATCCTTTACCGGCGTCCCGTTCAGGTGCGCCCTGATGGTCTCCAAATTCTTGCGCTTATACCGGTTCGAAAGAAATCCGAACATGCGGATCCGGCGATAGCCATTCGGAAGGACATGCAGCAGAAACCGCCTGATGAAATCGGCCGCAGGCAAAACCATCACCTCGCGTTTTCCCTCCTTCCGGTAATTCTTCAACTTGAACGTCACCTTGCCATCCTCCATGCTCTGGAGCCTGGAATTGGAAATCGCCACCCGATGCGTGTACCGTCCCAAGTAAGCCAAAACCTGTTTGGGTCCCGCAAACGGCTCCTTGCAGTACACGACCCAATTCTTGGCGAACAGGGCCTCCTTCAGGGGGTAAAAATTGGAAGGTGACGCGAGCGGTTCCGCCAGTCCGGGGAAGAGCAGTTGTTCTTCCTTGTACGCTCGGCCCAGCTTCGCCAGAAATTTGTTTTTGAAAAGGATGCGCAGCGGTCCCACCGGAACCAGAAAATCCCGCGCTTTCACCCCGTCCTTGTTCCTATGCACGCCCCGTTGGCGAAAGACGCCTTTTCCCTTATCCAAGGCGCCGCCGGGGACGATCATATGCACATGGGGATGGTCCATGAGATTTTGTCCCCAGGTATGCAAGACCGCGATAGCCCCGCCCTGACCGGAAAAATCCTTGCACGTTTCGATCAGTGTCGCCATCGCTTCCCATGCCGAGGTGAATAAGCAGTCATACAGGATTTTCTTATTCGCCAAAACCAGGGGGTTCAGCTCGTGCGGCAAGGTGAAGCAGACATGGAAATACGGCACGGGCAGAAGCTCCTCCTCCCGCTCTCCCACCCACCTTGCGCTCTGCGAGCCCTGGCATCCTGGACAATGCCGGTTCCGGCAGGAGTTGTAGGCGACCTTTTCATAGGTGCACTCGGGGGTTTGGCAGCGGATGACATGGGCGCCCATGGCGGGTGTATGGCAGCGCTCGACGGCATTGAGGATTTTATGGGCCGTGTACGGGATGGGATGGCTGCCGCGAAAGGCGCCCCCGTACTTCAGCAGAATATTTTGCAGGGTGACGGGGGGATGATTCGGGGTCATCATGCCTCCGCCTTGAGCGTATTCAGCGAGAGCAAATCGAGCGGGGATCTGACGGAGGTGATGGTATTGATGGCGACGTGAACGTACTTCTGCGTCGTGGCGATATTTTGGTGCCCCAGAATTTTCTGAATGGTAAAGGCCGGCACATGGGCTTCGAAGAGATGGGTGGCGAAGGAATGCCGGAGCATGTGCACGCCACCGGGCTTTTTGATTTCGGCCAATTTTTTGGCATCCTCGAAGATTAACTGGATGGAGCGACGATGGTATGGCCGTTGGAATTTTGAAGCGAAGAAAATGTCCTTGGGTTTGTAGACCTTCCAATAGGCCCGCAACTGGGCCAGGAGAACGGGCGAGAGCGGGACGTACCGTTCGCGTTTCCCTTTGCCCATGAACTTGAGGGTCATGCGCTGAGAGTCGATGTTCTGGAGGCGGAAAAGACGGAGTTCCTCGAGCCGCATGCCCGTGGCGTAGAAGGTCATGAGAATGGTTTTGTGTTTGAGGTCGGTCGTGGCTTCGATGAGGCGTTCGATTTCGGAGGTGGAAAGGACGATGGGGAGCCGGAATTCCTGCTTCATGGACGGGATGTGCTTGACCACGACTTCCCGTTTGAGGACATGGGTGAAGAAGAACAGGATTCCGCAGCGCAGGTTGCGTAGGGACGAAGGGGCAAGCCCTCGCCTTTGGGAGTAAAGCAGGAAGGCCTTGATATCCTCCTCGCCCAGGGTGTCGGGCGATTTGCCGTGGTACTTGGCCAGGGAGCTGACGGCTTCGACGTAGTTCCGCAGGGTCATTCCGGAATAGCCGAAGAGTTTGAGTTCGTTGATGGTTTTCTGCCGCAGGAATTTCATCGGATTCTCCTATCGAGTGGGTGTCGTCGAGCGGAATGCCCGGGACAAACCAAAGGATAGGAGAGCGGCCACCAAAGGGGCGAGCGGGCGGATATGACGGAGGCTAGAAAAGGATCAAGACGTGCGGCTTAACGCCACCGCGAAAGCGGTTTTGTTCAACAATGCCCAGGGTGCTCCGCACGGGTTTCCACCCGTGCTCCGGGGCTCCGCCCAAGTCGATTGTGGTGCTTGCCCGGCAAGTCGGACTGGGTTTCGACTGCACTGACTTTCCCTGAAGACTTCCCCTTGGGTCTACGTC
>DAINDC010000582.1:0-2879 GCA_036732085.1 Fibrobacterota bacterium | reverse complement strand
CCGCCGATGCCGAGCGCCTCTCGGACGATTCCAAAGCCATGCGCATCCGCAGGGCCGACGGGGTCTTCCGTTACCACAGCCGCAAACGCGTGTTCACCGCCGACATGAAGGGCAAGGCCACGCCTTCCTTCGACATGGTCTCGCGCCAGATGTACGACTTCCTCGGCAACCTGCGCTTCCCTCTCGGAGAGGCCGCCAAGGGGAACGTGAAGACCCAGGAGATGGCACTCAGCAATCGAAAGGGAGAAGTGTCGGAACGGTTCCCCACCTATGCCTACTTCATCATGTCCCGCAATGTGGAGGGCATCCCGGTGGAAGGTTCCACGGTGCGCGCCTCCGTGAACATGCGCGGCGAGGTGCAGCGCATGAAGATCGCCTGGCCGCATTTCAAGTTGCGCGAAAAGGCGGAGCTGCGTTCCCGCGATCGCGTGCTTGAGGAAGCCTTCCAGAAGGTGGTGGCCCAGGATCCGACCGACAAGCTTGAGCTGGCCGCGCGGCTTGTGTATGCGAAGTCGCCCAAAGGGGACTTCCTGCCGGCCGTGCAGGTGGATGTCAGCGACGGTGAGACGCCTTACCGGATGACCCTTCCCGTGGCGCAGTAGCAACCGCGATTACCGTGACATATCCGTAACCTTGCCCGCTAAGCGATGGCCGTCTCCGAGGGGAGGCGGCTTGTTATTACTCCCGGCATGGGCGACCGTTGTCCCTGCCCTGTATCAGCTGCCTCATCAAGGCGATAATCAAGCAACAGCGCGAAGCTGATACAAATATTTCTGGAAGCCTGAGAATACTTTTCCCACTTCTTCAGGCTTACCGAGATCGGCAAAGGCATCGGCCATGGAATTGTGGTACTTGAGCCGTAATAAGGGTGGAAGCTTGTCCTGGTTCAGCTCTTCCACGCCTACACTGACATAGTGCGAGAGGACAAAGTCCAAAAACACTTGCTGTTTGGTGTTGAAGCGGGTTTTGATATCGGCCTTTGCTTGCGAGGCCCGTTCTTCACGCGTTATAGGCGCGATCGCATAGGCCACATGCGCGAGGACATCGAACAGGTCGCTTTTTTCCGCATCGATGATTTTCTGCATCTCAGCCAGTTGGTCGCCGCCGAAGCCTTTTTCGGCCAACCCGTCCAATAACTTTTTCCGGGTTTCCGGCTCGCTCCAGAGCGCCCGCAATTCGGCTTCATCCTTGAAGAACTCGGGGAGTTTTCCAAACAGCATTTCCATGAACTGCTGCGCCGACATGGGCACTCCATCGGGATGCCAGAAGGTGGTGCTCATCATATGTTGGATGGCGCGCTCCTTGCCGTCCGCGAGCTTCACCTTGATTTTGGGTCGTTTGGCTTGAGTCGTAGACGAATCGCCGATAATATCATCGGGATCAGGCGTTGGTTCCGGATATCCAATGGGTTTTTCATCTCTCGGTTCCGGATCGGCCGGTTCCCCGTCCCATTCCGGATCATTGAAATGGTGGTGGGCTTTTACGAAGTCATAAATGGTGAAGTAGTCCTTCCCGTCGTACAGGCGGGTTCCGCGTCCGATGATCTGCTTGAATTCGATCATGGAATTGACGGGGCGCATCAGGACGATATTGCGGATATTGCGGGCATCCACCCCGGTGGACAGCTTTTGGGACGTGGTCAGGATGGTGGGAATGGATTTCTCGTTGTCCTGGAAATCGCGCAGGTGCTGTTCGCCGAGTTCGCCATCGTTAGCCGTGACGCGTTGGCAATAGTTCGGATCGCCGCCGGCCTTGATCCGGTTGATGAGATCCCGCACCGCGAGGGCATGGTCCTGGGTCGCGCAGAAAACCAAGGTTTTCTCGTTCCGATTGATCTGATCCATGAAAATCCGAACACGGGCGGCCTCGCGCGCGTCGATGACGATGACCCGATTGAAGTCTTTTTCCTCGTAGCGCTTGCCGGTTTCGATATCGCCTTCGATTAGCCGGTCATCCGGTGTATAGACATAGTCGTCCAGGGTCGTGGCGATCTGCTTCACCTTGAACGGCGTCAGGAAGCCGTCGTTGATTCCCTCCTTGAGCGAATAGATATAAACGGGTTCGCCGAAGTACGCATAGGTATCGGCATTGTCCCTGCGCTTGGGCGTGGCCGTGAGGCCCAGTTGTACGGCCGGCTGGAAGTATTCGAGGATCGCGCGCCAATTGCTTTCATCGTTCGCGCCGCCGCGATGGCATTCATCGATGATGATGGCATCGAAGAAATCCGGTGGGTATTCCCCGAAATAAGGCGAAGGCTCGCCATCCTTGGGCGGGCCGCTCATGAAGGTCTGGAAGATGGTGAAGAACAGGCTGCCGTTTTTCGGGACCTTGCCCTTCCTGCGGATATCCCCGGGTTGGATGCGGACCAAGGCGTCTTCCGGGAAAGCGGAAAAAGCATTGTAGGCCTGGTTGGCGAGGATATTCCGATCGGCGAGGAATAGGATGCGCGGTTGGCGCGAAGGCTCGCGACCCAGGTTCCATCGGCTCTGGAACAGTTTCCACGCGATTTGAAAAGCGATGAAGGTCTTGCCCGTGCCGGTGGCGAGGGTGAGCAGGATGCGTTGTTTGTTTTCGGATATGGCCTCAAGAACGCGCTCCACGGCGGTTTCCTGGTAGTATCGGCTGGGATGGGAGCCGCCTTTGTCTTCGAAGGGTACGGCGGCAAAGCGGTCGCGCCAGGCATTGGCTTCCGCAAAGGTAAGGGCCCATAACTCTTCGGGCGTTGGGTAACACGCAAGTTCCCCTTCCTTCCCGGTTTCCATATCGATGCCGTAGAGGCCTTGGCCATTGGTGGCATAGGCGAGGCGCACGGACATTTTACCCGCATACTCCTTGGCTTGCGCGACTCCTTCGGTCATGGGCTTGTCCCAGGCCTTGGC
>DAINDC010000581.1:0-2900 GCA_036732085.1 Fibrobacterota bacterium | reverse complement strand
ATCCGAGCACGGCTACAAGCCCTACGCGGTCTACGCGATGCTGGAACATAACGGCAACTTCACAGCCGCAGCCAAAGCTCTGGCCGGCAAGGGGTACGGGGACCGGCCTCGATCGGTAAACGCCCCCCTGGAGCGACCAACCACAGCCGCATCCTCCCCGAATGAAATGGCCACCCGGCTATTGCACCTCTACGACAATGGGATGAAAAAGGGTATCCATCCCGGTTGGGCCACCCTGGCAACCCATTACCAAATCGTAAAGGGTCAGCTCAATATTTTCACCGGCGTACCTTCCCATGGGAAGTCTGAATTCACGGATGCCATCATGGTCAACCTGGCCCAGAAAGAGGGCTGGAATTTCGTGGTCTATTCCCCTGAGAATTATCCCACGGATATGCACGCCCGGAAACTTGCCGAAAAGCTGGTCGGGAAAAACATGTTCGGCCCAAACCGGATGTCCCGGAAGCAGATGGAAGAGGCTATCGGCTGGGTCAACAGTCATTTCACCTTCCTGGATGGGGTTGACGAGGATGTTACCCTGGGCTCGATCTTTGAGGCCGTACAATCCCAGCGCAGGATCCGCCCGGTGGACGGGGTTTTGATTGACCCCTGGAACGAGCTTGAAAGCACCCGACCGGAAAAGACTTCCGAAACGGATTTCATCGGGCTCTGCCTCAAGCGGTCCCGGATGTTCGCCCGCAAGCACGATGTTTGGTTTGGGATTGTCGCGCATCCCACAAAGATGCGGAAGGATCCAAAAACGGGGGATTATCCTATTCCCACCCTATACGACATTTCGGGATCTGCCCATTGGTATAACAAGGCCGACAACGGGCTCATTATTCACCGGGACTTTGTAAACCACACCACGCGGATTATTATCCAGAAAATCAAGTTCAAGTATTACGGGCGCCCCGGCGAAGTTGAAATGAAATACGACGTTGAATCCGGGCGGTACTCGGAACTATCCGCACACGACCATTTCACTCCGCCACCTCTCAGCCAAATTCCACCCCAAGAAGAAGAGGACGGCGAGCCTTGATAAATATTCCACCAAAAAAGGATTCAAACCACGCCGTTCTCTGGAGCCAGAACGACCAGAGTTTCCGAATTGCGGCCGCCGACGAAGCGATAAAAGCTGCGCTCAGTGCTTATTTAATGGGAACGCCGCATGATGCCCAGATCATCGGGCTTTTCGCGGAGTATGTGGACGCGCTTGGATTTATGGCCTTCTTGAAAGAGCGCCGGAGCGTGACCATTGAGGAAATTGACTTGCCGTTCTTTGGCGAGGAGGAGCTATAGCGCTTGGCCAATCAACTCATGAAATTGAGTTGGGATCAGATTTCAAGGCGATATCGGAACCGAATATTGGTTTAGGTGGAATTGGGTTTGGAAACGATTTAGACTTTGATTCCCCGGACCGCCCAATATTGACTCCCATCGGCTTGCAGCGCTTCCTCGCAGTGGAGGAGGCTTGGGTTGAGAAGAATACCCAGGCTCGATTAATTCCGGGCCAATTTAAAGCCGGCAGGTATTGGCGCTATCGGCGCGCGGACATCGAGAAGCAAATGTTGTCCGGGCAAGTTCTCTTGGAAAAAAAGAAGTTCACACTCCAGGGATTGAAGAAGAGGAATTGGTAGATGTATCTTTCCTCCCGCTTGTCCAAAGCACCCATAGCCCAAGGAAACTTGACTATGGGTCTTAACATCATTAAGCAAGCCCCCAATCAATTTTATCTCGATGTCCGCGTCCGCCGGCCAGATGCACCCGGCGAGGACCAGATTCGTGAAATCTTCCACGGCCCCAAGGAAGCAGCTGAAAATCGGTACGTAGAACTGCGCAAGCAGATCAAGGAGCGTCAGGCACTCCGGTGCCGCTTCGAAACCTTCAGCGACCTGATGCGCTGGTACGCGGACGAGCGGCCTCCGGCGCCCAAGGACATCAATATCATCGACAATCTGACCCGGATCTTGGGCAACGTCTCCATCCCGGCCTTTCCTGATCGCTTCGCCGCCTATCGGAAGCATATGCAGCGGAATCCCGCGCCCACGACCGGGCGGCCCTGGAGCAACGCCACCGTAAACCGGTATACCGCGATCGTTCGAGCAGCGTTCCAATTGGCCGTGGACCAGGATCCGCCCCTCATGGAAAAGAACCCCATCACCAAGGCCAAATTCCCGCACCTTGAGGAAACGCCGCGGGATACCGTGCTCTCGCCCGAAGAGGAGCGCAACCTGTTCAACGTAATCCGGAAGCATGCGCCACACCTCTTGGCCCTGATCCAATTCGCCCTGCAGGTCCCTTGCCGAAAGTCCGAATTGGTCCGCATGCGGCGCGAAGACTTGGACCTGTTCACCGGGAAGTATGGCGCCATCCGGGTCAAGAATGGCACCACCAAGAACAAAAAGGGGCTATGGAAGCCCATCCCGCCTGACATGGCGGATTACTTCCGCCATCTGCCATCCGATTGCCCATGGCTTTTTTACGGCGTGAAAAACGGAAAATACCGCCCCCTTGGAGACTTCAAGAAGGCTTGGGCCACCTGCAAACGCCTGGCTGGAATCAGCGATTTCCACTTCCACGACACCAGGCACATGAGCGCCTCTGAAATGGTCAAGAGGGGCACGCCTATCCCGATCGTAAATGACATCGCCGGATGGGATACGGACATGCTGCGCGATTATTTCCACTTGGACACCGCTGAATCTGTTACCCATGCTAGATTTTCCTCCGATGGGATGCGTACACTTGCTGCGTACACTCCGGAAGGTGAGGATAGGAAAGAGGCGGTAGGATGAAGCTTGAAACGCGGTATTCGCGGAGAAAAAGTGGCGATTCTGAGGGGAAATGAAGAACCCCGCGGCAAGCCACGGGGTATCAAAATCAGAACAAAGAAAGCT
>DAINDC010000580.1:0-2921 GCA_036732085.1 Fibrobacterota bacterium | reverse complement strand
GGCCGGTGCCAAAGCCATCCTTGCCGCCATCGTCCAGCAAGTGCCCATGCCGGAGGCTTCCTTCCTGCTTGGGAAAATCCACTATGCCGCCAAGGATTGCACGCATGCCGCCGAGCAATTCGCGCTGGCCGATGCGACCTATCCCGAAGCCGCCAAGCTGCGCGGCGAATGCCTGGTGGAACTGAAGGACTTCCAAGGCGCCGCCGCCGAATATGAAAGCCACTTTGCGCGCACGGGCGATAAGGAATCCCTTAAGGCGCAAGCCCGCCTGGACAGGCAGTTGGAGAATGGCCTAGCGGAAAAGCAGGCCCTGGAAACCTTGAATGCAAAATCCTGGGCCGGCGAAGAGGACAAGCTTCGCCTGGGACTTCTGGATGCATCCCAAGGGGACAGCGCCAAAGCCCTGAACCTTTTCACCGAACTCCTGCGCGGCCGCACCTCCCTGCCCCAGGACAGCACCTGGTCGCAAGCCGCTTTGATGTTGGGAAGCCGCATGGCCCGCGAAGGCAAGTCCGACAAGGCCATCAAGCTCCTGACCTTGGGGCTCAAGACCGCGCCCGCCTCCGTGCCGGATCGCTCCGCCATCTGGATGCAGGTGGGCGACTGCCATATCGAAAGAAGTCAGTGGAAGGAGGCCTACCTCGCCTATGGCCAGGGCCTGGCCGCCGATCCGCATTCACGCGATCTCGCCCGTGGCCAGTTGCAGGCCGCCAAGAAAATTGAGGACAAGCATGATCTCGAAGTCGCCTACCGGGCCATCTATCTCCTCGATACCGCGGATGAGGATGCCAATGCCTTCCTGGGTCAGGCCTGCCAGTCGGCCAAGAATTACAAGGAAGCCGCCGCCCACTTCCGCTGGCTCGCCGATATGCATCCGAACGATGCCAAGGCCTGGGAGAGCCTGGGAAATGCCTTGGCCATGATTCCCGATCTTCCCGCCGCGGCCGTGCCGCTCCAGACAGCCATCGACCTGGGCGCGGAATCCGACGAGGTCTATATCAACCGGGCGCGCGCCTTCCGTATGGAGGGTACCAAGGACATGGCCGCCTCCATCCTGGAATTCCTCCTGACCCGTAACCGGCAGGATTACCTGGCCGTGCTTTGGTCCGCGAAGTTCGCGGAAGAGGATGGCGAACAGCCGATCGCCTTGGAGCTTTTCAAGAGGGCCGCCAAGCTATCGCCCCCGCGCACGCCCTGGCCCGAGCTCGCCAGCCAAGGCATCCTGGAAGCCAAGGTCTCGGGCCCGTAGCGGAAAGAAAGACGGAAATGCAAAAAGGCCGGTCTCCTGGGAGATCGGCCTTTTTATTAATGCGAATTTTTTGGCGATGAACCCAGACTAATCGATATATCCGAAATCGCGATTTTCGAAACGGCTTCGAGGTCTGGCGCTTCTGGCCGACCTTGAAGGCCTGGCTTAAGCCTTCTGAAGCTCGTCGACCTTCTTGAGCGCGGCCAGGATTCCGTTCTTGGCGATAAAGCGCAAACCGGCTCCGCTCACCTTGAGGGTGACCCAGCGCTTCTCTTCGGCAATCCAAAACCGCTTCTTATGCAGGTTGGGCTGGAAGAATTTCCGGGTATGGTTCATGGCATGGGAAACCTGATTGCCTTTTTGGCTCTTCTTCCCGGTGACTACACAAATGCGGCTCATGGAAAACCTCGGCTGAAACTTGAAAACTTAGGCGGTCCAACATAGCAAAAAGCCAGGAAAATCCTAGGTCTGATCCCCATTATGCGGCTGCAAACCCAATTTTTCCAGAATTTGAGACACTCCCATGGCCTCAAGGGGCTGCAGGGGCCGGGAAATCAGGGCTTCCAGCTCGTCCCCTAGATCCAGACTCAAGAACCTCGGCAGGGAAATCTCCATGCCCGCCCCGCGACTTTCCAGGATCCCTTTCAGCATGGCATACTCTTCGAAATTCCGTCGGCCCAGGAAGAGGACCGGTTTGGCCAGGGAAAGACATTCCGCCACCAGCCCATAGCCGAGCTTGCCCAGAACCAGATCCGAGGAAGCGGTCAGATCGGCATAGCGGAAACCGGGTTCCTTCTTTATCACCTTGTAGTTCGCGGAGGCTCCATGCAAGGGATAAAGCCCCATGAATTCCCAATCCGGAAACCGGCCGAGCCGATCCCACCTTACCCCGTCCAGGCCGAAGCTGCCGACATAGATGAGGCACCATTTCTTGGCCGGATCGAGTCCGAATCGTCTCGCGAATTCCTCGCGTCGCGGCGTACCGGGACGGCAGACCATGCCAACTTCCTCGGTAGCGCCGGCCAAGGTGTCCGCGGACAAGGTGTCCGGCATGTTCGGATAGAAACGGATGCGCCGATCCGCCAGGGAATAATCCTCCTCCATCCGGAGCAGCATGTCCCCGTAACCGGGATGTTTCCCCACGTAGGGACGATAGATGTCGGTCCAATCGAAATTGCAGAGGCTCCACGATTGGATGCCGGCGGCCTTGGCGATGGGAAAGGCCAGGGGCGGGACATCGCCGATCATGAGATCCACGGCCCGGTCGCGCAACAAGGCGGAGAAGCGGGAGATGGACTCGGAGCGGGCCGCATCCAATTCGGCATAACGCCGCAAGGTGGCTTGGATATCGACCTCCACGGTATCGGTTTGCAGGCAGCCGCAATCGATCTCGCAAGGGATGTGGGTATAGGGCCGGCGCAGTTCCTCGCGGAAGAAGGATTCCGGAAGGGAGGTGAAGATTTCCACCTCGACTTCCCGGGGCAAGGCCTCGATGAGGGCCGAATTGCGGACCCCGTGGCCGAAGCCATGGCCGGTGAGGAAGAAGGCGATTCTCACGGAAGGCCGGTGGGAACGGCTCTCAGGAAGCCGCGGTCAGGATATCGGGCAGGGAGAAATGCACGTTCTCCTCGAGGATGACATAGTCTTCGGCTTCGGTGCCGGGGAATTCCAC
>DAINDC010000579.1:0-2928 GCA_036732085.1 Fibrobacterota bacterium | reverse complement strand
CCCTCGACTCGACTCCGGAATTCGACCAGGTCCTGGCCAATATCCGCGCCGACGAGGGCGAAGTGTGGATCCGCGAACTGGGCTTCGGCATGAACCGCGCGTTCACGCAGGAAAGGATGGTCCGCGATATCGGTACGGTGGAAAGGATGTGCGGCATCCATTTATCCTTGGGCGCCAAGCATGCGGTCTATCGGAAATCGGATCCCGCTCATCCCGGAGATGGAGGCGGAAGTAGCCTCGGCCGCGAGGGGCGCTTCGGCCGCGACGGGCGCTTCGGCCGCAAAGACGGAAAACATCACGTGGATGTCTTCGTCGTTACGGAATCGGTTTCCTTGGACGGGGAAGTCGTATTCAAGAACGGGGCCTGGACGGTGGGATAGAACACCGAACCATTGCTGAAATGGGTCGTGGTCGTTTGATCGGTCGCCTATCACTCCTACGGCACATGGTAAACGTGGTCGGACGAAGTCGCATCGCCGGTTTGATGGAAGATATAGAATGCGGTGGCGCCCACGGCCACCACGGCCGCGCCTCCGGCGATCCAAAGGCCCGTATGGCTCTCTAGTTTGGGGGCCGGTTGCGCGGCAGGGGGCGTCTCCTTCCCGCGGGAGCCCGCGGGGGCTTTTTCGGCCAAGGCCACGCGCGAGGTGTCTACCCCGAAGTTCCGCTGACGCGTCATGAACTCCTCCCGCACCTTGTCGAAGATGCGGTCGATCTCGTCGCTCACGTACATGTCCACCAGCTTGGCGGAAGGCAATAAAGCCAAGAGGCGGTACATGTAGTATTTACCCTTTTCGCGGGTATCGGGGTTTGCCGTGTACACCACGGCCAAATGCTTGGCGATGAAAACACTGTCCTCGAAGCCGTAGGTCTTATGCGCGGCCATGAAGCCTTCCAGCGAGGCGACCACCTTGTCGAAATTGCCGTCGTTGTATTCCGCATGGATCTTCTTCTGATCCAGCCGGTCCGGATTGGAGATCGCGGCATGCGGGGCGGCCAGGGCGGCGGCGGCTCCCAGCAGGAATAGGAAAAGGAGCTTCTCGGTACGGCACAGCATAATCAAGCCTCGGGTTGAATCGGAACCCCGATGCCACGCTACGTCTCCTCCCCTACCTATGAGACGTTCGGCGCAGTATCCGAATACGGTAAAACTAATAATCCGGGCTTCGGATTGAATCCTGTTCCGTCAGGACGATGAGGCAGATCACAGCCCTCATGGCGGGACGCTTGGGTTTTCCGTCCGAATTGGACGAATCCGGTCGCGAATTTGTCAGGAAATTGGGTTATTCCCAAACATTGGGCGACCGTGCGGCGTTGGGGCGACAGGCCGAGCTCCCGATGGCGATGTCAGACCTTCTTCGCGAAATGATGGCAGGAAATCTCCATCCGCTTGTGCAAGTACAGCCGGTGCGCCTGATGCCTATGCACCCCCGAGTCCAGGTGGATTTGCTCGCAGCCGCATTCCTTAGCCCTTTCGAAAAGCCAATCCATCAGCGCGCCGCCATATCCTTGGCCACGGTCGCCTTCGTGGGTGATCAAATCGTCGATATAAAGGGTCTTGCCCCAACCCAGGAATTCCGAGATTCTGAATCCGGCTGCCGCCTTGATCTCACCCCTGTCAAGCGCATAGATCAAGGTATAGCCGTAAGCCTGCATTTGCCTTTGGACTTGGGAGAGGAATTTCTCCGCGGTGAGGTGCGGCCGTAATTGTTTTAGGACGGGGTAACATGCAGCGATTTCGGATTCCGATTCGGCCGACCTGATTTCCATTTCGTTTTGCTCCTGCGGATGCGCTTCCGGAAAGATAATTGGATGCGCGGCTTTCTCCTCAACCTTTCAACCGATAACCACGCTTTCGCATTTGCCGAGGAAGCTCGGATCGATATCCGCCGCGAGGCCGGGTGCATCCGTAACCTCGAGCTCGTACCCGCGGTACTGCGCGCCTCCCACCACCGGATCCTCCAATTGCCCCAGCAGGCAGGTGTCCAAATCGTAGAAGGAGAAATTCCCGTGCGACATCGCGAGATGCACCTTGGCGGTCAGGCCCAGCCGGCTTTCCAGCATGCCGCCCAGCATGCACGGCATGCCATGGCGCTCCGCAACGTCGGCGATCCGGATGGCTTCCAGGATGCCGCCGGACTTGGCCAGCTTGACATTGATGTAGTCGATGGAACCGGTTCCGATCAGGCGGATGGCATCATGATGGTTGAAGACGCTTTCATCGGCCATGAGCTTGATCGGGGATTGCCTGCGCAGGGCCGGCAGCAGGTAATCATAATCATGGTGGAGAGGTTGCTCGCAGAATTGGATGTCCAAATCCGCCATGGCCCCGAGGCAACTGACGGCCGTATCGAAATCCCATCCCTGGTTGGCGTCTATCCGTAGACCGATCCCGGGCCCGACCGCCGCACGAATCAGGCGCACGCGTTTCACATCCGCGCCGTCGCTTTTGCCGACTTTCACCTTGATCGTCCGCACCCCTTTCGCGACATAGGCCCGCGCGGTCTCCGCCATCTTCCCCGGAGCCCCGATTCCGATAGTCAGATCCGTTTCGATGGTTTTCCTGTGGCCGCCCAAGAACCGGTACAGGGGCAAGCCCTGCGCTTTGGCTGCAAGATCGTGCAAGGCCATGTCGAAGGCGCTTTTGATGGTCGAGTTAAAGGCGATGCGGGCATGGAGATCCTCCATGCGGGCGCGGATATCCAGGGGATCCTTGCCTATGAGGATCCGGGCGAAGTCCTGGGCGACGGCGAAACAGGTTTCCTGGTTCTCGCCCACGAGCATCCGAAAAGCCGAGCACTCGCCCATGCCGACCAGCCCCTCCGCGGTATGGATGCGGATGAAGGTGTTCTGCGCAACCGTGGAAACCTCGGTGGCGATGACGAAGGGCTCCATGGGAAGCGCGAGCTTAAAGATCTCGGTATGCGA
>DAINDC010000578.1:0-2931 GCA_036732085.1 Fibrobacterota bacterium | reverse complement strand
CCAAGCCGGACCCGCCAGGAAGCCGCGGGGTATCTGGTTGACGAGGCCTAGGAGCAGGGAGCGGGCGCCCAGGCTCAATTCCTCCACGCGCAGTTCGCTGATGAAGATCTTGGGTTGGAGCGGATCCGGATGCTCATAGTGGCGGGCGGTGAGTTTTTTTTCGGGGAAGTCGTAGGTGCCCGCGGCCTGGTAACCGAAGGCCTCGAAGGGCGCCGCCATGGACGCGATCCCTAAGTCGGGAAGGGCCAAGGTCCGGAAGGCGACATGGTCGTTCACTAGGGTTTCGCCGCGCTCCTCGAGCAGGCTGTGGATGCGCCGCGCCTGGGGATTGAGGCCGCTATAGTCCACCCAAAGCTTGGCGAGCAGGTCCTGCAAGGTTTCCATGGCGCCCCCTCCCGTTAAGATAAACTCGGCTTTTCCATCATACCATAAAAACCGAGAAACTCGTGTTCGCACGAGAAGCTCGTGACCGCGGTCACAACTCCCGGACCCGGGCGGGTTTATATTCCCCCTACCCGGATCAGAACGCAGTGGCCCATTGAGGGAGCCTCTGCGGGGTCGGGGCGGAACCCGCGCCGCTCCGGCCCGACTGATATTCATCCCATCCCCATCGCATGGAATCGGGGCTTGTTTTGCGCCATTCCGATTTCCGGGCCATTTCAAACCATTGCGAACCCGCCGCCATCTGAATAAGGTAAAGTAAAGTATTGATCAAGTCTGTATTAATAATGGAAAATTGGGTTTTGCAAAAATGGAGATAACCATGGATTACAGGATTCAAAATCTTATTCCCCGACTGATGCTGGCCTCGCTCCTGTTGGTTGCGGCCGGAACTTCCGCTCCAATCCTCTCCTTGTTCGAAGGCCGGATTGGCCAGACTTCGAAAGCGGATGGCTATTACGATTTGCGCCTGCAATTCTGGGATCGGAGCGTTGAGGCCAAGCCCAGGCTTTTTCAGACGATCGAGATCCCGCATGTCCAGGTTAAGAGTGGCTGCTTCGGGATCCTGTTGGATGCGGGAATGGGATCCTTCAGCGAAGAGAAGCTGATGGTGAAGATCCAAAGCCGGGCTTTCGAATCCTGGACGCCTTTCGAACCCGCCAATATTTCGAGGTGCGAGTTGCGGGCCAAGGAGAGCGCAACGCTGTCGGGAGCGAAACCGCAGGCCTCGGCCGCGCCCTTGGCGGTGAATACCCCGCCCTTATAAGTATAAGACAAAAGACAATGCTACTATTTGGATCATGAAGGAGGATGTCTCATTCCTGATCGGAACCCTGCGGGAGCGCTCCCTGCATGCCCATCTCAAGCGCCTGTATACGGAGCCCGGGGACCGCGTGGAGGAGAAGCTCGAAGGCTATTGGGTGGATATCCGGCGAGGGGAATCCGTCATCGAGATCCAGACCGGAAGCTTCGCGAGCCTGAAACGGAAGCTGCTGGCATTGCTGCCCACGCGGCAGGTCCGCATCGTCCATCCCGTGGCGGTGGAGAAGTGGATCACCAAGGTGGCCAAGGACGGTTCCACCTTCATCAACCGCAGGAAGTCGCCCAAGCGCGGCAGCCTATACGATCTCTTCGACGAGCTGGTGAGCTTCCCGCATCTGATCCTGGATCCCAATTTCTCCGTGGAAGTGGTGCGCATCAAGGAGGAGGAACTGCGCTGCGAGGACGGGCATGGGAGCTGGCGCCGCAAGGGGACCAGCATCAAGGATCATATCCTCCTCGAAGTCTCGGGTCGGGACCTCTTCACCGCCGGCCGGGATTTCCTGCGCCTCTTGCCTCCGGGATGGACCGGTCCTTCCACCAACCGCGAGTTGGCCAAGGCCCTGAAGCAACCGTATTTCCGCATCGCCCGGATGACCTACTGCCTGGTCCGCATGGAACAGATCCGCGCGGTGGGGAAAACGGGTAATTCCATTTTGTTCGAATTGATTTAAAGGCTGATGCGGCCCGTGGGCCGGTGAGTCTGTAAGGTCATAAGCCTGTAAGCAATCCCGTCAATTTTTGGAATTCTTTCCAGTCCCCGCTTTCGACTAATCCGATTTTGAGCTTTTTACGAAATTTTGGAATGGCATGGAAGTTGTTCTATCGAGGGCTACAAAAACTTCTGGAGGTTCTATGTTTTTCCTAACCCGCACCCTCGCCACTGCTTTCACCGGACTGGCCCTTGTGGCCGTCGCGTCCCAGGCCCTTCCCGTGGTCGGGAGCAGCACCGGCGACTTCGTGAACCCGGTCGGTCCGGGTACCATGGTCGTTAACGGAGTCGGCACCAACCATTTCTCCTGGGGCACCGGAATCGGCGGGCCCGCCAGCAGCCTGGACTTCGCCGGCACCGGTTTCTCGACCGAGACCGGATCGGTATTCAGCTTCGGCACCCTGGACTACTTCAACGGAACCATAGTGGGCAATAGCGGAGCGGATGCCGTGGACTTCCAGGTGGTCCTGGCCCTGACCACCCCGGTCAATACGAATTCCTATGCCTTCGACTTCCATCTCCTGAATACCACCAACACGGACGATCCCCTCGCCAGCGCCGATATCGTTGAACTCAACGGGGCCTTCTCCAGCAGCTCCTTCAACTACGGCGGCGTGGACTATACCTTGGAGTTCCTGGGATTCGGAAGCATAGTGGGATCCGGCTACACCACCGTCAACCAGTTCCATGTGCTTGAGAATGAATCCGCCAATGCCCAACTCCTGGGCCGCATCACGGCCGCACCCGCTGCGGTTCCGGAGCCCGGCACCTTGGCCCTGTTCGGAATCGGTTTCCTCGGCCTGGGCCTGGCCGCCGCGCGCCGCCGCCGCGCTTGATTCCGGGATGCACGGATAAGCATTTTCAATTTATGGGTGCATGAAACGCGTCGGGGAAACCCGGCGCTTTTTTATGTACGCCCGGCACGGGCGACACCTTGAGGGTGCAAGTCCCTCGACAAG
>DAINDC010000577.1:0-2933 GCA_036732085.1 Fibrobacterota bacterium | reverse complement strand
CACCACCACCTTGGTCCACATTTCCGTGATCGATTCGACCGTGGCCGTCGATACGGCGGTCAAGGTGCAGATCCTATCGTGGAAGTGAGCGTGAGGGCTGCGGTACCGGACCGGCGTGGAACCGGTTAGAGAATCAGTTCGCGGATCAGTGCCGGAATCGGATCGAGGATCAATTCGAAGACATGGCCGGTACGGTCTTGTAACTGGGAGTCCAGACGATCCGATCCGCATTCGAGGTTAGAATCAGAGCGTAGACCCCGTCCTTATCCAAGACGGATTGCAGCCACTCTCCCCCGCCCGATGCCACGTCCTCCATGGGCTCCAGAACATTGGACTTGTTCTGGCAGGCGACCTTCCAATTGCCGGAGGGAACCTGGAAGGTACGGGTGGAATCCGTTGCCACTTCCCCCAGCTTCTTGGCATTCACGGCATTGGACCAATCGACCGCATTGGGAGGATAGAGATAGAAGGTCAGTAGACTCGGATCCTGGGTAACCTTATTGCTGATCCGCAAGGTCGCGAAACCAGCGGTGACGACCGTGGTATCCTTGGGCCCCGTGGCGGCATCGGAAAACCCTCCATTTTGACAGGAGGAAAACAGCAGTCCGATTAGAAGGCAAAGTGCCGGGCCGATGGTATAGGACGCGGATGCTGGGAAGAGGCGGAAATTTTTCGGTTGGATCATGGAGTTGGCCCTCCCCTCCATTTTACCATTAGCGGTAAAGGCGTTCCACCCTATTGCCCAATGAACAGATGATATCGTAAGGATGGGTTTGTTTCACCCGGGCCCAATCCTCGATGGTGATTTCCTCTTGGCCGGATTTCCCCACCAGGACCACTGAATCTCCCACCTTAGCAGTCGGGCACCCGTTCAAGTCCACCGTCAGGTAATCCATCGAAACCCGGCCGATGATGGGGCAAGCCCGGCCGCGAATCAGAACCTTGCCCGAATTGCTTGCCGCCAGCGGAACCCCATCGGCATAGCCGGCGGGAACCGTCCCCACCCAGGTATCCCGGAACAAGGTATGGGTACAGCCATAACCGATGGTGAACCCAGCCGGCAGGCGCCTTTTGGCCAGCAAGGTGGTTTTGAGCGACAGGGAAGGCTTCAGGTGGTAAGTGCGCCGGCCTCCGAGATCGAATACGCCGTAAAGATTGATGCCGGTCCGTACCAGGTTGAAATAGGAAGCACGGAAATTATTGATGCCATCGGAATTGGCCATATGCACGAGCGGGAAGGTGATCCCCTCCCTGCCCAGGACGTCCAAGAGGTCAATAAACAGGGCCAACTGATCCTTGGACTTCGGATTCATGGGATTATTGGCATTCGGAAAATGCGAGTAGATGCCTTCAAAGTC
This sequence comes from Fibrobacterota bacterium, assembly GCA_036732085.1. Taxonomy (GTDB): domain Bacteria; phylum Fibrobacterota; class Fibrobacteria; order UBA11236; family UBA11236; genus Chersky-265. The sequence goes on along the minus strand of DAINDC010000577.1, from coordinate 1,575 downwards.
CAAAGCCGGCAGCTCCAGGATTTTTCGGATTTCCTGGTGGGCCTGGAAATGGGGCACTCCCAATCGGCCCATACCCGTATCCACCTTGATATGGACCTTGGCCTTGCGTCCCTGCTTTCTCGCGGCCTTGGAAAGGGCGGAGGCCATGGCCAAATCCGATACCGGGCAAACCACACCCAGACGAACGCAGTCCTCTATTTCAGCCACCAATAAACCACCGACGATCTGGACCGGAACCCGGGCATGCTTGGCCAGCTTGATCAGTTGGGAGGCTTCCTTGAGTTCGGCCACGCCCAGTCGGTCGACGCCGGCCTCAATCAAAGCCTCGGCTATGGGATACGCGCCCAGTCCATAGGCATCGGCCTTGAGCACGGCCATGACCTGGGCGGGTAGAACTGTTTTTCGGATTTGGGCGAAATTTCGACGAATGGATTGGAGATTGACCTCAAGTCGGACGCGAGAAGGGGTATCGAGCATGGTTCGGGAAATCATCCTAGTCACAAGCGTCTATCCACAAGCGCCTATCCACAAAAGACCAAAAATGAAAAACAATGAAAGGGAGTCATGGCTAAAACCCAATTTAGCATTAAATTTACTCCGATCCGGATTACCGGGTCACCAGGGGCCGTAACCGGACGTGAACCGGCCCTCCTCGGAAGCGCCTGCGCTCAGGGGAAATTTTTAACCTTGCGGTATGTGGCTTGGACGGACTCCAACCCCCGACCCGGATGCGGCTTTACCTCCGCGTCCTACATTCTTGAAAGAAGGAATATGCGCAGCATCTACTCCCTGTTATTGGTGGCTGGGTTTTCTTACTTGGCAGCCCCGGTCATGGCGGCCGAAAAGCATAAAGGTGAGGACCTCTCGGGCCGCTCCTTCAGCAACAGGGATCTGACCAGCGCCGAGTTCGAAAATTGCAATTTGGACAATGCCCGCTTCAACCAGACGGTGGGCGTCAAGGCCTCCTTCGAGGGTTCCCATGGGAAGGGCGTGACTTTTTCAGCCATGCAAATCTCGGATGTGAATTTCAAGGAAACCCAATTCCCCCAGGGCGATTTCCGCAATGCCGATCTGCGCAACAGCAATTTCAAACGGGCCGATTTGCCAGGCGCCAATTTCCAGAGTACGGTGCTTCTGGACGCGGCTTTCGATAATGCCAACCTGGCCAAGGCGAATTTCCTGGAAGCCAAGTTCAATGAAAAATGTTCCTTCTCGAAGGCCAATCTCGCGGGCGCCAGCTTCAAGAACAATAGCCTCGAACAGTCCGATTTCTCCAAGACCGATCTTACCGGCACGGTTTTCAACGCGGTAAAATTCGAAGGGGCCGATTTCAGCGGAGCCACGGTCTCCAATATCAGCATGTCCGAGTCCAACCTGACCGGAGCCGATCTGTCCCACCTGCATTTCACCAACGCCAATTTCCAGACCACGGCTCTGGTGGAGGCCAATCTCAAAGGATCCAGCTTCCAGGATTCCAAGTTCGACAAGGCCGAATTCCAATACACCAAGCTCAGCGGAACATCCTTCCAGCATTGCAGCTTCAACAATGCCTCTTTCTTCCGCACGGAATTGGAC
>DAINDC010000576.1:0-2934 GCA_036732085.1 Fibrobacterota bacterium | reverse complement strand
GCCTTGACGCCCTCATAGGTGATTTTGACGCCGTGGAATTTTTCGTAATTGGTGCGCAGGCCGCGGAGCATGATGGCGGCGGTGGCGGGATCGGGTTCCTCGATGCGGACCATCTGGAAGCGGCGGGCCATGGCCGGATCCTTTTCGAAGTACTTGCGGAATTCCGTGATCGTCGTCGCGCCCATGATCTTGAGTTCGCCGCGCGCCATCTCCGGCTTGAGCAGGTTGGCCGCGTCGTTCTGGCCGGCCTCGCCGCCCGCGCCGATGATGGTATGCGTTTCGTCGATGAAGAGGATGACGGGCGTGGTGGAGGCCTTCACTTCCTTGATGACGCCCTTGAGGCGGTTCTCGAATTCGCCGCGGACGCCGGCGCCGGCGGCCATGAGGCCCATGTCCAGCATGCGGATTTCCACGTTCTTGAGGATGGCGGGGACCTGGCCCTGGGCGATGCGCAAGGCCAAGCCTTCGATCACGGCGGTCTTGCCCACGCCGGCTTCGCCCACCATGATGGGGTTGTTCTTCCGGCGGCGCGAGAGGATGTCGATGATCATGCGGATCTCGTTGTCGCGGCCGAAGATGGGGTCGATCTTGCCCTTGGCGGCCATCTCGGTGAAGTTGACGGTGAAGCGCGAGAGGGCCGAGCCTTCCGCGGTAGTACCCTCGGCGTTACGGTCGCCACCTTGGGGCGCGTCTTCCGATTCCTTGGAATGGGCCGTGATCTCGGCGAACTTCTCGACCAAGGTCTCCGGATTGATCATGGCCAATTGGTCGGCCAGTCCCGGGGAGATGATTCCCGGCGCGCGACGCAAGGCCAATAAGATGGCGGCGGTGCGGATTTCAGTCTGGTTCAGATTCAGCGAGGACTCGGCCCAGGCGGCTTCCAGCACGGACATGAAGGATGGCGAGAAGACGGGCTTGCCGCTATTGCCTGTGCGCAGTTCCTTGAGATCCTGGACCAAGGCGTTCTTGAACAATCCGCCATTGACCTTGAAGTAGGCGAGGATATAGGGGAGATCGCCCTTGCCCTCTTCCAGCGCTTGGGAGAGGATATGGCTGGCGGTGACTTCGTAATGCGAGCGGGTCACGCATGCGCCCACGGCGCCTTCCAGCATGCTGCGATTATACTTGTTCAGCTTTCCCAGGATGGCTCGGACGGAATTGGCAATCATGCGGATCTCCAGTCGGGTTTTCTACCGGCGCAGCTTCAGGGCTGGCATAGCCCCCAAAAGTTAAAAAAACCCGGTTCTTCGGCGAGTGCGGCACCCCGGAATCGGGCCAACTTTTTTAAATTTCGGAAGGAAAGGCCGGTCCCATACCCATTTTATTCTTTCTGACCCCCGCGGTGGAGAAAGACTGTAACGAAGTGGAAATCGCGACGGACCATATTCAGAATGTCTAAATCGGGTAAGGGCGCGGCCCAGCGTAAATTCGGCAGGTACAATGCCCTGACCAAGCTCGGCCAGGGAGCCATGGCCACGGTTTATCTCGCCGAGGATCCCTCCCTGAATCGCATGGTGGCCATCAAGGTCATCCACTCTCCCCTCACCTCGAATTCCAGCCTGCTTGATCGGTTCACGGTGGAAGCCAAGACCGCCGCCGGCCTCCGCAATCCCAATATCGTCGAGATCTTCGACTATGGCGTGGAGGACGATCTCCAATACCTGGTGATGGAATATATCGACGGGCCCAACCTCCAGTTCGTTTTGAATCTTTTGGGCGGGCAGCCCATGGACCCGGACGTGGTGGCTGCCGTCATCTTCCAAGCCGCGGAAGGCCTGCATACGGCCGATCGCTTCAACGTGGTCCATCGCGATATCAAGCCGGAGAACATCATGTTCATGTCCGACGGCAAATTGAAGATCGCGGATTTCGGCATCGCGCATATCAGCGAGCAGAACCTGACCCAGACGGGCAGCATCCTGGGCTCGCCCAATTTCATGTCGCCCGAACAAATCGACGGCAAGAAGCCGACGCATCAGACCGATATGTTCTCACTTGGCGCGGTCTTCTACTATTGCCTCTCCGGCCGCAAGCCCTTTACCGGCTCCAATATCCCGACCATCATGCGCAATATCTGCGACATGCCGCATGCCTCCTTGGCCACCATCATCCCCGATGTGGATCCGGTGCTCGAGAACCTCGTCGAAACCTTGCTGCAGAAGAAGCCGGAGGACCGTGGCGGTGGGGCCCGTTGGCTATCCCTGCAGTTGCGTTCCTATCTGAACCAGAAGGGCGTGCTCGATCCCTCCGAAGCGACCAAGAGCTATCTCGACAAGATCGGCAAGATGGGTAATCAAACCGTCATCGATCTCACGCCCGCCCCCGGCCCGGATGAGACCGCGCCCCGCGCGAAAGCGCCTTTGAAGCCGGGCATGAAGATGGAAAAGCCGAGGTCCGGCACCGGAGTGAAACCCGGCACGGGCATCCGCACGGGATCCGGCGATCGCCATGGTAGCGGCAGCGGGGTCCGGCCGGGAACCTGGCAGGCGGCGCAATCCACCGGGGACGATATGGATTTCAGCGGCGCCTCGCGGAGCGGGACGCGCGGCGGGACCGGCAAGGGCAAGACCGTGGGCCTATGGGTGGGAACCGGAGTGGTGGCGGCAGCGCTTTTGGCGACCGCGCTCATCGTGGTCCTGCGTACGGGCGGAAATCAGTCCGCGGACCAGGGCAATGGGAAGAAGAATGCCGTGGTCCAAATCCAAAGCACGGCCCTGGTTTCCGTGACACTCCAGCCGGGCTCGATGGAATTGCCCGCCGGACAGAAGCGGAAATTCATCGTGGAGGTCCAGCCTCAGAATGCCCCGTCGGGCGTCCGCTGGGAAAGTTCGGATCCCACCGTCGCTTCTGTGCAAGACGGCGAAGTCTGGGGACAGAAGGCCGGCCAGGCCACCATCAAAGCCATCTCGAATTCGGATCCGGACAAGGTAGGCA
>DAINDC010000575.1:955-2944 GCA_036732085.1 Fibrobacterota bacterium | reverse complement strand
GGCGAGTCGACGGGGCATGGGAGGGGGCGCGCGGGGACTATACTTCTCCGCGGAACCTCTGCAGCAGATAATCCTTGTAGGGCGACTTGGGCATCCTGCCCACCGTATCCTTGAAATGATCCAAGGTGATGAACTTGCGCAGGTAGGCGATTTCCTCGAGGCAGGCGATCTTGAGCCCCTGGCGGGCCTCCAAGGTATAGATGAAGGTCGAGGCTTCCAGCATGCTGGCATGGGTGCCCGTGTCCAGCCAGGCGATGCCGCGCCCGAGCAGCTCCACCGAGAGGCGGCCCTGTTTGAGGTAGGCGAGGTTGAGGTCCGTGATCTCGAGTTCGCCGCGCGGCGAGGGCTTGAGGCTGCGCGTCATCTTGACCACATCGTTGTCGTAGACATAGAGGCCCGGCACCGCATAGTTCGATTTCGGGACCTTGGGCTTCTCCTCCAGGCCGATGACCTTCCTGTCGCCGTCGAACTCGACCACGCCGTAGCGCTCCGGGTCCTTCACGTAATAGCCGAAGACCTTGGCGCCCGTCTTGAAATTGGCGATCATCTCGTCGAGCTTCATCGATCCGTAGAAGAGGTTGTCGCCGAGGATCAGGGTAACCGCGTCGTTACCGATAAAATCTTCGCCGATCGTGAACGCCCGGGCGATGCCGTCCGGCTTGTCCTGCACCGCGTATTGGATGTTGATGCCCCATGGCTTGCCGTCGCCCAGGAGCTGCCGGAAGCGGGGCACGTCTTCGGGGGTGGAGATGAGGAGGTAGTCCTTGATCCCGCCGAGCATCAAGGTGGCCAGGGGATAGAAGATGAGAGGCTTGTCGTAGATGGGCAGCAATTGCTTGCTGGCCACGGAGGTGAGCGGATAGAGGCGCGACCCCGCGCCCCCGGCCAGAATGATGCCCTTCATGCTTGTGACTCCTCGCGGGGATGTTTCAAGTCGAGGCTTCCGTGCTCAACGTATTCGAATTCATCGCCTTCGGCTTCTCGGGAAGGCCCAGGGATTTGCGGATGGACTCGAAGACCTCGGGGATGGACTTGGTGGCGTCCACGCTGTGGAGGATATTGATGCGCCGGAAGAAGTTCATCATCGGCTCGGTCTTGACGTGGTAATCCTCAAGGCGCTTCTGGATCGCTTCGGGATGATCGTCCGAGCGCTGGAGCAGCTTGGAATGGCAGACGTCGCAGACGCCATCCACCTTGGGACGATGGCCGATAAGGTTGTAGTCCAGGCCGCATCCGGAACAGACGCGCCGGGCCATGACGCGTTCGGTCACCAGGCTGTCGGGCGCATCCATGTGGATCACGGCATTGATGTTGTAGCTCTCGAAGAGGAACTCGGCCTGCGCGAAGTTGCGCGGGAAGCCGTCGAGCACGAATCCGTAATTCCAATTATGCCAGGTCATCCGCTCGGATACGACCTTGGCCACCAGATCGTCGCCGACCATCTGGCCCTTGGAAATGATGCGGTTCACCTTGGCGGCCAGCTTGGTATGGTTCGCGATATGCCAGCGGAAGATGTCCCCAATGGAGATATGGGTGAAGTCGTAGCTATCGCAAAGCAGCTTGGCCTGCGTGCCCTTGCCGCAGCCCTGGATGCCCATGATGATGTATTTGTACATGTGTGAGACGCGTTCCTTCTGGAACTAATTTAAAAAGGAACCAATTTAAAAATCCATTCAAATTTTACGACGTCGGGGGGGGCGATATCCCTGTTTTCTATCGGATGACCCCGAATCGCACCCACTTCTTCTGCTTGCCACCGGGAAACCAGACTTCCACCTGGGCCGAATAGACGTCGGCTCCCAAGCGGCTGCAATCCAGGGCCTGGGTATAGGCCTGGAGGCCTTGGGCAAGGTTCTCCCAGCTTTGATCCTTGACCACCAGGCCGGACAGATCATAGACGCGGACGCGCGCTTTTTGGGCATTCGCGCCCAGGCGCAGGTGGATGGTGGCCGTGGGCCCGCGCACCGGGCTCGGGAACAGGTAGAATTC
>DAINDC010000575.1:0-945 GCA_036732085.1 Fibrobacterota bacterium | reverse complement strand
GCTTGGGCCGCCTGCCAGCCGCTCACGTCGAGGAAGTTTTGGCGCGCGGCATTGCCGCCGGGCATGGTCCAGGACAACCCCTGGGCCGAGGCGCCTTGGGTCAAGGTCCAGACATTCAGACTGCCGGTGCCGGATTGGGCCAGGAGTTCGAGTTCGCCGTCGCCATCGAGATCGGCGGCGGAGAGATGGATGTCGGGATTGTCGTTCGAGTCCAGGGTGAGGCCGCCCATGGTGAGCGGCCAGTCCGAGGCATCGACGGCCAGGATTCCCATTCGCCCTTTCTGCGAGGCTTGGAAGGAAGAGGACTTGACCTTCTGGCCCGCGCTGTCGACGGCGAAGATGAGCCCGTCCGGCGATCCGATCAGGACGGTGGCATGGCCGCCCAAGGACAGGACCAACGGCGTCGATTGCACCGCGGTCTCGGGATGACGGCGGCTGCCGTAGGTGAAGCCCACGTTCTGATGGGCTTCCAAGAGGAACGGCCAACCCTTGAGGAAGGCGCCGTGGTAGTCGATGGCAAAGATGGAATTGGTGCCGGCGAAGAGGATATCCGGATGGCCGTCATGGTTGAGATCCGCAAGCGCGGGGCCGCTGCGGTCCTCGCTGGAAAAATCATTCACCTTCACGATCTTGTTCACGCCATTCGCCCGGGCCGTTTCATCGTAAACCGTGTCGACGAAATGGACGCTGCGCGGAAAGCGTTGCGGGAAGCCGGTGAAGATATCCGCCTTGGGAGCATGGCCGAGGCCGACCAAGGTCGCGGAGCCCTTCGATCCCAAGAGGAAGAGATCGACCTTGCCGTCCCGATCGAAATCCGCCGCGGTCACGGTGAAGGCCTCGTCCGAACCCGGAGCCTGATCCCCAAAGGGCTTGTCCAATTCCTGCGCCGTCTTTGCCGACGCGTCCACGATGGTGAGATGGCCACCCGCGGCCGCGGCCGCCAGG
>DAINDC010000574.1:565-2960 GCA_036732085.1 Fibrobacterota bacterium | reverse complement strand
CCCCCCGGCTTTCGCTGCGGTATATGGCCTTGCCGGCCAAACCCTCGTCTCATGCCAAGCCAGGTCGGGATGCCGGAGATTCCCTCGCTTCGAAAAAGGGTTCGGATTCACTGACCTTGGTGGTGCGCGTGGAGCTTCCCGCGGGCTGGCATATCAATTCGGAGGCGCCGCCGGATTCCTTTCTGGTGCCTACCCGCATGGATGCGGAGGCTCCGGGTATGCAATTCGGGAAACCGCATTTCCCGGCCCCGGAAATGGTTTTCTCCCCGGCGATGGGCGAGAAAATGCCGCTTTACTCAGGTGCGTTCGAGGTTGAATTCCCGGCCCACCGGGCCGCTGGCGGCTCCTTGCAATCCCCGCCGGCTACGCGCGTGACCCTGCACTACCAGGCCTGCAACGATGCGATGTGTCTGCCGCCGAAGGACGTTACAGTGGAACAATAGGGCGGTTCGCCGCCCAAGGACATTACGGTGGAGTGGGTGGGGTAGCTAAGCGGTTACGGTAGTGCGGCGCTGCGCGGCTAAACGTCGGAAAGCAGCTTGCCTTCGAGATCGTATTCGCTGGCGTCGGTGATGAGGACCTTCCGGAACGTGCCGGGCGCGGCTTCGGAAGCCCCCTCCGCGATATGGATCAACACGCGGTTGTCCACCTCCGGCGCATCGCCCTGGGTACGGCCGTTGAAATGATGGTCCTCGCCTTCGGCCACGGAGTCGATGATGACCTCCACCGTCTCGCCGATGCGCTTCTCGTTCTCCTCCAGGGAGATCTGGCGCTGCAAGGTCATGATGCGATCGAGCCGCTCTTCGGCGACATCCTGCTTCACCTTGGGCTTGAGATCGAAGGCGAAGGTGCCGTCTTCGTCGGAATAAGCGAAGCAGCCCACGTGACGGAAGCGAACCTCTTCCAGGAAGGCGAGCAAATCCTCCACGTCGGCCTCGGTCTCGCCGGGATAACCCAGGAGGGCCGTGGTACGGAGGGCGATGCCGGGAACCGCCGCGCGGAGCTTGCGCATCACGGCGCGGAGCTCGTCGGCGGAATAATTGCGGCGCATGGCCGTGAGCATGTTCGCGCTTGAGTGCTGCACCGGGATGTCCAGGTATTTGCAGATGCGCTTTTCCGTCGCCATGATCTCGACCAGGCCGTCGGTGACGAAGGCCGGATAGGCGTACATCATGCGGAACCAGGGGATGTCGGTATGCCGGATCAGGGCCTGCAGGAGCATCTCCAGTGATTCCTGCCCGTTCTTCTCGCGGCCGAAATAGGTGAGGTCCTGGGCGATGAGGGAAACCTCCCGGATACCCCATTCCTGCAGCTGCTGCGCTTCCGCCACGATATCGGCGATGGTGCGGCTGCGTTGCTTGCCGCGCATGCCGGGAATGGCGCAGAATCCGCAGATGCGGTTGCAGCCTTCGGCGATTTTCAGGAAGGCATGGTGGGGTTCTTCCCCCATCAGGGAGCGGGGCCCGGCGCCCACCTTGCAATCGGAGGGAAGAGTGGAATTGAGCCCCAGCCGTTCCAGCATCTCGCCCGGCTTGTAGGTGCCCATATACAGATCGACTTCGGGAATGTCGCGGCGCAGTTCATCGCCATAACGCTGGGACAGGCATCCGGCCACGATCAGCTTCTCGCCCAAGCCCCGGTTGCCCACCGCGGCCAGGATTTCCTGGATGGACTCCTCCTTGGCCGCCTCGATGAAGCCGCAGGTATTGATAATCGTGACGGAAGGTATTTCACCATCCTTGACCATGGTGAAACCGGCCCGGCCGAATTCTCCGAGGATGTTCTCGCTATCCACCTGGTTCTTGGAACAACCCAGGTTGAGGAGCCGGACTTTTTTCTCGGCGGGGGTGACTATGGAAGCGGCCGGAACCTTGGTGGCCGGCCGCTTGGAAGAACGTTTGGGTGAAGGCAAAGAATTTCTCCGGGAGACCTACCACTCGTCCAGATTGACCTTGCCGGTATCGGAAGGCGATTTCGTGGCGGGGGCGGCTAAAGGGGTAGGGGAAGGGGTTGAAACGGCGGCGGGCTTCGCCTGGGCGGCTGCAGGCGCGGTGGCCGCAGGGGTCTCTACCGGAGTCGAGGCCGCGGGCGGTTCCTCGGTCTTGGGCGTGCCCCAGGTTTCGCCGGCAGGAACGGCAGGTTCGCTGGGCGCGGCCGGTTCCGATGGCGAGGGGATCGGCGCATCCACGGGCGCGGCCTTGGTTTTGGAATGGCGCGCGGATCGCGGGGCCGGACCGGCCGCGGGAGTCGCTCCCGAAACGGGAGTCGCTTCGGGGGCGGGTCCCGTTTCGGGAACGGGTCCGGCATTGGATCCATCCCCGCCTAAGGCATCATTCTTTTTATTGTCGACCCAGAATTGGTAGCCCATGGGAGCCAGGGTATTGTCCCCGAAGGC
>DAINDC010000574.1:0-555 GCA_036732085.1 Fibrobacterota bacterium | reverse complement strand
TCGAGAAGTTCCCGACGCGGACGCGATGGTAGGTTCCGGGCATGCTGGGCACGGGATTTTCCACTTCCGCCACATAGGCGGGATAGCCGGCGCCGGCTAGTTTCTCCACCAGCTTGGCGGCTTGGGACTTGCTCTTGAAGACCGAGACCTGGACCACGAAGCGGCCCTGCTCGGAGAATCCGGCTTTATCCGACGATGCGGAAGGATGAAAAGTCGCTTTGGCGCTGCCGGCCTTGGCTTCCTTGCCGGGTTTCGCGCCCTTGCCGATCTGCTTGAGAGCCGGCTCTTCGGCCAAGGTGGCGGAAGTGTCGGTTTCCGTTGGGGCCGAGGCCGTAGGGACTTCTTCGATTACGGTCGGAGCTTCCTTTTTTTTGCAAGCGGCAAACATAAGGACCGCACAGCCTGCGGCTACGAAAGGTATCAAGGCGGATTTCAAGGAACCGTGAGACAAATTTGCCCCCTTCAACAAGGCGTTATTACGGGTATTACTTTCCCTATATGGAATCGTATGACTCCTTTTTGGGGAATTTCAAGAGTCACCACCGGTAAGACTGA
>DAINDC010000573.1:0-2965 GCA_036732085.1 Fibrobacterota bacterium | reverse complement strand
GATATATGGAGCTGACCGGGTATCGGTAGACTTCCGATCGTCCCCTTCTGCCCTTGAAAGGTGGGAAATTCCTACCTTGGTTCCCATGTCCGATCTCTCTCGACTGGAAGGCGTGGGTCCCAAGCGGAAGAAGATCCTGGCCGAGGCCGGCATCCAGACTTTGCGGGAACTCGTCTATCATCTTCCGCGCCGATACATCGATCGCACGCGCTTCACGCCCATCGGAAAATTGGAGGTGGGCAAGGACGCCATCTTCCCGGCCAAGGTCGTTTCCCTGGCCATCATCCAGACGCGCATGGTCGTGGAGGTGGAGGACGAAACCGGCAGCCTGGAATTGATGTTCTTCAACGGCGTCCAGTTCCTGCGCAACCGCTTCTACGAGGGACAGCGCATCCTGGTGGCCGGCGTGCCTTCTTTTTTCCGGGACCTCCAAATCGTGCATCCGGAATGGGAGGTCATCGAGGAAGGCCAGGAACTGAAGGGCTCGATCCTTTCGAGATATCCGTTGACCATGGACATGGCTGCCGGCCATGTGGAGCATAAATTCCTGCAGCGCATCAGCCTCCAAGCCTTGGAGCAATTCGAATTCACCGATGCCATCCCTGAAAAGGACCGTCTCGATCTGAACCTGGCGCCCGAGGCGGAGATGCTGCGCCGCCTGCATCGGCCGGAAGCGATGGAGGAGATCCCGGAACTGCGCAGGCAACTGAAGGTGCGCGAATTGCTTCCTTTGTCCCTGCGCCTGGAAGCCGCCAAGCTCGAACGCCGCAAGGTGGGCCGGGCCTGGCCGGTGTCGTCCCGATTGCGGAAAAGGCTTTTGGAGATTCTTCCGTTCTCGCTCACCGGCGGTCAGGTCCAGGTGGTCGACGAGATTTCCCAGGGTCAGGCGGAGGCTTCCCAGTATAGCGCCTTGCTCCAGGGCGATGTAGGTTCCGGCAAGACCGTGGTGGCCTTATTGGCCGCGGCCAATGTGCTCGAGGCCGATGGGCAAGTGGTCCTGATGGCACCGACGGAAATCTTGGCGTCGCAACATTTCCAGACCCTGTCGCCCTGGCTCGCCAAGGCCGGAATCCGCTGCGCGCTCTTGACCGGCGATACGCCGAAACCGGAACGCGATGAGTTGCTGACCGCGCTCGCTTCGGGCGATCTGACCTTCCTCATCGGTACCCATGCGGTCTACTCCGCGGGCGTCCGCTTCCGGAAACTGGGCCTTGCCGTCATCGACGAACAGCATCGCTTCGGCGTCCAGCAAAGGCAGGCGATTGCGGCCAAGGGCGATCATCCGGATATCCTCTACATGTCGGCCACGCCCATCCCGCGCACCTTGGCCCAGACCGTTTACGGCGATTTGGAGAATCTCATCCTCAAGGAAAAGCCCGCGGGCCGATTGCCGATCAAGACCCGGCTGGTGCCGCCCGCCAAACGCCAGGACATGCTTTCCTTCCTGCTCAAGGAAGCCCTCGGAGGAAATCAGGTTTATTGGGTGGTCCCGCAAATCGGCAAGAGTGCCGAAAAGCCTTCGGACGATCCCGATATCTTCGTGCCGCAATCCCGCAAGTCCGCCGCGGCCTATCCTGCCGCCGGGAATTTGGAATCGGATCTGCTCGCAATGGGAGATCTGGATCAAGGGCGCCGCATCGACGAGGATATCGCGACCTTGGAGAAAGTCGAGAAGGAGCTCAAGGCCTTTTCTCCCGATTGGAAGGTCGGAACCGTGCACGGCCGACTGACCCCGGAAAAAAAAGACGCGGTTCTGAAGGCCTTCCGTGCCGGCGAACTCCACCTGCTCCTGGCCACCACGGTCATCGAGGTCGGCGTCGACGTTCCCCAGGCCAACCTCATGGTGATCGAAGGCCCAGATCGCTTCGGCGTGGCCCAGCTCCACCAATTGCGGGGCCGCACCGGCCGCGGTTCCACCCAGGCCTGGTGTTTCCTGGCCATGCCCGATCGCGAATGGCCCCCGGAAACGCTCGAACGCTTGACAGGGTTTACCGAATCCACCGACGGCTTCCATATCGCTGAAATGGATCTCAAGGCCCGGGGCACCGGTAACCTGGAAGGTACGGATCAAAGCGGCTACGGCACGCTCCGCTTCACCGACCTCCTCGCCGACTTCGACCTCACCCAGGAAATCCGCCGCTACGCCCAAGCCCGCCTAAACGATTCCGCCCCCTCCAAAACCCCACTGAAACCCGTGGGGTAGGGAACTCGTAGGGGATTCGGTCCAGCCGAACCCAGGGATTTTTGGGTCTTGGTTGGCAGCCTTGATCGGCCTGATTTACTCCGACCCGTCCGGCCGTGTTTGAAAATAGACCAAGCATTCGGGTTTTCAACTCCGTTCGGTCTGGGGCAAACCCCGGTGAAGCGCTGCCGTGGCCGTGGGTGGTTCCCAGGCGCCCGTGGGCGTACCTGCGGCTTCCGCAGGCTGGACCGCATGTCTGAGCGCGGGCCCGGCGAGTCTTTTCCTCTTCCAGGGAAGGATCGCGCGAGTTCGGGGAAGCCCATGGGCGCCTGGGAGCCGCCCATCTACTGTCGTTTCCTCATGGATTAGCCTCTGACCCAGCGTGGTTGGGACCCCCGGGCATTTGTTCTATTTTTACCCCCCGATGCCCAAAAGAACCGACCTAAAGAAAATCATGCTCATCGGCAGCGGCCCCATCGTCATCGGCCAAGCCTGCGAATTCGACTATTCCGGAACCCAGGCCTGCAAGGCCCTCAAGGAAGAGGGCTTCGAGGTCGTCCTCATCAACTCCAATCCAGCCACCATCATGACCGATCCCGGCCTGGCGGATGCGACCTATATCGAACCCATCACCTGGGAGATGTGCGAGAAGATCATCGCCAAGGAACGGCCCGATGCCTTGCTTCCCACCTTGGGCGGACAGACCGGACTCAATACCGCGGTCGAGCTGGCCAAGCGCGGCATCCTGAAAAAATACGGCGTGGAAATGATCGGCGCCAATCT
>DAINDC010000572.1:0-2966 GCA_036732085.1 Fibrobacterota bacterium | reverse complement strand
GTGGCGGGCCATTTCCTGCGCCTGCTGCATGGGCGGGAACCGGATGAGACCTCGCGCCGTTGCCTGGACGTATCCCTGATCCTGTACGCGGAGCATGAGTTCAACGCTTCCACCTTCACCGCCCGGACCATCGCCAGCACGCTTTCCGATTTCCACTCCGCCGTGACCGGGGCGATCGGCGCCTTGCGCGGCCCGCTCCACGGGGGCGCCAATGAGGCCGCGATGGAACTGCTGGAGCGGTTTCCGGATCCGGATCAGGCGGAGGCGGGTATCCAGCGGATGCTGGCCGAGAAGGCCTTGATCATGGGCTTTGGACATCGCGTCTATACGCGTTCCGATCCGCGCTCGGATATCATCAAACCCTGGGCGCAAAGGCTTTCCGCCCGAAAAGGATCCGCGCATCCCGATGAGGATGCCAGGCTCTACGCGATCGCCGAGAGGGTGGAGAAGGCGATGTGGGAGGGCCGCAAGCTTTTCCCCAACCTGGATTTCTATAGCGCCCTTGCCTACCGGTATTGCGGCATCCCCACGCCCTTGTTCACGCCTCTCTTCGTCCTGTCCCGCACCTCGGGTTGGTCGGCGCATATCCTCGAACAGCGCGCGCATAACAAGCTCATCCGGCCCATGAGCAACTATATCGGCCCGGAAACCCGCAAATACACTCCCATCTCCCTGCGTTGAACCGCCTCTCGATCAACCAGCGACCATTCGCGGAAGGATAACCCTCGCATGTCTTTCATCAGCAACGAAAAAAGGCCCCCGGATCCGGAAATCGCCGCCATCGCCGACTATGTGGCCGGTTTCGAGATAGGGGAGGGCGAGGCCCTGGATACGGCCGTCCTATGCCTGGCCGACAGCCTGGGCTGCGCGATGCTGGCCCTGAACTTCCCCGCCTGCACCCGACTGCTGGGGCCGGTAACACCTGGGATACGCGTAACGGGCGGGTGCCGCATTCCCGGGACGGACTACGAGTTGGATCCGGTCACCGGGGCCTTCAACCTGGGGGCCATGATCCGCTGGCTGGATTTCAACGATACCTGGCTGGCCCAGGAATGGGGCCACCCCTCCGATAACCTCGGCGGCATCCTCGCCGTGGCCGACTGGCGCAGCCGCAATTCCGGCGGCAAGTCGATGCGGATGGGCGAGGTCTTGCGGGCCATGGTCATGGCCCATGAAATCCAGGGCGTATTGGCCCTGGAGAACAGTTTCAACCGTCTGGGCTTCGATCATGTGCTGCTGGTGAAGATCGCTTCGGCGGCTGTGATCACCCGTTTGCTGGGAGGGGACCGGACGCAGATCATGGACACCGTGTCGCAGGCCTTCATGGATGCGGGCGGGTTGCGCGCCTATCGGCATGCGCCCAATGCCGGATCGCGAAAGTCCTGGGCGGCCGGGGACGCGGCGGCGCGGGCGACCTGGCTGGCCTTAATGACCCTGCGAGGCGAGATGGGTTATCCCGCGGTCCTGAACGCGCCCCAGTGGGGGTTCAAGGATGTGGTCCTCAAGGGCCGGCCCTTGCAACTGGCCCGGCCGTTCGGAACCTATGTGATGGAAAACGTCCTGTTCAAGGTTTCCTTCCCCGCCGAGTTCCATGCCCAAACCGCCGTGGAAGCGGCCGTGACCTTGCATCCCCTGGTGCGGGCCCGCCTGAATGAGATCGAACGCGTGGAAATCACGACGCATGAATCGGCTTTGCGAATCATCGATAAGCGCGGTCCCCTGCACAACCCGGCGGATCGGGATCATTGCCTCCAGTACATGGCCGCCATCGGCCTCATCCACGGTAATCTGACCGCGGATCATTATTCGGACGCAGCCGCCCAGGATCCGCGCATCGACGCCTTGCGCGCCAAGATGACCACCCAAGAGGACAAGCGATACAGCAGCGAATATCTCGATCCGGACAAGCGCTCCATCGCCAATGCCCTCCAGGTCTTCTTCAAGGATGGGACGTCCACGGAAAAGGTGGTGGTGGAATACCCGCTGGGCCATAAGCGCCGTAGGAAGGAAGCCGTTCCCCACTTGTTGGCGAAACTTGAGGCGAACCTGGCCACGCGGTTCCCGGCCGACCGGGTGGCGATCCTGACGGCCTTGTTCCGGAAGCCCGGAGACCTTATGGAAATGCCCGTGCCGGCCTTCGTGGACCGGTTTTTACCGTAGCTCCGAGGGCGTCGGCGCCTGCGGCCTCGAGCCGTGTCGCCTTCCCGACCGTGAAGTACATTTAGGTCGCTTATGGAAAATTCATTCGACGTAGTGGTCATCGGGGGCGGGCATGCCGGCATCGAGGCCGCCCATACCGCCGCGCGCCTGGGCATGACCACGGCCCTGGTCTCCATGGATACGCGCGCCGTGGGACGCATGTCCTGCAATCCCGCCATCGGCGGAGTGGCCAAGGGCCAGCTGGTGCGCGACCTGGACGCCATCGGCGGGGTGATGGGCGTGGTCGCCGATATCGCCGGGATCCAATTCCGCATGCTCAACCTCTCCAAGGGTCCCGCCGTCTGGGGACCGCGCGGCCAGATGGACATGGAATTGTACGCCGATACCATCCAGGGTATCCTGCGCGCTACCCCAGGCCTGAGTTTCCGGGACGGCGAGCTCCAGGGATTCCGCCGCGAAGCCGACGGCCGCTTCGATTTGGATTTCGGTCCGCAGGGGCGCATGCATAGCCGCGCCCTGATCATCACCTCCGGCACCTTCCTGGGCGCGGTCATGTATACGGGCCTGGCCCAGACTCCCGGCGGGCGCATCGGCGAGGCCGCGGCCAACGGGCTGTCCGCCTGCATCCGTTCCCTGGGAGTCCGCACGCGCCGCCTCAAGACCGGGACTCCGGCGCGGCTCGCGGCCGATTCCATCGACTATACCGCCGTGGAAGTCCAGCATGGCGATCCGGAGCCGTTCCCCTTTTCCTTTCGCACCACCGGCAAGCTTCGCACCCATGCGGTCTGTTGGATCACGCATACCAA
>DAINDC010000571.1:0-2967 GCA_036732085.1 Fibrobacterota bacterium | reverse complement strand
CCAAGTCCGGAGATGCCACCATCAAGGCCACGGTGAGCTGCACCCAGTCCGGCGACAAGGTCTCGAACGTGACCTTGGTCTGGGACGGGACCCACTATGTCATCCAGCCCCCGCTCGAAAAGGGCGAGGTCAACAGCGGCTCCGTCGACAAGAGCGATTCCAAACTGCTCTGCCGCGACTCGGACGTCCTGACCGTGACCTATATCGACCCCGTCTATCTCGACGAGCGCACCGCCCAGGTCAGTTGGACCGATGACACCAAGGGCAAGTTCTACTATGCCTCCAGCAAGGACAGTAGCATCATCACCTCCGTCTCCGACGCCACCGCCAAGGACTTCCTGGTCATTGTGGAAGGCAAGAGCCCGACTCGGGACAAGGCCGATACGATTTACGTGACGCTGACGACCGCGCAAGGCGAAAAGGAAACGGTCCCGGCCGTCGAGACCGGCGCCCTGACGGGCAAGTTCGTGGTGAAGATGGCGTTCCTGTTCCAGAGCTCGGATCCCGCCAAGGAAGACAAGAAGGTGGAAGGCAAACTCACCCTCGCCAATCGCGTGAACCAGGTGCTTCTCAATGGCGAGGTGGATATCGGCGGCGAGAAAATCAAGGCGGACCTGTCGCTCTTCTCGAGTTACGACCTGACTTCGAAAGCCTATATCAAGGACCTGGACGAGAACGGCCGGGCGGATCATGTCTACCTGGTCTTCGATCACAAGCTGGCCCAGTTGCCCACGGCTCTCGATTCAATCTATTGGAATACCGTGTCCGGCGGGAACAGCCGCAAAGCCGCATCGGCCAACCTGTCCTTCCTGGCGGGTTCGGATTCGACCATAGTGGTGGCGGATCTTTCCAAGTCCGAATTCGGGGCCAACCTGACCAACATCCCCGATGGCCAGGGACCCTATGTGCTCTTGCCGGACGACAATATCTTCGGCGGGCAGAAGATTCCGCTGGTTGATTCCATCGGCGCGGTAATGATAACGGCCGTGAAGATTCCCTCCAACCTGCAGAGCTACAATGTCACGACCACCGAAAAGCGGTTCAATCCCGACACCTTGGTCATTACCGTTTCCGAGAAGCTCAAGACCACGGTGGCCTCCTTCTCCGACATGCTGCGGTTCTCCAAGGGTTGCGCGGATTATAAGACTGCCGTGCCGGTCCGGACCTTCAGCGAACCCACCGTCAGTTCCGATGGGCTGACATGGACCGTCATCGTCGATAACACTCCCGAGGCGCAAGTGCCGCTGGTGAATGACTGCATATTCCTGGATGTCGACGGCAAGTATGTGGATCTGGCGGGCAATGTTCCGGGACGGTTGGGCGTGCCTCTATCGGGTGAAAATCCTAGGCTCACCATCCGAGACTTCCGCGGTTATCCTCCGGTGGCGGGGGTGGAGCCTGGCCCGGGCTTCGTCCTGGTTTCCAACGGTCAGCGTTTTGATCAACCAGGTATTTGGACCACGCCCGGCGAGGTCGGCAATGGCAAGGTCCTGTGGATCCCGCCTTATGGCTTTGAAGAGGCGAACCCCGTGGGCTCCCTTCAGATCGTCGCGAACGGCTTCACGGATGCGCAATCCCAGGATCGGCATCCGGAAGCCTCAGCGCCCAGCGTCCTACCTTCCGGGATCAGCACGGTCATGGTGATTGCTTCGGGCACCTACAAGGCCCAGATCCACATCTATGACAACCTGGGGCATTTTGTCCGGTATATGGAACAGGCCTACGGCCTGAACGGCGAAGACAAGAACCCCTGGCGGGCCAGCACCACCGGCCAAATTAGCTTCCTGGTGTGGGATATGAAGGACAAGGACGGCCAGCTCGCGGGACAGGGCGTGTATGTCTGGAAGGTCAATTTCAACTTCGTCGAGAAGAACAAGAAGTCAGAGGTCATGATCACCCGCACTGGCGTCATGCGCAACTAATCCGCGAAGAACAGGGCTGCTTTCGGGCCGATAATGAGCCCGAAGGCTTCGATCGACGGCGTCTGCAACTTCTTAGGTCATTCCGACCCCACCCAATCGTGTTGAAAACGCCCTTTTTCCTCCATTCCCTGGTAACTCGCTAACCGGGGGAAACCTGGATAGGATATAACGCATAATTTTAGGTTATTAGGTCATTTATCCTCCACGAATTCCGCCCTAATCCCTTATATTATTTTTAGTTTGGCCGTGGATTGCAGGGTAGTAAAAGCGTCATTACAGCCGCCATTTTCCTATTACTCCGGCCCCATCTGTTTGAGGATCTCGATTGCGCATGTCCGTTGAAATTCCAGTTCCGACTTGTGAGGGAGGTCCCGTAACCTTCACCAATAAAGGATTCATCGTGAATTCCAAAAAACCGTCCGCTCTTTCCTTGATTCTGGGATTCGTAATGGTCTCCTTGCAGGTTACCTTCGCCCAAGCGCCCGCCACCTTGACCTTGAAAGCCAAGCTGCGCGACTTCCGGGAAATCCCCGACAATCCCGTGCCTCCGCTTCCGGCCAATACGCATATGGACTTCAACAACAATGCGTTCCTGGGCTGCGAGGACAAGGGTTTCGTGGACATGAACATCCGCACCGACGGCGTGGTGGATACGTCGGTTTTCCCCGACGATAACCGCAATCCCAGCCTGGTCCGCACCATCGCCACATCCACCGGCCGGTCCTGTTTCACCGACGTATTGCCGAGTACCAGGCTATTCGATCAATGGTACAACGACAATGCGAGTACGGAAGTCAACCGTCCCTTCCTCACCAACCTGGTATTCAATAATATCGGCGGCGGCATGTACGAGTACAACAACTCCAGCTTCTTTCCCCTCGACGATGCGAATCCCGGCGCCAACTATCAGACCCTCCACCCCACCGATGCCCTGCGGCCCTTCGGCCATACTTTCGGAGGAAACAATTCCGCCCATGACTTCGGGTTCACGATGGAGTTCCACGCCAACTTCACCTATATCGCAAGTTCACACCAGGTTTTCAAT
>DAINDC010000570.1:0-2992 GCA_036732085.1 Fibrobacterota bacterium | reverse complement strand
GTGCGGTGCAGCTCGCAGTACATCGGATAGATATTGTGATCGGGATAAATGGTGAAGGTATAGTCGCGCTTGCAGTTGGGCAGGGAACACGCCATGGTCTTCTGGATCGGCTGGATCGCGTCCGGCTCGATGACGAGGTTGTTATCCTCGGGCTTGGGCGCTTCCTTGGGAACGAAGCGCTCGGCTCGGCTCTTACGCGTGCGGTGATCGGTGCAGTAAAGGGATGTGGGGGATCCCTCGAACTTCTTGTTGCAGGCCGGGTGCTTGCACGACCGGATTTCCTTGCGGACCCGGGACGTGTTGGACATCCCATGGCCGATGATTCCACCCTCGATGACATGCGCTTGCTTTTGCATTTTTTTACTCCCTGTCTCCTATATCGGCAACGGGAAGCGGGGCTTGAGAGAAATGATCAGGGTTAAGGCGTTGAAAAGACTGAGGTTTGCAAAAAAGCGCAATGCGTTTTTTGAGGAAATTCTTATATTTTGAGCATGCCCGAGAACTCCCTGCCCTCTTTGCCCGTCGGCGGCTTCGATCCGAAAGAACATCTCGGCAGGCTCAAGCCCGGAGCCGTGTTGCTCGCGCGGGACATGACCGATCCCAACTTCAATGCCACCGCGGTTCTGATTTGCCAGCATGGAAGCGAAGGCTCCTATGGTTTGGTGCTTAATCGTCCCTCGCATATGCCGCTTTCAGAAGTCTTCGACAAGCCGCCCGCCTGGGCCGGCAACATCACCAGAAGGCAGCGCATCTATATCGGTGGGCCGGTGCAACCCGAGGAATTGCAGATCCTGCAAGTCACCACCCAACCGGTTCCCGGCTCGTATCTGGTGGCTCCGGAAGTCTATCTGGGCGGCTACTGGGGCGATCTCAAGGATATCCTCGACTTGGAACCCAAGACCCTGCGGCTTTTCCTGGGCTACTCCGGTTGGGGCGCGGATCAGCTCGCCAAGGAAGTGGAGCTGCAAGCCTGGGAGGTGTTCGAGGTCGATGTGAAAAAACTCCTGCTCGGCCCGGAAGAGGCCTGGCAAGGCGGGTTGGGGCCGATCAAGACCTACCTGTCCAACCTCTGAAATCCGTCAAGCCAGCGTAAATTTTTCATCGTTTCCAGGCGAAAAGCCTTGGCAAAGGCCGGATCGCCAGGGCCTGCCGCGCCCGGGATAAAAAAAGGTGACTATTCCGAAAATCTTCTTATTTTTCCGATCAATGGCTGCACTTCGCCGTTCAGTGATTCCAAGACAAGGATAAGGCACGGTCGGATGAGTCATCCCCTGGGCCCCTTGGCCTTGGGGATTTCTGTTTTGTATTAAAAATTGTAAGCGCTTGATTAAATAGGCTCTTATATCCATCGGTTAAGCTAGGAAAAGAACCATGAAGGCTTCAGGATTCCCCGCCCAGGAAGGCTTATACGACAGCCACAACGAGCATGATGCTTGCGGCGTGGGTTTTGTCGTGCATATCAAAGGCAAGAAGTCCCATGATATCGTGGCCAAAGGCATCCAACTTTTGGTCAACCTCGAGCATCGCGGCGCCTCCGGAGCCGAAAAGAATTCCGGCGATGGAGCCGGCATCATCACCCAGGTCCCGCATGCCTTCTTCCTGAAAAAGGGCGCCGAGCTCGGCATCACCTTGCCGCATCCGGGCGAGTATGGCGTGGGACAGATTTTCCTGCCCAAGGCCGATGACGCCCGCAAGGAAATCCAAAAAGTCTTCGCCCGCTGCGTCGAGGAAAGCGGTCAGCAGATCCTCGGCTGGCGTCGCGTGGAAACCAACAATTCCGAACTCGGCGAATCCGTCAAGCGCACCGAACCCGCGCATTACCAGGTCTTCGTCAAGCGCGGCAAGAATGCCAAGGATCCGGAAGCTTTCGAACGCAAGCTTTACGTCATCCGCAAGTATGCCGAACGCATCATCCGCGAGAGCGGCCTGCCCGGCTGCGACGACTTCTACGTGGGGTCGCTCTCCTGCCGCACCATCGTCTACAAGGGCCTGTTCCTATCGCCCCAGGTGATGAACTACTTCCCCGATTTGGCCGACGAAAGCTATGAATCGGCCTTGGCCCTGGTGCATAGCCGCTTCTCGACCAATACCTTCCCGACTTGGCCGCTGGCGCATCCCTTCCGGTACATCGCCCATAACGGCGAGATCAACACCTTGCGCGGCAATGAGAACTGGATGAAGTCGCGCGAGTCCTTGCTCAAGTCCAAGCTCTTCACGCCGGACGAAATCAAGAAGCTCCTGCCCATCATCGACGAGCGCGGATCCGATTCCGCCAAGCTCGACAACGTGGTGGAACTGCTCGTCATGTCCGGCCGTTCGCTGCCGCATGTGATGATGATGGTCATTCCCGAAGCCTGGGAAAAGGATCCGGAGATGAGCGCGGAGAAGAAGGCCTTCTACGAATATCATGGCACCTTGATGGAACCTTGGGACGGACCCGCTTCGGTCGCGTTCACGGACGGACAGATCATCGGCGCGACCTTGGATCGCAATGGACTGCGCCCCTCGCGTTATCAGCTCACGGACGACGACATCCTGGTGATGGCCTCGGAAGCCGGCGTGCTGGACTTCCCGGCGGAGTCGGTCCTGCTCAAGGGCCGCCTGCAGCCCGGCCGCATGTTCGTGGTCAGCCTTGAGGAAGGCCGCATCATTCCCGACGATGAGATCAAGCATCGCGTCGCCACGCGCAAGCCTTATGCGAAGTGGCTCGCCAAGAACAAGATTGAACTCTCCAACCTCAAGCCGCCCCGGGAAATCCGCCAGCCGGATCCCGAAACGGTGATGAAGCGGCAGAAGACCTTCGGCTATTCGCTCGAAGACCTCCGCATCCTCATGGCCCCGATGGTCAATAGCGGGGAAGAGGCCCTGGGTTCCATGGGCAATGACGCCCCTCTGGCCGTGCTCTCGGACAAGTCGAGGAATCTATTCGACTACTTCCACCAGTTGTTCGCCCAGGTGACCAATCCGCCCATCGACAAGGATAGGGAAGAGA
>DAINDC010000569.1:0-2997 GCA_036732085.1 Fibrobacterota bacterium | reverse complement strand
AGGACAGCCGCTCCGGAGTGAGCTTCGAGGTACCGGCCCCGGCGGACAAGGCGCCCGAAAATAGGGGCAGGATCAGCATGGGAGAACGGCTTGCATCCCGTGAACATAGTTCCGGCCGGAAGCGGAATCAAGGAGGGCTTGATTTCCTTCACGGGCTTCAAGGGGATTTTTCCGATTTCCGGGAAAGCGGAATATTTTGGTTGGGTGTTCCGGCTTCGGCCCGAAAATGTTTAGGTTTGATCGCTATGCGGCTCGATAAAAGATTCGACGGTAGATCGCCTCCACCTTTAGGCCGGAATCGGGCAACCGTCCGGGCCTGTATGCAAGCGGCGTGGCTTTTGTTACTCTCGGGACTCTGTGAATCAGCCTTTTCGCAATGCCGAGATCCGGCGCTTCTGCTTCCGCAAATCGTTTCCGAAATGCCCCATGACGTGAATGCCTTCACCCAAGGACTGGTATGGTCCGAGGGCAGGCTTTTCGAAAGCACCGGACTCTATGGACAATCCTCGCTTCGAGAACTGAATCCAGCCACAGGCGACACCCTGCGGACCCATGTCCTGCCGCCGAAGTACTTCGCCGAAGGCTTGGCCAGCTACCGGGGTGAGCTGATTCAACTCACTTGGAAGGAAAACACCGCTTTCCGGTTTCCTGTCAATCATTGGAATCGCGCTTCGCAATTCACCTATGCGGGCGAGGGCTGGGGACTGACGACCTTGGAGAACGGGCTTTGGATGAGCAACGGATCCGATACGCTTTTCCATCGCGACAAATCCTTTCGCACCGTCGGAACGGTCTCGGTGAGGCTTTCCTACTCGCCCGTCACCCATCTCAACGAACTTGAGGGCGTGGGGAAAAGCATCCTGGCGAATATCTGGTACTCCGATTCCCTGGTCGTGATCGATCCGGAGAGCGGCTGCGTTCGCGCGGTAGTGGACGCTTCCGCCTTGGTATCCAGAAGCCAGAGGCGATCAGCGGATAATGTGCTGAACGGCATCGCCTACAATGCGAAGGAAAAGGTCTTTTACCTCACGGGCAAAAACTGGCCCCTGATGTTCAAGGTCCGCCTGCCCTTCGCATACTGAAATAGCTTCCCCCGAAGTTACCCTAACCGGGTCTATTTGCGAACGGCCCGTCCTTCCATTTTGGCGACCAGGATAAGTTCAGTCCCGCCGCAAATACCCCAGGACGAAAGTCCCGCCCGGTTCCAATCCGGGCTGTACCGTGGACCGCACCCGGATTTTCCAGATATACGCGCCCGTACCGGCCCTAGCTCCGGTATTGCTGCGGGCATTCCAGACCAGCCTCAGCGTATGGGTCCCCGTGGCCGGATCCTTGGGAAGGGCGTCCAACGTCGACTGATCGATCCTTCCTTTCCAAATCGAGACCAGGGCTCCAAGATTGGTGAATACCCTGGTTTCGAAGCTGAAGGGGCCGTCCGTTTCCACTTCGACGGCGGGATGGGCGAGCGAAGCTTCTGCGCCTCCGCATGCGAGGTTGCCGCAGATTGCCATGGTCCCTTCCCGCGTGGCGCCCGCAAAGGCCTGCCATCCCGATCCGTCCGAGGCCATCGCCAGGAATGCGGGCTGCATGCCGGCTTCCGACCCGTTGGAAAAATAGCCTTGGGCCGAGGGTAGGAAGCGGATGCCGAGCACCGGTGGCGGCAATCTGAGATCCCCTTCCAGAACCACGGGCCGATTCTTGGGATGCGGACTGACCCCGTGCAAATCGGAAAAGCCCGCGCCCAACCTCAAGCTGTCTCCGGGCATCAGCAGCGGGTTGGAATGGCTCAGGGCCAGAAGCTTCCACTCCAGGCCCTGGCTCGACAAGGTCTTGATCCATTCCAGGTTGCCCGCATCCAGATCCGCTTGCCGCTTGATGAGCAGGGGGTTGCGCGATCCGGGAGCCAGCGCAACCGCTTCGCTGAATTCCAAGGTCAAGGTGTCCGCGGCTCCGGGGGAAAGTCCCGGGGCCAGCACGGCTTTCCGCAGCACGGGTCCGATGCTGTCCACGAAGGTGAAGGCATTGCTGCGGGCCTTGCCGGCCGCCGTCAAATAAGCGCGTCCGGAATTGCGGGCATCGCCCGTGAAAGCCGTGGCCGGGGGAAAGGCCGGGCTCCATGTCACTTCCACCTGGTCGTTGACGGTTAAGGCATGGATGTCCTTGGGCCCTCTGGCCATGCGGACCTCGGTGGGCGACGGAAAGAGGATCTGGATGGAATCGGGAAGTCCGGCCAAAGGTTTGGAAAAACGGACCAAGGCCTTGTCCGCGATGCCGTCCCCATCCGTATCATACAGGATACCCCCTGTCGCGACGGGATAGTTGGCGGGGGAATAAAGGAAGCCCTGGCTGGAATCCTCCGGATCGGTGGGATCACGGTAGGTGACCCAGACCGTATCCCCTTCGCCGAACGGAACCTGGCCGGAGGTTTTCGCGGATGGATCCACGTCGGCCAGGGAAAGGGGCGAGAGGCTGCGGAATATCGAGGTCCGGGGGCCGGTTTCCACCAGATTCACCAGGAAGGAATCGCTCCGGTTCGCATTGCTGATTTCCACTTTCAGGGTATCTGCTTGGGCGCTCCGATCGCCGCTCTTGTCTTCCACCTCCACCTGGAACTGCGTCTGGCCGGCCACTCCCAAGGTGGGCAGGGGCGTCCCTGTCAAGGTGAGCAATTGGAGATGGGAGGGGAACGCATCCGATTTCCGGAAGTCGATGAAGAAATGGTGGTTGCTGAAGGCGCAGCCCGAGCATCCGTTGCATCCCGTTTCCGCCCCGCCGAACAGGGTGATGTCCACGACATTGGCGCCGGCCTTGAGGGGAACGGGAATATTGAGCGCATAACCGTTGGTCGAAGCGTCATATTGCGCCACCTTGGTGAGATCCTCCAGGCGCAGGCCGTTCACCCAGATATCCGTCAGCCTCCCGTTCTCGGTAACCGCGGCGGTACCCTTGACGTTCAGGATGGAAACCGGCTGCTCCAGGAGCAGATGATCCACCGGG
>DAINDC010000568.1:0-2997 GCA_036732085.1 Fibrobacterota bacterium | reverse complement strand
CCAGGCCGGATCCCGGTCCGGCAACTAACGGACCCTTAGGCATTTTTTTCCCAAGTTCCCCTAACCGGGGCATAATTTTCCAATCTCCAGTCCTGTAAACCCGCTTTAAGTTCCGCGGCAACCCTTTCGGACATTGGTCTGGTTCTTGCTTTTCTTCAACTATCGGAGGCAGAGCCAATGGTAAACGGATTGTATACAGCATCTCGGGGCATGTCCAATATCCTGGCCAAACAGGATGTCAATTCCCAGAACCTTTCCAATACCAATACCAATGGCTTCAAGCTGGGGCGCGTCGTGAATACCGCGGAAGTCACCGTGGGCCGCAATGATGAAGGCAAGCTCAACCAAAGGGAATATCAGAGCATCAGCGAGGTGGAGACCAGCTTCGCCCAGGGCCCCATGATCGGGACCGGAAACAAATTCGACCTGGCCATGAGCCATCCGGGTTTCTTCACCGTGGAAACGGACGAGGGCCGCGGTTATACCCGCAATGGAAGCTTCAGCATCAATGCCTCCGGCGATCTGGTCACCTTGTCCGGCAAACGCGTGCTCGACGACGGCGGCGCCCCCATCAACCTCAAAGGCGAAACCGTGCAGTTCATGGAGGACGGCGGCGTCTTTGTCGACGGCAAGAAGACGAATACCTTGGGCCTGGTCGATTTCGCGGATACGAAAAAATTGAAATACGGCGCCGACGGGAATTTCCGCAATTCCGATCCCACGGGCAATGCCCCTACGCCTCCGGCGGTTGTCGCCGTGCGATCGGGCTTCCTGGAAGGATCGAATGTGGATCCCATTTCCACCATGGTGACCTTGATGGCCGAGTACCGCAACTATGAAGCCGATCAGAAGGCGCTCAAGTCCGTGGACGAAACCTTACAGAAGGCCGTGAACGAAGTGGGCAGGGTTTAGCGAAGTAGGCAGGGTCCAGGTCGGATCGAAGGGTGAAACAGCGCCCGGCGGCGGGCAGCGAGGGATGATATGATACGCAGTTTATATACGTCGGCGACCGGGATGAAGGCGAACCAGCTTTACATCGACAATATTTCCAACAACTTGGCCAACGTGAATACCACGGGCTTCAAGAAGTCGAAGTTGGAATTCCAGGAACTGCTCTACCAGACCATGGTCGAACCCGGAGCGGGCACTTCCGACGGGGCCAAGGCTCCGGCCGGCTTGCAAGTGGGCTTGGGCGTGCGCAGCGTGGCC
Organism: Fibrobacterota bacterium; assembly: GCA_036732085.1. Lineage (GTDB taxonomy): Bacteria > Fibrobacterota > Fibrobacteria > UBA11236 > UBA11236 > Chersky-265. The sequence continues at coordinate 1,788 of DAINDC010000568.1, read as the reverse complement.
AACCAGAAGATCTTCGGCCAAGGCAACCTGACCGAGACTAAGAATCCCTATGACCTGGCCCTCCAAGGCACCGGCTTCCTCCAGATCCAGATGCCCAGCGGCGAGATTGCCTATACGCGCGACGGTTCCCTGAAGGTCTCTTCGGACGGGACTTTGGTCAATTCCGCCGGCTTCCCGCTGGAACCGCAGATCACCATTCCGGAAGGCGCTCAGGATCTCCAGATCGATCAGACCGGCAAGGTAACCGTGTCGATACCCGGCACCGGCACCACGGAAGACATCGGCCAAATCGAAACGGCCCGCTTCCTCAATGAGGGCGGCCTCAAGAGCCTGGGCAACAATCTCTATGCCGCCTCGGCCGCGAGCGGCGAACCGGAAACCGGCACGCCCGGCTCCAATGGGCTCGGGACCTTGCTCCAAGGCAATTTGGAAGCCTCCAATGTGGAACTGGTGGAGGAAATGGTGAACATGATCGTGGCGCAACGGGCCTATGAAATCTCGGCCAAGGCCATCCAGACCTCGGACAGCATGCTGCAATTGGCGAACCAGTTGAGGGGATGATGCTTAACCGGCGCGCCATCTTCCTATTGTGCCTGGGCTTCGCGGCTTGGCTGCCGGATTGCGCCCGCTCCCAGACCAGCCGTCAGGTCGATGCCATTCAACCAGCGATTGCGGCTGCGAATTTATCGCCGGTGTCCATCCGCTTCAAGGATCAGGCTTCGGTGGACGGCGACAAGATCCTGCTCGGCGACGTGGCCCGAGTCATCGCCGGGGACGAACGCATCGTGGCCCAGCTCGAGACTTTGGAAGTGGCCAAGAGCGCGGGCTTCGGCCTCACCCGCATGGTGGACACGGACGCCCTGTTCAGCCGCTCCCTCAAAGGATTTTCCGACAGGTACCTTTTCGACTACGATCATAAGGCCGTCCGGGTCACCACCCGCGCCAATACCTTGCCCGCCGATACCTTGGCCCGCCTGGTGGATAAGTTCCTGGCCGCCCAGCCCAAGGCTCCCGGCCAGGTCCGCCATTGGGAAATCGCCCGCGCTCCCGATGCCATCCAGGTGCCCCTGGCCCCGCATTCCCTGGAGCTTTCCTTCGTGGGGAGCCGGCGCAAAGGCAAGGTGGAAGTAAACCTGGCCATCCGTGGGGAAACCCGCGTGATACGTAACATACCCATTACGCTCAACCTCAGGCTCGACGAACCCGTGCTCGTGGCCAAGCGGCAAATCGCGCGCGGGGAGGCCCTGGGACCGGATAACGTGTCGGTGGAAACGCGCGAGACCACCCTCATCAACGACATCGTCATCTCCAAGCCCGGCAAGCTCATCGGGAACATCGCCAAGGTCACCATCATTCCCGGCCGGATAGTCACGCCGAACATGCTCGCCCTGCCGCCCCTGGTAAAGCGGGGACAGGAGGCGAAAATCATCTTCCATAACGGCGGAGTCAGCGTCAGCGCGGATGCGGTCTGCCGGCAGGATGGCGTATCGGGACAGATCATCACCGCCAAAAGCCTGGCCAACAATCGCCTGGTGCGGGTACGCGTGACCGACGAAGGCATGCTGGAGCCGGTTCCCGGCGGTTAAGAACCGCTTCGGCGGTTGAGACAACCGGGCGGCTAAGAGCCAGGTGGCTAGGAGCCACTTGCGGTTGAAAGAATCAGGAGAGACTTATGCAGCGGAAACTACTCATCATCCTGGCCAGTCTGGGCAGCCTTATTTGCAGCGCGGGCGCGCAGGCCATGCCGCATAACTATTCCCTCTATACGGACAAGAAGGCCAAGCGGAC
>DAINDC010000567.1:1216-3000 GCA_036732085.1 Fibrobacterota bacterium | reverse complement strand
CCGCCGTAACCGGCGAAGTACTGCTTGCCCTGGATGAGGGTGGGGCGCTTGGTGTATTCGTCCACGGTCTTGTCGGCCGCGGCATTGCCCATGGTGGTGGTGTTGTAGAGGCCGGTACGCGGGGCCGTGGGTCCGGCATTGGCTGCGGAAGCGGGCGTCGCGAAATCCGTCTGGGCGGAAGCGGCGGTAATCAAACCGGTCAGAAGTAAAGATGCCGTCGTGGCTTTGGTCCAATTCTTCATGGTGAAGACTCCTTTGAAAGTACAGGTCTTGAAAAACGGGAAGCTTTTCCCGAAGCGGGAATAGATTCCCGAAACAGGAAGGACTTCCTGCTTTGTCGAAAAGGTAACAACTACTGACAACGAGTTTCCGATTAGTCTTGGGTCAAGCTAACTTGACGGGAAACAGTGGGTTACCAGTAGGTTACGCTATTCCCAGTTTTCGATTACATCGAATGGGACGGTGGGAGGACCGGAAAAGACAAAAAAACCACCCGCATCCGCAGGTGGTTTTCTTATTCCGAATCGGAATATGGAACTTAGAACAGGATCTTGAAGTTCGCGCCGTTGACGATGCTGATGCTCTGACCGACGGTCTGGATGATCAAGTTCGGGGAAAGGGGGACGTCGATGCCCAAGCGGGTCGACAGGACGATATGATCGAGCAGGGTCACTTCCGGCTGGAAACCGAGAAATGCGGCTACGGTGACATTGTCTTTGGACACGGGAAGCTTGGCGAATACGCCACCGGCCGTGAAATAGGTGTCGACCGGGCCGAAATCATGCAGGTGGCCCAGGAAGAATGCCGATGCGGACATCTGGAACTTCGCGTCGCTGGAAATGCCATCCGTATTGTCAAACTTCATTCCGAAACCGACATCGAGGAAGTTGGCGCCCAAGCCAAGGCGGGCGGTGATTTCATTCGGTGCGGAAGGAGACGAGCCGGCAATCATACCGATGTCGCCGTCATAACCCACACCCTTGAGCTGCGCATTCGCCGCGATGGCCAAGCCGAACATGAGCGCTGCGATTTTTGAGAATTTATTCATCTGTACTTATCTCCTTTGAGGGTGATTGAGAAAGAACCGAGGGCCAACCGAATGGACGGATACGATGGATCCGTCTTTAATCTTTTCCCGGTCGCAAAAAATCTCCTGCGAAAAATTAACAAAAGGTGACAATGGAACGGGCTTTTTTCCCTCGCATCCAGATCGAGGATACCCTAATAGTGCGTGCGCCAATTCGTCATAAAAAATTTTAACTCCATGATATTAAAAGAGGTGCGTACGCTGGAGGAACCCTTGAAGTGCTGGAAATTATTTTTATCCTCAACGCATAATTTTTGTGCGGCATCCGCAGCGGTCCTAAGGCCCGATTCTCATATCCTCTTTTCCAAGTAGATTGTTCCCATGCTTAAGCGACTCCCGCATCTTGGCTTCGGCCTCGGCCTCCGCATCCCCCACTACGCCTATATTTTCGAGCACCGCCCGCCGGTGGATTTCTTCGAGATCATCTCCGAGAATTTCATGGCGACGGGAGGCATCCCGCTGTACAACCTCGATCGGATCCTGGAATCCTATCCGGTGGTATTGCATGGCGTGTGCATGTCGCTGGGCGCACCGGGACCATTGGACATGGAGTACCTGAAATTGCTGAAAGCCCTGGCGCGCAAGACCAAGGCGCCCTGGTTCAGCGATCATCTCTGTTGGACCAAGGCGGGCGCGCATCATTATCATGATCTCCTGCCGCTGCCCTATACGCCTGAAGCCATCGCCCATGTGGCGG
>DAINDC010000567.1:0-1206 GCA_036732085.1 Fibrobacterota bacterium | reverse complement strand
GGATTACCTGGAAATCCCTTTCGGAATCGAGAACCTCTCGGCGGTGGCCGAGTTCTCCGCTTCGCAGATGCCGGAATGGGAGTTCTACCGGTCCGTGGTCGAGCGAGCCGGTTGCCGGATGATGCTGGACGTCAACAATATCTACGTCTCCTCGCGGAACCATCATTTCGATCCCAAGGAATATGTCCGAGGCCTGGATCTCTCCCGAGTGTGCCAAATCCATCTGGCCGGGCATACCGATAAGGGAACCTATGTCCTGGACACGCATGACGCCCATGTGCGCGAAGAGGTCTGGGAGCTGTTCCGGATGGTTTACCAAGGCTGCGGCGGCGTCTCCACCATGGTTGAATGGGATGACAACTTCCTGCCTTTTCCGGAGACGCATGCGGAGGTCCTTAAGGCTGCGAGTATGGTCTCCGGGGACGCGCCCACCGCTCCGAAATCAAGAAGATGAATTAGCGGCAACGGGCTTCGTTCTTAAAATCAAACCAAAAAAAAGAACCCGCCTTTTTAGGGGCGGGTTCTTTCGTTCAAGCGAGTTAGCCCGAATGTATCAGGGATGAATCAAGAGGCTTTGCAGCCGCCCAAACCCTTGCATTCGTTCTTGCCTTTGCAGGAATGGGCCTTGCCGGCCTTATCCAAAGCCATACTGGACTTCTTGGCGGCAGCTTCGATATCCTTATCGGACATCTTGCATCCACCCTCGCCCTTGCAGCTGTTCATTCCCTTGCAGCTATGCTTTTCAGCGGCGGCAGGAGCGGCAGCGGCTGCAACAGGGACAGTCGGGGCGACAGGAGCAGCAGCGGGCGCGGGAGCGGCTGCAGCGGGCGCAGTAGCGGCAGCGGCGGAATCCGCAACGGCCTTCTTATGCGACTTATGCTTCTTCGCAGGCTTGACCGAATCAGCCTTGGCGGTCGCGGCAGGAGCCACGGCCTCTTCGGCGGAAACGGACGACAAAGAGATCATGCCGGCGGCGATGCCAGCGATGGCAAGGTTGGCCAACAAGCTCGACTTATTCACTTAGCACCACCAGCAGCGGGGGCAGCGGCAGCGGCCGGGGCGGCAGCAGCGGCGGGAGCGGCAGCGGCATCACCAGCGGGAGCGGCGGCAGCGGCGGGCTTCTTCTTGGAGTGCTTGACCTTCTTGGCGGGCTTGGTGGTATCACCGGCGGCGCCATTGCCGAAAACCTCCAAGCGCGCCGTGCCG
>DAINDC010000566.1:0-3030 GCA_036732085.1 Fibrobacterota bacterium | reverse complement strand
CGGCTGGACTTTTGGCCCAATATCTTCACGAACAAAAGGGCTGGGCTCCTTCTTTTTTTACCGTTCGCCGAGCCTTGCACAAAATGGGATATCGGTGGAAGCGACCTCGGTACCGTCTCTTTTTACGCACCCAAAACATGGAGACAAAAAAAGGGGGCTGAAAACAGGACTTTATTTCAAGCCCCGCCTGGCCCCGTTGATGCTGGACGAAACCATCGTTACGGAAACGCCACCTTTGAACGCGGGTTGGGGCCTAAAGGGGCACCAGTGAAAATTTCCATCACCGGCAATCGGCAAAAGCGGATTCTTCTGGGAGCTCTCAACATACGTACGGGCGAGGTTCTCCTTTTCATCACCAAGCAATGGGATCAAGAAACCCATCAAGCATTCCTGCGAATGATGCGAACGCATTGGCGGGGTTGGAACATCGTGGTTTTTGAGGACAATGGAACGCCCCATACGGCCACATCAAGCCAGGATTTGGCGAGGAAGCTGAAAATGGAAATCCGTTTCCTGCCCACCGCCACTCCCGAACTCAATGCCATGGATCGCATTTGGCGTCATGCCAAGCGCAATGCCTTGTCCAATCGCTCGACTCAAACGATCGACCACTCGGCCATGCAAGCATCTCGCTACATCCTGAACTTTAGCAGAAAAGGGCATCTTCGAAAAGCGGGCGTTCTCTCGAATCATTTTTGGCTCAAACGATGGCCGAAGTAGTTGGAAGCGTTTCACACATTATGCTCTCATACTTAATTATTGGATTGGGGCATGACTTCTTCGGAGAAATTGACACAACTTCATCTTCTTTCTTCTCGATTAACCAAAACCATTACCCCAGGGACATTGATGAACATTCGCCCTATTTGCCATCGGCCTGCCAAAAAGGCAGAGGTTCGCAGGCGCGAAAAGGTTTTACCTCCCATAGATTGATGACTATGAGGCTATTCTCCCAAATATCAGATACAGGGGTTTTGGCACAAAGTTTGATGTTCAGGTATTTCAATCAAACCAAGAGTTCATGCTCAAGGTCCAAGGGTTCCCACTCATTGTCGGAAGCCAGGGTAGAGAGGTCAGGAGAAAGTAGAAATGAGCTTTAAAAAAGACGGACGTGTTCTCCTATTCACTTGCCTGCAATTGGCCATGATAGGCGGCACCTCATGTTCCGCAGGCGCTGCCAAGTCCGCCACCATGCCGCCTTCCGCCGCGCGCGGCGAGGAGGTCTATTTGAAGGCCTGCTCCGCTTGCCATGGCGAGAATGGAAATGGAAGAGGCCCGGCCGCCCTGTACCTCAGTCCCTTGCCCAGGAATTTCACCACCGGCATGTTTAAGTTCCGCAGCACGCCCAGCGGCGAACTGCCCACCGATCAGGATCTCATGCGCACCGTGGAGAACGGCATCTCCGGCACCCAGATGCCCGCCTGGAATGGGATGTTGAGCCTACAGGAACGCCTCGACGTGATCGCCTACCTCAAGCTTTTCAGCGAGGACTTTCAGAACCCGGCACCCGCTCCCGTTACGGTGCCGGAAGCTCCCGAGTCACTGGAAAAATATGCCTCCGAGGGCAAAATGGTCTACATGCTGATGGAATGCTGGGCCTGCCATGGGGGCAAGGGCAAGGGAAACGGGAAGTCAGGGAAGACTCTCAAGGACGATTGGGGTGCGAAAATTTTGCCTTGGGATTTGACGCGCGCCCAGTACAAGGCCGGCAATGATGCCAAGTCCCTGTACCGCACCTTCACCACAGGTTTGAACGGAACGCCCATGCCTTCCTATGCCCTAGATGGATTCCTGATCGCCGGAGACATCAACGTGGACGCCTCCAAATATAAGGAAGCCTATAAGCCCGCCGAAGTCGACGCGCTGCGGGATTGGCTGCGCACCCAACCCCCGGAGGTGAGCCTGAAAAGGATGCCGGAGGCGCAGAAGAGCGCCTTGGGAGAGAAACGGAAGTGGGCCCTGGTCGCCTATATCCAATCCCTGGTCAATCGACCGAACTTCCTGGTTCGCATGTTCACCGAAGACACCGAGCTCACGCCTTAATCCTACCGGGAAAACGCTATGAAAAAAAATGTACTGACGATTCTGCTCGCGATTGGTTTTTCAACCTTGGCCCTCAGTTGCATGAAGGCGGGGGATGGCGTGGGTTTGACAACCAGCGGCTCCATAGCCCCGAGAACAGATCCCTGTCTGGCCAATCCCCTTGCAGCGGGATGCCCTCCTATTGATACATGCAAACTTACTCCTCCGGCAGCGGGTTGCATTGATCCTTGCATAGCCAATCCCCAGCTTCCGAAATGCGTGGAGGCCGCTTGCAAAGCCAATCCGAACTTACCCGGTTGCACGCCGATTGTGGATTGTTCCATCCTTCCCAAGAAGGTGGAATGCCTGGATCGCGATTACTTCAAGGCCAATGTACTCCCCATCTTCAAGGACCATTGCATCGCATGCCATGTCAAACCGAATGGCTTGGCATGGGACCCCGTCAAATTGGCGCTCGACTCGGTCATGGCCTGGGACAGCCTGGTCAATATCCGTTCCCGTGAAATGATTCCTCCCGACTTTGACCCCATGTATCGGATCCGGCCGGGTATGCCTGACAGCAGTTACTTGTGGTTGAAAATCACCATGGCCAAGCCCCCGTCCGGCGTAAAGATGCCTGCGTCGGGTGCGCCTTTGACCGCGGCCCAAATCGCGATTATTAAAACTTGGATTATCGGGAAACCGTAGGTGATCAGGATGGAAAGGTTTAGGACCATGACACATAAGGCAATCATCGCTGCATTACTGCTGCTCGCGGGTGAATCCTTTGCGGAGCCGTATATCGCCGTCCGCACGGGGTTCAAATGCAGCCAGTGCCATGTAAATTCGACCGGAGGAGGCAAGCGGACCGAATTCGGGGAAGTGTATACCCAGTACAAGCTTTTGATGCAATCGGCGATGAATGAAAACCTTGCCTATTCCTTCGATCCGAAATTGAACAAGGCGATTTCGGTCGGCGCGAATTTCCGTATTGAAGGAGCCTATACG
>DAINDC010000565.1:1016-3041 GCA_036732085.1 Fibrobacterota bacterium | reverse complement strand
AAGGGGATGCGCAGGGTCCGGCGGAATTCCCCCGCGAACCGCTCCTCGCGCAAAACGGCCGCGTCGCCGAAATCGGTCATTCCGCGTTTCCCCGAGATGGTGAGGACGTTCTCGCGCACTTCCACGGTCAGGTCTTCCTTGGACAGTCCCGGCGCTTCCACCGCGACCACTATGTTGTCCTCCATGTCATAGAGGTTCAAGGCGGGGAAGCCGGCGCCGAGGCCGGAAACCAGGCTGAACCTCCCGAATACGTCTTCCACTTGCCTCCGCAGGCGATCGAACTCGCGATCGATGCTGGTGACGGGGCTGAATGTCCAATCTACGATAGCCATAAATCCCTCCTTGCCCAGGATCCGGCGGGGGAACGATCGCTTCCCCGGGGCGGCCGCGGCCTCGTCCTGATTGTAGTGAATCGGGGTGTTGTCGCGATCCGGATTCGGATGGGCGCCCTATTCAGAAAATACGTTTGCGACGGAGCGAAATAAAGAGCGGGTATGTCTTGAAAGAACGGATATGTCTTGCATTCCGATTTCCGGAATTCAATCTTACGCCACATCCGGTCCGGCTTTTTCCGGGAAGCCGGTTCGAATCCCACGCTTCCGGAAGTCCGGGAAAGGCCATCAACATGAAACGCATTTCATCCCTCAGAATTGGAGCCGCCTTCCTTCTGATTCCCGCCCTTATCGGCCTGTCACGGCCCGTGGAAGCGAAGCCTTCCCTGGCCGGCAAGAAATACGAGGTGGAGTTGACGGAGTCCGGCAAGACCAGCAAGGACACCTTGATCTTCACCAAGAAGGAATTCGAAAGCCTCCAGTGCCGTCAGTACGGCTTCAAGCCCGCCAAATACAGGGTCACGGGCACGGCCGATTCCATCGCCTTCGAATCCGAATCGAAGAGCAAGACCGAAGGCAAGAATACCTGGTCCGGTTATGTGAAGGGCGGGACGATCAAGACGACCTTGGTCTGGCAAAAGCAGGGGCAATCCGATAAGGTCTATCAGGGCACGGGCATGGAAATGCCGGAGCCCCAGGCCTCACGCAAGGCGGACTGAGCGGAACTATCCCCGGTTCGATTGCTTTTGTGATAATCTTATCACTTTATAGCTAATATCCTTTGGGGAGCGCGGTCTTGTCGCCGCCCAGTCGTTTATAGGATTTGAAATATTCCTCGGCTTGCTTCTTCTGGTAGGCGCGATCCGCGCCCAGGCCCGCATAGTAATACGACAGCGGTTCGTCCGGGCAGAGGGATACCACCTGCTTGCCGTTGGAGGCGACGCCCTGGAAGTTCTCCATGGCCACCATCACCTTGGCGGCTTCGATATGCACCTCGCAGGCGCGGGGATTGCGCGTGAGGGCTTCCTTCAGGAAATCCCGGGCCTCGTCCTTATGGCCCTGCGCCATCATCACTTCCGCCAAGGCCACTACGCCCGGAGGGAAATCCTCATCGGCCTCCATGCTCTTCTGCGCCCAGTCCTCGGCCTCCTTGAGGCGGCCCAGGCGCAGGCTGACTTCCGACAATTCGGCCAGGACCTCGGGAGTGGGATAGACCTCGACGGCTTGAACCAGGTAGTCCGAGGCTTCACTGGGCTTTTTCTCGGCATCGCAGGCGGCGGCCAGGCCATGCAGGCCCATGGCCCGATCGGATTTGGACACGTTCTGGGCCAGGGCGAAAAAGAAAGCGCGCGCTTCATTGACCTGACCCTGGGAGATCAGGATCAAGCCGGCAAAATAGGCGGCCGGAGCCAGTTCCGGACGCTTCTGCAATGCGGCGTGGAATTCCTTCAGGGCCTGGGGCAGGTTCTTCTGATCGTAATGGGCGCGTGCCAAAGCGTAGAGGTCGTCCGCATTTTCCGGATGCTCCTTGACCAGGCCTTGCAGCAGATCCACCGCCTTGTCGCGCTCGTGCATGGCCAATAGGGTCTTGCCCAGGCGCAGCTTGACCTCCGGGTCGCCTTGGAATTGCGAAGCCTCAATCAGGCGCTTGGCCTCGGAGGGTTTGTTGCGATCGAGAAGCGCGTCGGCGAGA
>DAINDC010000565.1:0-1006 GCA_036732085.1 Fibrobacterota bacterium | reverse complement strand
CCGCAAGTCATCCGCATAGGTGAGTCGACCATTGGGATTGAGCCGACCGCGCACGGGATCCAGGATCTCCAAGGACGATTCTGCATCACCGCGGCGCAGGTAGACTTCCGCCAGGCCTTGGGTGTATTCGATCTTATCCGGCGCGTCCTGCGCGGCCTGGGCGAACATCTCCTCCGCTTTGTCCAACCGTCCCTGGCCCAAGGCCAACTCCGCAAGCCAGCCGCTGGCCTCGTCATTATCGGGTTGCAGGACCACGAGATCCTCCAGCGCGCCTTCCGCCTTGTCCAGCGAGCCGCCTTCGCGGTGCAAGCGGGCCAGGCCTTGCAAGGTATAGGGCGTCCGATCGCCCAGGGCATAGGCCTTGTCCCAGGCCGCGAGCGCCTCGGGATTACGTTTGGCGCCTTCCAGGGCCTCGCCATAATGTCCCCAGGTCTCGCCTTCGCGATCGCGGACGAGGGTAACCCGCCGGTAAAGGGCGGCGGCGGAAGTGAAGTCGCCGTCCTTGAGGCGGATTTCACCCAGGGACTGCGCGGCTTCCGCATTGGCGGAGTCGAGCCGCACCACTTCGGATAAGGCCGCGGGCAGTTCGGCGGACAGGCCCAGGGCGCGGGTCATATCCAGGCGGGCCGTGGCCGACGCCTTGTCGGAGGGATCGAGGAGGAGGGCGCGCTTGTAGGCTTCCAGCGAGGGCTTGTTTTCGCCTTGGCCGGCTTGGCAATTGCCCAGCAGCCTCCAGGCCTTGGCCAGCACGGGTTTGGGCTCCGGGGATTGGTCGATGCCGATCTTGAGCATGTTCCCGGCCGATCCGAAGTCGCGGTTTTCCGCCAGCCACATGCCCATATAGAGGTTGGCCTTCTTATGCTTGGGATCGCGCTCGAGCAGGAGTCCGTAAAGTTCCACCGCCTTGGCGGTCTGTCCCTGCGCGAGGAAGGCTTCGGTCATGGTTTGGAGGAGGTCCTGCACCTCGAAGGCATAGGCCGGATCCTTGGGCTTGAGTTCGGCGGCG
>DAINDC010000564.1:0-3048 GCA_036732085.1 Fibrobacterota bacterium | reverse complement strand
TCACCGGGTCATTATTCCGATGAACGGGAGCAAGCGACTTGAGATATCGGTATAATGCCAAAATATCATTGTCGGTCATGCGCGGGTAGCACTCCCAAGGCATCGGTGAATCCGGATAAACAAACCCCGCACGAAAGCGATGAAAAAAATCAGCTTCACTCCAACCGGTTATATGCCCTGTAGCCGAGTCTGGAGTGAGGTTCGGACTCACATACACATATCCCTTATGCTGATGCGCTTGGAAAGGAAGTCCGCCCGAGAAGAATGGGCTCTCATAATCACCGGTCTTTAGATTCCGGGCCGTATGGCATGAGCGGCAACCGCACATCGTATTGGCCAGATAGCTTCCGTACTGAACGGTTGGCTTCGGAGTCAGGCTTTCGGGCGGCGGTACTTTTGGCCCGTAAGGCTTTATGAAAAAGGCCAGCGCGATTTTACCAAGGGTATTGACTTGGCTTGTCGGCGGCATGCCGCTTTCCGCCCGTAACGACCTTAAAAAAGAAATAATAGCCACCATATCTCCTTGCGTGAGATCGGCATAACCGTCCATGAACGGAAGGGCGATATGGTCAGCCCGGTTCACTCCGTAACGGAACATGCGCGCTAATTGTGCATCGCTGACTTTTCCTATTCCGGTTACGGAATCAGGCGTGAGATTCGGAGCCGCCCAATCCCCGAGGTAGGTCCGTTCTCCCGATCCCCCGGTCAGGGGAACCTCCTCACCACGAGACAATTGGGCATGCTTGGAATCGGGCGAATGACAGTCCGAGCAGCGCGCCGGCCCAAAGACCAGATACCGCCCACGAGCAATGACGGTACTATCGGTCGAGGCCCGGACATCGGGAAGGGGAACATTCCATATTTTCAGGTATTGAAAATTCGCATATACAGCTCCGGCTACGGCACAAAGGAACACGATCCCAAAAATCATCCCCAGAAATGCGGTCGCCCGTTTTATCCATATTCTCATTTTAACCCCAGGACCCGTGGAGACAACCACGCAATCATTTCGGACCCATTTCAGGTTTTTTTTGCCCTTCCATCATTCCGGCCTTGATTTCCTGGAGGGCTTGTTCCGGAGTCATCTGTCTACGCATGATTGCGTTCCAATACTTTTCGCGAAATAATTGCACAAACTGGGCGCGATAGGGAGACTGGATTACGTAGGGAACCCGCGGAGCCAATTGAATCAAAAGGTCCGATAATATCTGATTTCCGAAATAGGGTTCGGGCTTGTTCATCCTGAGATCACCCCAGGTGGTCTTATTGGCCGACAGGCTGTTTCCATCCACGTACCGATCCACATTTGCATCCACATCGGTCATGACCCATTTAATGAAGTTCCAACTCTTGTCCACTTGTTTGCTGTTTTTGAAGATCTGCAAACCTTGCCCGGAAAAACTCGAAGTGGGATTCTGTCCTTTGGATTTGGCATCCGTCCAAACGGGCATGGCCATGGCTCTCCATTTTCCACTATGCTTGGGATCGAGATTCTGAATCATGTCGAGCCCATACCATTCTGCGCCTAGAATCGCCAATACGCCGTTATCCGCAACATAACTGTTGAAAAAATCCGGTTCAAAAACGGAGCCTCTATCTCCTACCAAGCCGATGCCACGCTTGTTCCAATCCACCAATTTCTGGAGCGTCTCCACCTCAATTGCGGAATCCGGGAAGGGCTTGCCCGTGGAATCGAACAACTCATACCCACGTTGACGCAATAGAATTTCAAAGTACGACCAATCCAGAGCCAACAGCGTTTGGGAACCGCTTTTCAGTTTTTCAGCCACTGTCTCGAATTTAGGCCATGTGTCGATACTCTTAGGCGTAATTCCGGCGGCCTTGAAAAGATCCTCGCGGTAGTAAAGAACGATTCCGCTGACGCTTTGGGGAACGCCGTATGTTTTGCCCTTCCAGGTATAGAGGCCCATTCTCTGGGGAAGAATGACTTCCTCCAATTTCGCGGCGGCGATTCGCGACGTCAGATCCACAAAGGGAACAATACCCCGCAAATAAATGCTGAAAAATATTTCATCGAGTTGGACGATATCCGGCGGGTTAATTCCGGTCTTGATGGCAATGGCGAGCTTATCCGGCATTTCCGTGAACCCATAGGCATGGACATTCGCCTCGAAGGTCTTGTCCACTTTTTCCCGGTACATTTTGGCCATCTTTTCGTAATAGTTCACATCGGCCTGCGAGCTGATCCAAAGCTCGATGGGCTCACCCCAACAGGTTGCGAATAGGCCTATTGAAAAAAGAAGGGTGGAATTAAAACGCATGATATGCCTTTCATTTTATTTTCATCGAAGTCATCCGCTAGGAAGGAAAAGTCCAGGAATGTCTTTCCGGCTCTTCATCCAAGCACCATGTATAAAGAGCATCGTAGAGGATCATCCCTTGATCCAGCAGTTCTTGGTCATCCTTAATGAGTAGGTCATCGGTTCAAATCCGGTAAGTGGCTCCAACTTCTTCCCCATAAAATCGCTGATTTCGCCCTTTCTTCTCCCTAAACGGGGAAGGTTTTGGCGTTTTCTGGCATTTTTAGATAGTTGGTAGTGGAAAAATCCAATTGAGTCATTATGCGCGATTTTGAGGGGTTAATAGGAAAAGTCTTGTTCATTTCCTAAAAAGTGTGCCCAAAAGTGTGCCCACGAATTGGAATGAAGTCGAGCCTCCAGGCCATGTGGCGTCAGGAACGTCCAGAATGGCATTTCCGGATCAGATTTTTTGGAAAAGGTTATGGTTCAAGGATGGGGGAGCGGTGGGGGCTTTGATCAGTGTTTCTTGTCGATGATCCTGGGGTAAACCAAATGGCCGTTGGATTCGAGGTATCTGATTTTTTTTCCATCCAGGGCTAGGATGTCATCCGAGTGAATATAACGGGGGCAATTCCTTCTGGGCAGATTGGGATTGAGCATCCTTTTGATATAGTCTTCGGTCGTATTCAGTCGTTCGGCTAATTCCCTTATGGTGAGCCATTTGGGAACCGTTGGTTGGAATTGCGGCATGGCCCATCCTTTTGAAATATAATTTAAATATTATTTA
>DAINDC010000563.1:0-3050 GCA_036732085.1 Fibrobacterota bacterium | reverse complement strand
ACCTTACGCTGAGAGGAACGCCTGCGCAGCGCCGCTCCCGGCCGGCCGGAACGCCGTCAGCCCTTTTCGTCCTCGTCTTCCTCGTCATCGACGGTGGGGAATGCGATCCCGCTCACGTCCCAGCCCTTCTCCGTACTCTTTCGTTTCAGCCGATGCAACTCATCCAGGCGCACGTGGAAGCCCTTGGCATCATTTGCGCCAGGCTCTTTCAGCGCGAGGGCGAAGGCACGGACTGGCCGGAGTATCCGGACTGAATGGGGTCAATCCTGTACGGAGGGAAGGGCGGGGTGTGCCCAGGCGGGAATGCGGTGGCGATTCAGCGGGTGAAGGGGGGAAAAGGGAGGGGTGGGAAGTGTATGGAGGAGGTTTGGGTAGGTGGGTGGAAGGGGATTGACGGGAAAGGGGCTTAGATTTGCCTATGCTCAGCCCGTCCATGCAAAAATCGGCCCGCTAATTGCTATCTGACATCTTGTGAGTTTCCAAGGCCGCCTAATCGCAGGATTTCGCAGCGGAGGGAAGGGCGCTGAAGTATAAATTAAAGGTGCGATTCAAGAATTGACCGGCAATTTCAACGCGACGTGACGAGGATCGCGGACTGAATGGGGAGGGCTATGCGATATTTGGCAATCGGTTTAGTCGGAGGATTTTTCGCCGCCATGGGATTGTCCCAAGCGTTGGAATTCCGAACGCATTTTGACGGTAATGGAACGTCCGGGATGAGCGTGATCTATGTCCCGGCCCGTGAGCCGGTCGCGGCCTTGCATGCGCGCCTGCATTTCCGCGCCGTGGCTGGCTTGTCCACCGTAACGGTATCGGCGCCCGATCAAGGCGCTTGGTCCCAGGTGCAGCCCCGCTGCACGCGCGTGGGTGATGCCCTGGACTTGTGGCTCATGGCTCCGGCCATGGGGGAAAGCCGCGACTCTTCTGAAAAGGCAATGGCCGGTTTGGCTTTGACGATAACCGGCGGTGCGGCGATCACGTCGGCAGGCCAATTGATCGACAGCGTGGAAATTCTCGAAGCCCTGGGCCCCGATGGCCGCAACCTCTCGCCGTCGAAAAATCTGACCACGTCCTTGCGACCAGTGGCCGCGCCGGGTTTTTCGCAAGCGCGCGAAGGGGCGCGTGGAAACCTTAAATCCCTGCTGTTCAACCTGGGGAAGGCCCAGCGCGTGCGGGCCTATATCGCGGACGCGAAAGGACGCGACGCGGCGACCTTGTTCGACGGCAAGCTCGGTAAGGGGTTGCAGGAAATCACCTGGGACCCGGCGCGGCCGGGCGGAAAACCGCTTTCGCCCGGAACGTATTTCCTGCGCCTGCAAGCGGGCTCCTTCACCTATGATCGGAAAATGGAGGTGAAGCCATGAACACAGCCTATTTCACGGCTTTGTTGACCTTGGCCGCCTCCGGATGGGCCGGCGCGACCACCGTCGCCCCAGGATTCCCGGACCTTAACGGCGATCATGTCGTCGACGCCGCCGACGCCCAGGCCTTTTTCGATGCCGTCGCAACGGGGAGCGCCGCCTCAGTTTCGATTACCCTTTCCCCGGCTACCGCGGATCTGGACCATGACGGCAAGGTGGGCCTATCCGACGCGCTTCTATTCGGGCGCTACATCGATGGCTTCCACGCGGATTCGTCTCATGCGCTGGCTCCCATTCCCTTCCGCAATCCCGCCGACCTGGCCGCCTTCCAAAATTACCGGGCCGATTTAAAAGGCAAATCCGCCTGGACACCGGCCACTTTGGCTGCGCATTATCCTATCACCTTCGGCGCCGACCCAGTGTATCCCGCCGGCTCCATCCAATATGAAAGCAACGTGGGTAACTTGCTGTACGGAACCACGGTCTCGCAAAATAAGTCAGCCTTCTTGGATAAAATCCATACCCAGGGATTCGCCGTGGCGAACGGAGTTTATAACAATTATTTCACGGCCCTCGACGCCATCCACGACGCGGATTTGCCGCTCCTGTTTACCACCGACGCCTTGTTGCACAGCGTCTACCTGAGTTATGACAGTATCCTGGTGGAACTGGAGAAAACTCTTTTCATTCCCTCCCTCAACGGGATATTGCTCGGCTCCCTGGATTATGCCAAGCGGAATTACAAAACCGGCGATCCCGCCCTGGACGTCCAGGATCAATTGACAACGGCCCTTTTGCTTTTGGACCGGGGCCGGAGCGACGTGGAGCATACGCCTTCGGCCGATGCGCATTTGGCGCTCGTAGATGCGCAACAAATGGCCGAGACGAAAATTTACGGAACGGATACGGCGGTTGACTTCTCGCAATTCAAGCCCAGGGGGCATTACACGCAATCGGCCCAACTGAAGGCTTACTTCCAGGCCATGATGTGGCTGTCGCGGGCGGATTTGGCTTTCGACCTAAGGCGTAAGACGCCCATGGGCCCGTCCTTCGCGCGCACCAAGCAAGGCGCCTTGATCCTTTGGGACTGCCTGGTGAATTCCGGGACCTACGCGGATTGGATCAAGATGAACGCCTATATCGAATACATGGTAGGGCAAAGCGACGGTTTGAACGCCAAGGGCTTGGGCGCGGTGGCGGAAGCCATGAGGATCAAGAAATTGCCCGATGCGCTGGTGGCGTTCAGCGAAGCGCGCTTCGACTCGGCATTGGCGTCAACCGGGCTGGGAGTACAAGCCATACTGTCCCAGGCGAAGATGTACGATGGTATCAGCCAAAGCCTCGACCTTTCCCCGGTCTTTTCTTTCATGCCGCAGCGGTTCATCCTGGACTCCTACACTTTTTCCCAGGTGGTTTTCCCCTTGACCGGCGGCCTGATGCCCTCCGGATTGCACGCGGCTTTCGCCTTGGGCGATAACTCCGTTTTGCTGGACACCACCTTTTCCGACCCGTACGTACCCGGTTCCCTGGGGGCGCAACGCGCCTTGTACGACGCCATTTCGCCGGAAGGCTGGCAGTCCAACCTGTACATGTCATGGCTCGGTTTCCTGCGCAAGCTGAACGGCGCGGAGGGTAACGCCCATGTTTCCCCGGTGTTCCGCACGCGGAGCTGGCGCGAGAAAATGCGCA
>DAINDC010000562.1:0-3075 GCA_036732085.1 Fibrobacterota bacterium | reverse complement strand
ATGCTTGATGCGGGCATAATCCGCCGAGGCCGTATCCAACTTGGAAAGCATCAGCCGCAGGGAATCGCAATTGGGCTTGGGCGGGACGATGGGGGGAAGGATGACCGGGGGCTTCACAATCGCGGTATCATGCGGCGGTTCTTTCACGGAATCATGCGGGGGCTCGACGCACCTCAATTTGAAATCGGCTTCCTGGTCCTTATGGATCTGGGTGCCCGGGACCGTTCCCATCATCATTATATGCAGGCTGTCGCAGAGGTTCCTGGGAGGCACGGTATCGTGATCCGGGGGCTTCACGGCGCCCGTATCGTGCTCGGGAGGTTTCACCCCGGCGGAATCATGCTTCGGATCGCGGCAGTATTTCACGTGTTCCGTGGAATCCTTATCCAACAGGGTGTCGCAGTCGTCCGGGCAATAGTGCCTGAACTTGATGGTCATCTCATCGCGGCCCACGTCGATCTGGGTCCGGATCCAGCGGCAGCGGGTCCTGTCGTCCGGGATCATGGCGGGAGGCAGGACCTTGGCGGGGTCGGCGCCGATCACTTCACGGATGCAATTGGCCGCGAAGGCGGAGTCCGATCCGCCCGGTTCGGTCCCGGCCGCATGGGCCGCCACAATCCGGTCCTTGAGCTCCAGGCAGGCGCCCGAATCCTTAATGGCCAGCCTGAGGGAAACGCTTTCGGGGTTCTGGTCGGTTACGGTAACGGAGCTGTTACTCGCATTCTGACTCAGGAAATCCTGACAACCCAGGAACAGGACGGTTGCCAGGCCCAGGCCCGCCAATACATGCGTGGATGATTTGATGCTCGCCATACGACCTCCGGTTAGAGCGGTGATGTGTAAAGGATACCCGGTTCCGACGGGGGGTAAGGACAATTTCACTGCGAAAAGTGAGGATTATTTGTCCTCACCTGAAAACCCCAAGGATTGAATCCGATTGCGGAACGGATCCTATCATCCTTTAAAATCGGCCTTAATATGTGTTTTGTGGAAAACACCGGTTGACTGCCTTGTGAAGGTTAGCCAAAAGCCAAAAATATTCGAGCCTTATTTGTCCTCACTTATTTGCATCGGGACGAGTGCGGCCGAGGCTCCGGGGTAGTATACTTTGGATAGAATGGATTCGAAGCCCAAACCCTCCCCCAAGGAAGCCGCCCCGGCGGGGCCGCAGATCCTCCAATATTTGGATTACCGCGACTTCCTCAGGGATTTTTCCGCCCATCAGAAAGCCGTCAACCCGGATTTCTCCCAACGCACCTTCGCCAAGGCCGCGGGACTGCCCGCCTCCACATCCAGCCTCCTGCCCGCCGTCATCAAAGGCCGGCGCCAATTGAGCCAGAACCTGCGCATCAAGTTCGGCAAGGCCATGCGTCTGGGCGAACGCGAATACCGCTACTTCGATCTGCTCGTGCAGTTCAACCAGGCCAAGGGGATGGCGGAAAAGAATTTCTTCTTCGCCCAACTGGCCAAGTTCCGCAGCTCGCGCGCGCAAATCGTGGGCGAGACGCAATTCCGTTTCTTCTCCAAATGGTACTACTCGGCGGTATGGAACTATTTCGGCATCGACCAGAAGCAAAGGCATCCGGGCATCATCGCCGCCAATATCTATCCGCCCCTGACGCCGGGACAGGTGGAGGAGTCGGTCAAGCTGCTTCTGGAATTGGGCCTCATCAAGAAAACCGCCAGCGGCTATGCCGTGACCGACAAGCATATCTATACCGAGAAGAACGTCCAGGCCATGGCCGCCCGCCAACATATCCAGGAGCTGACGGGCATGGCTATGGAGGTTTTCGAGACCGTGCCCGCCGAGGCGCGGCAATACAATGCCCTCATGTTCTCCATCTCCGGCGAGGGGTTCAATACAATTAAGGATCGGATCCGATCCTTCCAGGAGGAACTGCGCGAGATCATCGATCGCGACCGCAAGGAGGATCGCATTTACACCTTGACCATGCAGCTCTTCCCCAACAGCAAGGTATGAGGATGAGGGCGCGGCCGACGATTCTTTTTAGATTGGACCTCGTGTTCGCCATCCTATTCCTCGCCGCCGTCGTCCTTTCCCTTTCCGGCTGCGGAGACAACCGGGTCGCCGGCACCAGTTCCGGCGTGGACAATCCGCAACTGACCGTGGCCTTCCAGGATTCCACCGGCACGGCCATGCGCGTGACGGGCGATCTCAATCTCTACTCGCAGGATCAGAATCCCGCGGTCTCCCCTTCGCCCCTGTGGACCATCAAGCTCAACAATACTTCCATCATCAACCTCACGGCCGAGGACCTCAGCCGTATCAATGCCGCAACAACCGCGATAGGAGCAACAACCGCGATAGCCACTGCAAAGACCGCAGCCGGTTCCTCGACCTCTCAGCCCAACGCCGTCGGCAGCACCTCCATCACCTTCAACCTGCAAGTCAAGACCGAGGATCGCAGGGGCCAATTCGCCTTCGGCCTGGCTTATGATTCCGTGGCCAAGGTCTTCTCACGTTCGACGAGTTCATCGCTCGCCCGTCTGGAGATGCGGCCGCGGCCGCTCGTCCGCTTCGAATCACGCATCGCCAGGGACAGCCTCGCAGGCAGCTTGAACCGCGTCTTCATTCCCGGCACGCCCTTCCAGGCCACCTTGGTGGACAGCGTCTTCGCCTTCGAGGATCTGCCCGAAGGTTTATTCCCCTTGCGCTTCCTCACCGCGGACGGCCATGTCTTCGCCGTCAAGGAAACCTTGGACACGCGGACCCCGCGCGTCTTCACTCCCGGCGGGGATCCCATTTCCACCGTGGACCCGAGCCATCTTCCGAACACGGATTCCCTCACCTTGATCGATGCGGGTCCCGATCGCGAAGTCTTCCTGGACGCCCCATCCTTCCTGGAAGCCCATGTATCCGGCGTCGATCCCAAGAATCCGCGCCTGGCCATCGTCTGGCGGCAACTGCATCGGGACGGCGACTCGGCCCTGGCCGGAGACACCCTATTGAATCCCACCAGCCTCAGCACCGAGGTCCGCTTCCTAGGCGAGGGAGCCTATACTTTCCAGGTCTCCGCCACCTTGGGATTGGAGAGCAGGTCGGATACGCTCGTC
>DAINDC010000561.1:0-3080 GCA_036732085.1 Fibrobacterota bacterium | reverse complement strand
CCGTAAGAGAAGGTGATGCCCGACTTCATCGCCGTGGCGGCCAAGGTCGCGCCGATGATCATGGCGCCGATATTTTCGGCGGCGGTGGATTCGAAAAGATCCGCGCCGCGACCTGCGCAATCTCCCACATTGTCACCCACCAAATCGGCGATCACGGCGGGATTGCGCGGGTCGTCTTCCGGAATGCCGGCTTCCACCTTGCCTACCAGGTCCGCGCCCACATCAGCGGCCTTGGTGTAGATGCCTCCGCCGAGCTGGGCGAACAATGCCACGAAAGATGCCCCGAAACCGTATCCCACGGTCAGGAGCGGCACGCGCGTGGGATCCACTCCATCGAACGCGTATATAAGGATATACAGGCCCGCTACGCCCAAAAGGCTCATGGAAACGACGAGCAATCCGGAGACGGCGCCGCCGCGCAAGGCTATCCTCAAGGCGGTATTCAAGCTGGTCTGGGCCGCATTCGCGGTGCGGATATTGGTCCGGATCGAGATCCACATCCCGATATATCCTGCCAGCACCGAGCACAGCGCGCCCAACAGGAAGGAAATCGTAATCCAGGTGGACAGCTTCAAGGCCGTGGGCACGGGATCGAAGTCATGATGCTGGCGGATGAAACCATAGCCTATGAAAAGGAGGCCGGAAAAAACCAAGGCCATGGAAACTATGGTGCGATTTTGACGGCGAAGGAAAGCTTCGGCACCGGCTTTGATGGCATCGGATATTTTTACCATGGCCGGGCTACCCGTATCATGGCGCAAGACCCACCTGGCCAAGTACCAGGCAAAGGCCAATCCACCGACACTGATGGTCACAACAATGGACAGAAGTTCGTTCATCTTTAAGTTTTCCTTCGTTAATTATTGGGGTGAGCAATATCCTTCCAACCGGCGCTCTTTTCGGAGCTCATCGCGACCACGATGTCCTCGACCAATACCTGGCCGCCCCTCAATATCCTTGCGAATATCCATTCCCTCGAGGCGGGGCAATCATCCGGTTCATTTTCCCTGATCGAACATCGGGACTGGCAACTCATCCCCATATGAGTCACAACCAGCACGGCTTTTCCCACGAAAAGCACATCCCCGGTTTTTACCGACGCGAGATCGGCCGAAGTGATGCAAAGTTTTTTTCCACATTGGCCGAATTCATAGTGATAGTCCCTTTCCATTAACTTTGTGACTGTTTTCCAAGAGAGTATTTCCACATTCTGACACCAGACTTCTGAAGGCTTCTCCGCTTCGGAGACGCCCTCTTCTACAAATAGCGCCCGTTCGATGAATTTTTTGGGCCCCTCCAAAATTTCGCTATAACAAAGCGAGATAACCGTCCCTCTGGACCTGATATCATTCGCCGAGATGTGATTTTCCGGCATAAATGCCAATCCTGAGTATTTCTGATCGGTTCTAGGCAACAGCAATAACAGATCCAATTCTAGACGGTTGCTGGATTGGCTATGATTCGAGAGTAACGGAATTCGGATATCCGGATTCCGAGTAATAAAATTCCAGCTTGGAATTAGTGGGGATGCATTTTCATCTTGATTCGAACAAGTTGGGACTATAATCCATCCGACTAAAATCCTCCCGAAGAGCTCTCGCCATTTTGGCAAAATGATGCGGCTTATTTGGCAAGCAGGGTACCGGGTCAGGTAAAGAACCGGGAAATAGACCTTACTGATTATGGTTTAATTATTGCTTTGATAATAAGTCGAACCATGCGATCGCTGCTGAATTGGATAATTGGATTCGCGGAACGGAAGTTCATTCCTATCCGCGTCAAATTCACCATTTCCATGGTGGCCACCATCCTCCTCTTCGGCGCCATCAATTTCGCCATCTCATATACCTTCGTGATGAAAAACGAAAGGGAACATATCGATCAGAAAATCGAAATGGTCGCCAAGGTACTCGCGAAGCAGATAGAGAACGATATGGATGAAAAGGATCGATCCGCATCCGACTCCCTGATTGCATTTGCAAAAAACGGAGACAAGGAAATTCTATATATCGCAATCTTCGACAAGGATGGAACTCTCCGTGCCCATACCCCATCCGAAAAGTACGCCCAGCTACTCAAACCCAAAGGCGATGGGAGATCGGTTCCGGAATCCTTCCTCGATAAGGAGAGCGGGCTCTCGATTAGCAATAAATTCTTCCCCATCGCGGAAGGAAGGTTAGGGAATGTGATTTTCGGGATCAATGAGGCGGCGGCCGCGGAAAAGGCGAAGCACTTCAGCTATATCATGATAGCCATGACGGCCTTCTTCCTGCTCCTGGGCATAGGCGGATCCATCATCTTCTCCTACTTCATCTCGGCGCCCATCTACAAAATACTCAAGGGCTTCGATGAATTCGTGCCTGGAGGTCCCATGCCCAAGGTGCGGATTAAGGTGAATGATGAGATGCGCCTCCTATCGCGGGGATTCGATTCCATGATGGAAAGAATCAATGAGATCGATAGGAACCATAAAAGCACGCAGGTGAAAATCCTGGAAACCGAGCGGCTCGCCAGCATGGGAACCTTGGCGACGGGCTTGGCCCATGAAATCAACAACCCCATAGCCGGAATCCAAATGTGCATCCGGCGCCTGCAGAAGTCCCAGAATCTGGATCCGAGGCAGACCGAATACCTGGTCCTGATCTCCGATGCCACCAATCATATCAAGGGCGTGGTCCAGGATTTATTGAGCTATGCCCAGGAATCGGATAAGAAGAAAGAGGCCACGGATTTGCGCACCGTGGTATCCGATGCCGCCAAGCTCGTCCAGCCCCGTTTGAATAGGAACAATATCCAGTTCCACCTGGCCCTACCCGCCTCGCCTTGTTCCATCCAAGGGGTGAAATCCCATCTTATCCAGGTCATCGTCAATGGCATCATCAACTCCATCGATGCGATAAACAGCAGTGGTAACATTTGGGTTACCTTAAAGAAGCGCGGACAGGGGTTTCTCGTCACCATCGAAGATGACGGATATGGCCTGACGCCCGAGGTGGCCGTAAAGGCCTTCGAGCCGTTCTTCACGACCAAGGGAAAAAAGGGGACCGGCCTGGGGCTATACGTTTCCTTTGGAATAATCC
>DAINDC010000560.1:0-3083 GCA_036732085.1 Fibrobacterota bacterium | reverse complement strand
GTCCAGGATATGGCTGGTAGGCGTCCCAGGTGCGGCGGTGGAGGGTGCGGTCGAGGTCGCGCTGGGGGAATCCGGCGTCGGGGAATCGGTCGAGGCCGGGACCTGCTTCATATCGATGCCGAGGGAGATATTCGCGATTTCCAGGGCCATCCGGCCGCCCGCCAGGAGACCCTGGCTTTGCTTGCCTACGGCTGCATAGATATCCAGGTTGCCGCCTATCCCGTACCCGGAGGCGGAAGGCAATAAGGACACGAGCATGCTATCCGTCATGCTCTTGGCCTGTCCGAAATTCGTGAGGGCGCTGCTGGAAGGTTGGGCGCTTTTGGTCGCCGACGTGCTCGCGGCAGTAGGGTTC
Source organism: Fibrobacterota bacterium (assembly GCA_036732085.1). Taxonomy (GTDB): domain Bacteria; phylum Fibrobacterota; class Fibrobacteria; order UBA11236; family UBA11236; genus Chersky-265. The sequence continues at coordinate 2,728 of DAINDC010000560.1, read as the reverse complement.
GTAAGCGAACCGGAGCCTATGCTGCTGATATCCATGGGAACCGCCTCCGTCTCAGCATATCGGCAATCGGGGCCCGGACTTTAGCCGGATCCTGAAGTCTTACTTCAACTTTACCAGTTAGGAACGATTTCACTGTGGGACTTTGGGTTCGAGGATTTTGGGCCGAAGCTCTTTGGGGAGCCGCGCTTAATCAGGGATATAGCGCGAAGGCCAGGAACGCACCTGTTTCCCGTTGAGGATGTGGAATTTGCGGAGCCGCCGCAAGGTCTCGGCGCTGAACGCGGCCATGGGCACCCAAACCAGGCGACGATGGAATTGGGCCGCCATCCTTTTCATGCGCAGTCCCGGCTTCCGCTGGCTCACGTAGGCGACGGACTTTTCCCGGCTGTTAAGCAAGGCCCCGTATAAGAGTTGCTCCGCCAGGCCGTTGAAACCGGAGTTCTCGGTTGGCATTTCAAAGACATTGCGCACCGGGCGCGGAGGGAAGAGCAGGCTGAGGCCCCCGTATTCGGATTCCGCGACGCCGGGACCGATCAGCTTGGACATATGATCGGTGGCATAGAAGGTCAAAGTCGATTCCTCCGCATGCTCGGCGTACCAGGTGGTATGCGAGGGGTAGCGTTCGTCATGCTCGTCATCGAAAATGATGACCACGGTATCGACGCGGCCCTTGGACGGCGGGATTTCCTTCACATAGATCCCGCCCGTGGTCCAGTTGCGCAAGGTCTCGCGGATGTCGATGCCGTCCTTCAGGGAGGAGGTGAGCTTCTCGCTGCGCGCGAAGGCCTGCTGATCGATATCCTGCGATCGCCGGCGGACGGCCTGGTTGAAGCCTTCGATGCGCTCGTCCTCGGGCGTATGCGAGCACATGCCCCGCGCATCCCAGGCATAGCGGTAGGTGCGCTGCCGATCGCGATCGGGTTCTTTTTTCAAATGGATGGTCTTCCAGACCTTGGGCTCGTCCTCCAGGAGATTGAAAGCCTCCACGGGTTCGCTCGCATCGGGCTCGTGGATATGATCGCGGCCGATCTCCAGATGCCCTTCCGTCGCTTCCATCGGATCGAAGAAGGGATAATACCGCCCGGCCTCCAGGACCTTGGCGGCGAAGGCATTCCCGAAGACGCCCTTGGCGGCGGAAACGATGTCCATGAGATCCGGGGTCAGCCGGCCCTGTTGCACGGCGAGGTTGCGGACGAAGAGGAGGGCGCTTTGGATCTTCTTCACGGAGACGGCCCAGGCTTCGTTCCTGTCGGTCAGGAAATGGTTGCGCGTCTCGACGAAGATCCGCTTGACCAGATCGAGGTAGTCCATGGGCACGGCCATCGGATCCTGCCGTTCCTTCTCCATCTCCCCGGTATAGAAGGGGAGTTCGCCGAGCGCGAAGTAGAGATGGCGGGTCTTGATGGGATAGGTCCTGATCTCCACCGAGTCCTTCGCGGCCGCGGCTCCACTTGCTCCTCCAGCGCCGGACGCTTCGCCCGCGGACGCTTCGCCCGCGGCGTCGGAGAGCATGCCGGATATCGATCCTTCCCGGAACGATTCCTCCAGGCGCACGAGCAGGGGGAAGTCGCAGAGGAAGAGGATGCGCTTCCCTCCGCGCGCCAGCCGCCGCAGGCCCGCATGCGCCAGGTAACTCCGATGTTCCAGCCGATCGTCGTTCTCGCGGCCGGCCAGGACTTCCTTGGCCAGGGAATAGTAGCGCGCCAAACCCAGGCCCCTGACCAGGTAGGCATCCGGCAAGGGCTGGAGGAACGGGCCTTCCAGCAGGGCGTCGTCTTCCAGGAAGTGCACGGGTATGCGCCTTTGGCGCGCTTGCCGGAGGGCTTCCACATAGGCGTCGGAAGGATCGAAAGGCAGATACGCGCGTACCTGACCGTCCACGCGGATGACCAGGGCGCTGATGGCGGGAAGCGTTTCCACTCCGGCGAGAGCGTCCTCGCAGAGGGATGCGGGCAACGCGAAGGCGAAGACATCGAAGCGCGCGGCGGGCGACCCGCTTTCATTCCACAGGAGTTTGCGGAGCTCCATGGCGAAGGCTGCCTTCCCATGCCGGACGGGGAAGGCGGTGATATTCTCATTGAGTCGGATGCCCATACCGTTCGCGGCCGTGGTCATAATCGTGGTCTTGGCGCTGTCGGCGGCTGGCGCGGCCGATCAGTCCTTGCCGGGAGGATCCCGGTCTGGATTGAGGGGACTGTCTTCATCGAAGAAGAAATCGCCGAGCTGCATGTTGGGAAGCCGCAGTCCGTCGCGCGCGCGCCTTTCCGCCAGGGCTTCCATATCGAGCGCCTCGTCGCCGAGGATCTGCCGGATTGAAGTGGTGAACAAGGCCTCCCAGGTGCCGGGGCGCAGTTCGTTCAGCTTGGTGGAGAAGCGGATGGCATTAAGCCCGTCGCGGATGGAGTAGGGGAGATCGAGGCCGTGGGCCTGCTGCAGGAAGCCCACGCAGATGCGTAGCAGTTCTTCAGGGGCGGTGGGCAGGTTGTAACGCAGGATGCGCAATTCCTCTTCGGCCTTGGGGAACGGGAGTTCGATGGCGGGCTGGATGCGCGACATGATGTAGTCCGGAATCTCGAAGGTGGAATCGTCCTCGTTCATCGTCACCACGCAACGGAAATTCTTATGGGCCTTGATGCTGATGCCGGCCACCAGCGAATCCACGGATCTCCGATCGTCGAGTAAGGGAGCCAGCGAAGCCCAGGACTTCTCCGACATGCGATTGCCTTCA
>DAINDC010000559.1:0-3088 GCA_036732085.1 Fibrobacterota bacterium | reverse complement strand
ATGGCGGCTTCGGCCTGGGCCTGGCCTACAACCTGACCTTCATCGAGTACGATTCGGATATCCGGAAACTGGTGGAACGCCTCGCGGACGGCAGCACCAGGCCCTTCGACGCCTTGCACGGCCAGAAGACCGTATCGGCCTATGGCGGCTTCGCCAATGCCCGGGTCGGCTACCGCTGGGTCTACCTGGTTGGGTCACTCGCAGGTTACTGGCAGGACTATGGGACGTTCACGCTTTTCGGCGGCAAGCGGGAGGATCTCCGGGGCTGGACCTTCCTGCCTTCCCTCGCCCTGGAATTCCGTTGGTGAAAACCGCCAATGTCCACAGCTGATATGATTGTGGCAAGCCAGCTTCGCAATGTCCGTGCTTGTTGGTCCAGACTTAATTAACTTTTGAACGCGCTCTTAAAAAATCGAGGACTGAATGCGGATGCTACGCCTTTTTGCATGGATGCTTTTTCTTTGCGCCTGTTTTTTCAAAAATGGGAATGCCCAGGGCGAAACCTGGAAGTGGATGAACCCGCTCCTCAAGGGAAGCCATTTGTTCGGCGTCGGCACCTATGGCCGGAACGCCCTGGCGGTGGGCTCCCATGGGACGGTGATGCGCAGCGTGGACAGCGGCAAGGTCTGGACCCTGATCGATCCGGGGTTGACCGTGAATTGGCTTCGATCGGTCGCCTTCGTCGACTATACCGTCGCCTTCGCGGTCGGGGACGGCGGCGTCCTCCTCAAGACCGCGGACGCGGGGCTGACATGGCAGGATGCGAAGCCCGGCTTAGACGGCGCAGGATGGAACAGTATCGTCTTCCGAGGCCCGAAGGCCGGCCTCGCGGCGGGCTTCAACAATGAAATCATGCGCACGTCCGATGGCGGCCTCACCTGGACCAAGCTCACGCGTCCCGCGAGCCAGATCAGCCTCCGCGCCCTCTGCTTCGCCAATTCCCATGTCGCCCTGGCCGTGGGGGATTCCGGGACCATCATCCGTTCGGATGATTCGGGGAAAACCTGGACCGATATCCGGCCGGCCCTGACCGCCGATTTCCTCAGCGCCGTGGCCTTCAAGGATTCCCTCGTCGGGATCATCGGCGGGGAAAAAGGCCTCCTCTTGCGGACGGTGGACGGCGGGCTCACCTGGTCCAAGGTAACTACCGGGTTACCTACGGGTTTGCCCCCGGAGAAATACTGTTCCCTCGCCTTCATGGACAGCCTGCATGGCGTGGCGACGGCAGACAACGAGAGAATCATGCGCACCGAGGATGGCGGGTTGACCTGGTCCGTGACCAATGAAACGGGATACTACGCCTTTCTTTACGGCGTTGCTTTTTTCGGCAGCAAGGTCGGGGTGGCCGTTGGGCATTATGGCGAGATCTGGAGAACGGAAGACGCCGGAGTCACATGGACCGTCATCAGCCAATCCGTATCGGTCGCTTCGATCGAGGCAGTCGCTTTCGGCGGCGACAGGCGCGGAATCGCCGTCGGCGAGAACGGGACCCTCCTCAATACCGCGGACGGCGGACTCACCTGGAAGAAAGCGGTGCCGGCACTGACCACCAAATGGCTCCATACCGTGGCCTTCGCGGATTCGCTCGTGGCCGTGGCGGCAGGCATGGACTGGGTGATGCTGCGGACCGAGGACGGGGGCGTCACGTGGAACAGGTTATTCGACGCTCCCGCCATGACGGGAATGGAGGCGATAACCTTCGCGGACAGCAAGGTGGGCGTGGCCGTGGGCCTGTATGGGACGGTGATGCGATCGGAGGATGCCGGAAAAACCTGGAAGGCGAACGCGCAAGCCGCCGGGGACAGGAATCTCAACGGCATCGCCTTCGCCACTCCCAAGATCGGCGTGGCCATCGGCGACAGCGGGAGCTTGCAGCGGACCACGGATGGCGGGTTGACCTGGACCAAGGTAACCCAGAGGTTCACCCAGGATCGCCTGACTTCCATCGCCTTCGCGGACTCCCTGGTGGGAGTCGCGGTGGGCGGGTACGGAGTGGTCATGCGATCGGAGGATGCCGGCATCACCTGGAACCTGATATCCGATGATCTGGCGCGCAGCGGTTTGACTTCGGTCGCTTTCTCGACCCCGAAGCTCGGCCTCATAGCCTCCGGCGGCGGGACGATCTTCAAAACCGTGAACGGCGGCCTGAAATGGATCCAGCAAGGGTCCGATCTTCCCGTGAATTCCCTCTCGTGCCTGGCCTTCACCAAAAACGGCGACGCCATCGTGGTAGGCATGGGAGGCGCCATCCTGCGCAGCGAGAAGCCCTCGGCCACCAGGGTGGCGGCAGGCGCGAGGCGGGCATTTCCAATCACTCTGATCTCCGGGAACAAGCTGCGCTTCCGGCTCGCGCATCCGGATCGGGTGCAGGCGCGCATCAGCGATCTTCACGGGCGGCAGCGGACCTTGCTCGACCAGACCCTGGCTTCCGGGGAACATGTCCTCGACCTTCCCGCTTCCGGAAATTCTCCCGGCATGCATTTCCTTGAGCTCAGAACGGGGGGAGAAATTCGTCGGATGTGGTTGGAAAGCCTGCCCTAACGGCTGCGGGCGAAAAAAATCCTTTCACCCATTCTCTCAGAACATATTTTCGAATGGGAATTGACCCATGAAAACCAGGACCCTTCCCAGGGCCCGATAAGGAGAGAGCATGAAAGCAGCGATAATTGCCGTTTCAGCCTTGCTATGGATGACCGCTTGTAATCGGGAAAGCAAACAGGCCGCGCGCGAGAATGCGGCCGCGAAGGACAGCGCCGCCGCGGCCAACCGCGAGGCGGCCAAGGACACCAATGCAGCCGGCAAGGGCATGGGCGAAAAGGCGAAGGAAGAAACCCGCCAGACCGCCCGGGACGTGTCCGAGGGAGCGGCGACCGCGGCCGGCAAGGTCAAGGAGGGCGCGAACAAGGCGGGCGAGAAGGTGGAAAACGTTTTCCTCAAGGACAAGGGGCTCACCAAAGAGGACGCCAAGGTCAACGAGAGGATCCGCGCCGTCCTCAAGAAGAACAAGGAAGTCTCCCCCGAGGCCGCGGACATCTCGCTCGTCACCCAGAACGGGGAGGTTACCCTGCATGGTACGGTAACTTCCGCG
>DAINDC010000558.1:0-3104 GCA_036732085.1 Fibrobacterota bacterium | reverse complement strand
CACGAATCCGACGGTCTTGTTCGCGGGATCGCCGACCGAGCCGAACACGAAGGACGAGCCGACCTGCGTGTAAGCGATCATCTTGTTGACGACTTCCTTGAGATTCTCGAAGAGATATTTCAGGAGGTTGAACGCCAGGAACAGCACCCCCGCGACCACCGCAAACCCGTACCAGAGGAAGCGGCGCGAGCTCTCCGGCAGCCGCGACGCAACGAAGTAGGCGACGATGGCCAGGGCGATGAAGACCAGTGAGGCAACCAGTTGATTGCCCGGAGCTCCGAAGAGCCGGGAGATCTGCTCGCCCTTCAGCACCGCGACCGCCGTGACGATCTGCAGGATGAGACCCCACATCACCGTCCGCCAGCGGATGGCGCGCTTGTTGTTCGAAAGCGCGAACGCGATCGCCAGGCGAGCAGCAAGGCCGGCAGCAGGGCTAGGCAGGCGGTGATCGGAGCCACCCAGTAACGCAGGGAATACGTCCAGGCCGGGAAGCCCGTCAGACTGGGCTTGGCATGCGCGCGCGCCAACTCGCCCAGATGGGTGCGCCATTTCTTATACTCGCGCCAGGCCAAGGTCTGCGCCGTCTGCAGCGAATCGGAAGGTTCCGGACCTTTTTCCGCGATGTAAAGATCAGCCTGGGAAAGCCAATCGCGATATTGGGAAAGCTTGTCGCGCACGTCGTTCAATTCCGGGTCGGCCGCGAAGTACGCGGCTTCGCGCAGCGGAGAAAAATACAGCCCCACCAATAGCGCCAGGGAAATGGCCAGGCCACCGAACAGGCCTAGGAAAAATGGCTGGATAACCTTCATTGTTTTCAGGGTTGGGGGTTGCTACAATTCTAGCAATTAATACCGGTCGGACTCCAGCAGGGTTTCGCCGGACTAGGCCGCTCCAGGCCCTGGACCAAGGACAGGACCCATTCATGGCGAAAATCGTCATCCGCTTCCAGAATCAGATTCTTGGGGAAACCCTCCTCAAGCCGGGCTTCAATGCCATCGGCCGGCTCCCGTCCCATCCCATCTGCATCGAAAACCTGGGGATTTCCCGACATCATGCCTTCATCATCGGCGATATCGATTCCCGGATTTTCATTCTCGAGGACTTGCAGAGCCTGAACGGCACCTATGTGAACAAGAAGCGGGTCCACAAATGCCTGCTCAAACCGAATGACGTCATCACCATCGGCCAGCACGCGCTGGAATACCTGGAAGACGGGGTCCGCCCTTACGAAACCACTACCATCAAGGCCCTGACGGCCACCGGCCACGAGCCCTTCCTGGAAGTCCTGGAGACGGGCAAGTCCATCCCGCTCCTCAAGGAAACCACCTATCTGGGCAATAGCAGTTCGGACGATATCCATATCCCCGGCCTCATGGTGGGCAAGCAATTCGCGAGCATCGATCGCAAGGGCACGGTCTGGGTCATCAACTTGCTGGTGAAACGCTTCTCGCATCTCAAGGTCAATGGCGACGAGATCCATTCGGCCCGGCTCAAGGACGGCGATGAGATCGAAGCGGGCGGCATGAAGTTCCGATTCGTCCATCGGCCCCAATAAGTCGTTCACGCTGAAGCGTCCCCCTGGATCGTATTCGCTGAATCGTCCTCGCTGAATCGCATTTGCCGAGCGGCGGTCACGGGCTCAGATCTGCGATCCCAAACCCATTGATCAGAGGCGCGCGGCGGTGATGGCGGCGAAAGCCTGGATCCCCAGACCTTTTCCGAAATCGGTCAGTCCCTCTCCCGAAGTGGCGGTGACGGCGATATCCTCCGGCCCAAGCCCGGTCAGCTTCGAGAGGCAGAGGAGCATGGCCGGGAGGATGGGCAGGATTTTCGGACGCTGGCATTCCAGGCTCACGGAGATATGCGAGAGACGATAGCCGATGGCTTCGAGATCCTCCAAGCCCTTCAGCAGATAGGCCGCGCTGTCGGTGATGCCGGCCTTGCACATATTGTCGGCGATGGGCCCGAGGATGGGCCGGCCCGTGATTCCCGAAATCCCGTTGGTGATGGCATGCAGGACCACGTCCGAGTCGCTATTGCCCGCGAGCGCATAGGCCTCATCCAAGGTCACGCCCCCCAGGACCAGGGCCTTACGGGGCCCCCCCGCTTTGCCCGCGGCGGGTTCCTGGATGCGATGGCTGTCCTGTCCGATTCCGACCTTGATCATTTCCGTCCCGCTTTCCCTTTCGACTTCCCCATCCGCCTTACCCTACCGCATTACCCAACCCCCGAAGCGATCCGATCTCAGGCGTCCGGGAAATTCTCCCCGGCCTCGAAGCGGCCGGCCATCCATTCGGCCCAGGCCAGATCCTCCGCCCCCGTCACCTTGCGGTTACTCTCGCTTCCGCGCACCCATCGCACCGCGCAGCCCGCGCGCTCGGCCATCTGGGCCTCGTCCGTGGGGACGTCGCCGATCCAGGGGGAGGCATAGACTTTGTCGAGCATGGCGCGCGGGAAGACCTGCGGGGTCTGCACCAGAATCAGGCGGCGGCGATCCAAAGTCCGGGCAACCGCCTGTCCGTCCACCTCCTTGACCGTATCCGAGGCCGGCAGGGCCGCGATGACGCAAGCCTCCGCGGACGCCGCTTCCAGGCAGCGCTCGATCACCGCTTCGGTCACGAAGGGGCGGGCCACGTCATGGATGAGGACATAGGGTAGCGCCGCGTCCAGGGCCTGGAACCCGTTGCGCACGGACTCCCAGCGTTCGGCGCCGCCTTCGACTATGGAGACCTTGGCGAAGGGGGCCATGAGCTTGGCATAAGCGGCGATGCGCTCGCGCGGCAAGACCAGGACGATGGCCCGCACGGACTCCAGTTGATGGAAGGCTTCCACGGTATAGACGAGCATGGGCTTGCCGCCCCTCGCCCCTTTGCCGATCCCCTTCCCCACCCCGGCGCCCAGAGGCAGGAACTGCTTGGGCTCGGATCCGCCCGCGCGCAAGCCTTTGCCGCCGGCGGGGAGAATCACCCCCACGGAGGGCAGACGGGTATCCGGCGCGTTACCCAAGGTTTTCCTTAGATCCGGACCGGGCTTTTCTTGCCCAGGAGCAAGGCCCGCATCTTGAGCGGCAGGCCCAGGCACTTGATGAAGCCGGTCGCATCCTG
>DAINDC010000557.1:0-3104 GCA_036732085.1 Fibrobacterota bacterium | reverse complement strand
GCCCCCGCCATCGCCGCCGTTCTCGCCGCCGTCCTCGCGGTCGGCGCGTAGTCGGCGACCGCCGACGGCTTCGATACCTACCTCAATGTCTACGGACCTGCCACCCTTTCCGTTTATGGGCTCGGTGGAATCACCTTGGGGACCTGTGTCCTTTCCCAAGACCCGACCCAGGTCGGATTCTGGGGTGTGACTTCCGACGCGGATGCCATTACCGGGATCCGATTCGATACCGTGCATGGCGGACTCATCAATACCGGCGTGGACAATATCCGCATCGGCTCCGCAGTCGAATCCGTCCCGGAACCCTCCAGCCTGCTCCTGGCCGCCTTGGGATCCCTAATCTTGCTCGCCTCAGGTTTACACATCCGACGCAAGGCCTAAGAACCGGTCTCATAAATGGGTACGTAACGAGGCCGAGCGAACAGTTCGTCGACAAGGCCGCAGGCCCCGAAAACTCTGAAGGCGTACCTGGAGGGTACGTCGATGGGTTTGAGGGGGCGAAAATGCGATAAACGCATTTGAGAACAGGCACAGACTCTGGAACGAGAACGCAGTAGGCGGGCTTTGCAGCCGGCCGCAGTAGGAACCATTTGTGAGACCGGTTCTTAGCCCAAAAATCAAAAGTCCGGGCGCTCTCGGTCGCTTCCATAGGGTCGGCCATCAGGCGGGCCCCGATATTCATGCGCCTGTACCGTCCGGGACGGTGCACTGATATTTTCAGGATACTTTCCGACTTCAATTCGTGCCATGATCCGAAGCGGATGCAAACCGTCGACCGCCTTCGGACACTAATCGCGTCGGCCCCCCTCCACTACTGCCTCCAAGCGCCTGCCCCCGAAAAGATTCTCCATGTCCATCTGGTCATTTCCAAATCCCGCGTAGTAGAATGGATCGGAAGCACCAAGGCCCGCGGGCAAGCATCGGAGCACGATATGGTCATGACGGATAGCCCCATCGATAGACGTGCGCTGGACAGGTTGGAAAAGCTGGGCGGATCGGAGTTGATCGTCCGCGTCATCGACCAATATCTGGACAAGGTCCCGCAGCGCATGGAGGCGGCCTGCGATCGCGGACGCGCCGGCGATATGAATGCGGTGGGCCGCGCCATCCATGCCATCAAATCCGCGGCGGGTAACGTGGGAGCTACCGAGGTGAGCGATTTCGCGGAACGGATCGAGAGGGCGGCCATCGAAGGCGCCAAGGACCTCATCCTGCCGCTCCTTTGCCAACTGGACGATATGCTCGGCCAGGTCGAAACCTGGTTGCAAAGGGAAAAGACCACTTTGCGATCCGCCCGGGGCATGCATTGGCATTGATGCGGATGGGCTCGGAAGCGGTCTCCTAAATAGCTTAGATGGAAGATCTAAAAAAGTGGTATAGGGCGGGTCTGGCGACCCGTATCGAAGCCCTGAAGGCCGCCCGCAGGGAGCTCGACGGCAGCCAGGAACCGATCGAATCGGTGCGCAGGATTGCGCATACCTTGCGTGGCTCGGGAACCACCTACGGCTTCCCGGAAATCACCGAAGCCGCCGCCGCACTTGAGGATTCCACCGAGGCGGAATTCCCCCAACACCTGGAGAAGCTGCTCGAAACCGTCCAGGAAATCTGCGCGGTCTCGGAAATGGAGGACAAGGCCGGCATCCTCCTCATCGACGACGATCCCTACATCACCGATCTCCTGCGCACCGTCCTGGAAGGCTCCAATCGCGAGATCCTCACGGCCGCCACCGCGGCGGAGGCGGAAGCCGTCCTGGAAGACAAGAAGGTCTCCCTGATCCTGCTCGATCTCATCCTGCCGGATACGGACGGACGGAATTTCCTGGTCCGATTGAAGGAGCGCCCGGCCACGGCGAACGTGCCCGTCATCGTGCTTTCGGCCAAGCTGGGCGCCCAGCCCAAGACCGAATGCTTCGCGCTCGGCGCCGACGCCTACTACGAAAAACCCTTCGAGGTCGAAACCATCTGCGCCGCCGTCTCGGCATGGCTCTACCGAACCGAAGGCAACCTGCGCGAATCCCGCCGCGACCATCTCACGGGGCTGCCGAACAGGGCCGCCTTCCGCGAGTCTTACCTCCGCAATCTCTCCCTGGCCAGCCGGCGCGGGGAAACGGTTACCGTGGCCATCCTCGATCTGGATCGGTTCAAGTTCGTGAACGACACCTTCGGCCATGCGGCCGGCGACGAGGTCCTCCGCCGCACGGGCGCCGTGCTCACCGGAGCCATCCGCAAATCCGATCTCCTGGCGCGCTGGGGCGGGGAGGAGTTCGTGGCGCTCTTCCCCAATACCGGCCTGGACGGGGCCGCCATGGCCGTCCGCAAGGCGCTGGAGGCGATGTCCGCGCAGAAGTTCCAGGGTCCGGGGGGACGTATCTTCCACGTTACTTTCTCCGGCGGGGTCGCGGAAGTGGCGGCCAATTGCTCGCTCGAGGAGGCCGTCGCCGAGGCGGATCGTTTCCTTTACCTCGCCAAGGCGCAGGGCCGCAATTGCGTGCTCTCCTCCAAGGACAATATGTCCCATCAGCCCCGCTCCATCCTACTGGCGGAAGCCGATGATACCGTCGCGACCATAGTCAAAAGCCGCCTGGGACGCGAGGGATTCAGCATCAAGCATTTCACCGACGGCCCGTCCGCCTTGGAAGCCGCCGCGGCCGGAGGATTCTCCCTGTGCGTCCTCGACGCCAAGCTCCCGCGCATGGACGGCATGCAACTGCTGGCCAAGATGCGGTCCAACCCGGCCTGTTCCAACTTGCCGGTCCTCTTGCTCACCTCCCTGGGCAAGGAGAAGGACATCGCCCGTGGTTTCCAACTGGGAGCCGACGATTACCTCGTAAAACCCTTCTCGCCGGTCGATATGGTGGCCCGGGTCCGCAATATCCTTCGAAAAACCTAGTTCCGGCACTTTCCAGGCGCTTTCCTATAAGGATTGCGTGATGGCGCCATCCTAGGCTACAATGGATCAGTCCCGAACTTTACCCTCGGGTGGAGATTAACATGCCCGCCGGAAAATGCCTCGATGTCCTGCTACTCGATAAGATCAAGAACCAACGATCCGAGTCGTTCTTGATTCGCCTGATTGATCTGTTCTTCAAGGATGCTCCGATGCG
>DAINDC010000556.1:0-3109 GCA_036732085.1 Fibrobacterota bacterium | reverse complement strand
AATTACGTAAGAGCGGGGGCCCAACCCCGCAATGCGAATACAAGAAAACCGGCGTGCGAAGAGCAATTGCATACAAACCCGCCCCATAAGAAAATTTCGGGGCAAACCTTCACATAACAACGCCAGCCAGGGCGCGCGGGCATGCTCCGCATTGCGCGCCCCAAATGGCCTGGGAAGGCTGCGCGGCAATTCTGAGAACGGATACCAATATTCCATTGCCCGTTGGGGAAAAGGCCATAATAGCCCGACGCCGGAGAAGATCGGCATGATCGCGGAAGTCTTAGGGGTGGCGCTGGGCGACCTTTACGGCATCGTGGAAAAATCCAAGACGGTCATTTCCAAAGCGCTGAAGAACAAACGCGTGGGGAAAATGCAGGAAGTGTTTGAAAGGCTGCCGCCGGAGAAGCAGCGGGCGATTCTAAGCCATGCTAAGGCGTTATTGAAGGGGTAATCTGTATATTTCTAATAATCTTCGACAAGTGCTTTGAACTAATTCTTTTATCGAAGCCTCGTACTGAGCTAGCCCTTCATTTTGCTTCTTCCAAGCATCAACGTTCCAGTTTTCTTTGGTTGCCGGATCAGGGAACTCCTCCTCGGCCTCAGATTCGATTCCTCTGAAAATCGAAAACTCAGTTTCTACGATTCCTGTTTCCGCCTCGATTTTCCACAACACAGGAAAAAGCAATCTCACGCCTTCTAAAACACCAATTTTTTCCTGCAAAATATTTTTTGCGATTTCGACCGCATCTTGACGCAGCGTCATTAAAATATTTTCACCTGTCATAACATCCTTCAGTAGAACCCAAGTTTGGATTTGAATTCAACCCGTTGACCAGTAACAGTATTTTCGTACCAATGGGTTTCAAACATTGTTCCACTTGGGGTGAAGCCCGAAGAGCTATTCATTTTAACCCAGTCTGTAGGAAGTCCCCCGTAATCTTTGGCTAAACGTGCGCCAGCAATGAGATCGGGCTTATTTGACCCAGGTCCGATAATTGGCGTTCCTTGCTCCTGCATTTGAGATTGACCGACTGATAGGGCGTGACCATTTCCAAAAGTGAAAGAAACATTATCCTTAACACTATTGTATGCTTTCTGAACCAATTGATTCGCGGCCTGAATAGACTGTGATGATTGGCTTGCGAAATTATTAAGCTGACCTTGATTAGTCCAGGACGGTGAAAGATTTCCTTCCTTATTTACCAGGGACCACTGGCTACTTGAATTGAATGGATTCTGGAACCCAAGAGACCCTCTTGCATACGAACCATAGGTCCCATAAGCGGAAGATGCGGCACCTGCATAGCTCAAAACCGTCATCGAACTATTGAAGATGTCGGCTGGCGAATTCCATTTATCAGGGGTGGCAAAATTAAAACCATTACCCGCACCATCACCAAATGTATAACTGGCTGGCCCCACTCCTAGTGTGGTGTTTGAAAAAGAAGTTCCAATCTTTCCGTCTGAAAGAAAATTGGCAACACCATTATTGAGTGCGCTTTCACCTGAACCCACTGCCGAACCTGCAACATACCCACATACGAAGCACCCGCCGGTAGCAGCGGTAACAACTAAACCCGTGTTATATCCTGCAAGTGAAGAGCTCGCCCCATTATATAAATTGAATGCGGCCTGACCATTAAACCAATCCCCATGATTTAGTCCACCGCCGACATAACTTATTCCAGCACCAAGTATGCCGACAGCAAGATCATCCCAACCCATAATCCGACCATCATCATCGGTCCCATTAATCGGATCCCCGCCAAAAGCATAAGGATTAAAGAACTGCCCCGCCGGATCCGGCACCAACCACATCGAAAGCTCCGGGTCATAGAACCTAGCGCCAAAGCTATACAGCCCGGATGCGTCATCAAACTCCTTGCCCGTATAGGCTTCACCCGGCGCCTCATCGGTCCCTGGCACCACCCGCGTCTCCATCACCCCGTAAGGCTTGTATCCATCCTCCTTGACAATGCCCCCATTCGCCACCGCCACGGACATCATTACGCTGCCCTGATGGTCCTTCACCAACACCTGCCGGTCGTTCTGGCCGCCATACCCCACCGCGACCAATCCTCCTTGGCCGTACTCATGGACCTTCACCAAGTCCAGGGCCCCATCGGGATGGGTGGCTTCCCGGTTCACAATTTCCTTCAGGACCTTCAACCCCGCCTCGTACACGTAGATATGGCGTCCCACCACCGTACCGCCCCGATCCTCCAAGGTCGCCACGCGGTTGTCGTTCTCGTCGTAGAAAAAGTGGAAGGCCTTCCCGGGGAGCAGGAGACGCACCGGACGGTCCGCATAGTTATACAGGAACGTCTTCCCGGTTCCGTTGTCCTTCTGGAGCCGCCCGTTCAAATCATACACAAAGCTTCCGGCCGAAGTGACACGCGCAGGAAGGCTCGGCGTCACCGCGTTCAACTGATGCTTGCCGCCCGTGTAACTGTAGACATAGGTCTGGGAACCATCCGATTGGCTTTGGATGGCCCCGTCGTCGCTGTAGTTGTAGTCGCTCTCCCCGGCGGGAGCCGGGTTGAAAGTAGCGGGGAAAATGAGGGTTCCATTCGGGGCCAGCGAGCCTCCCGAGGTGGGAAGATGCTTGGAGGCGCCCAGCATCCGCCCTGGAACGTCGTAACTGTACTGCCACCATTCGACGGGGTTTGGCGCGGCACTCGAAAATTTACGCACCAAGGACGAGAGGCTCCCATCGAAGCGGGGCTCGACGGTCAGGTTGTCGGCAATGTCTGGATGCGGCTTGGTTTCATAGCCAAGGAGTTCCTGGAACACGGTCTTGTCCCCGGCCTGGGCGGTCACGGATTTGGCCTTGCCCTGGATATCGAAGGTATAGCTCATGCCCACCGAGCCCGGCAGGGCCACGCGGGTCATCCGGTTTAAATTATCATAGGTATAGTGCGCGAGCAGCTGGCCGGTTTTGTCCAGCACCTCGGTCACCCGGCCCTGAGGGTCATATTCATACCGCGACTTCGACACCACCTGGGACTCGGTTTGGTCGTTGAAGACCGTCATGGAAGACAGGGCGCCTTGAGCGTCATAGGCATACTTCATCTTGTGCCACTTCCGTCCCGTGGGAGCCGGGCCGATA
>DAINDC010000555.1:0-3118 GCA_036732085.1 Fibrobacterota bacterium | reverse complement strand
CCTTGGAACCCACGGACAGGAAGGCCATCACCGGGGTCGGCGCCCCCTGGTAGACGTCCGGAGCCCACATATGCAAGGGCGCCATGGAGAGCTTGAAACCCAGCCCGCCCAGGAGGAAAATGGTTCCGCCCCAAAGCAAGGGCTGGCTAGGATCGGATTGGGCCGCGGAGGCCAAGGCCTCGAAACCCAGTCCGCCGGCGGTTCCATAGAGAAAGGAAATCCCGAACAAGGTCAAGGCGGAGGAGAAGCCGCCCATCAGCACGTATTTGGATCCGGCCTCCACCGAATCGGGATCGTCCGGCTGGAAGGCGGCCAAGGCATAGAGCGGCAAGGTGGCCAGTTCCAGGCCGAGATAGAAGGTCAGCAGGTCGCGGGCGGAAACCAAGGCGAACATCCCTTGCGTGCAAAGCACCAGCAGGCCGAAAAACGCGCCCGGCTTGGCCAGGATCCCGCGCGCATTTCCGCCGGCCTGGAAATAGGGCCGCGACAGCAAGGTGGCGCTCAGGGCGGCCAAGGTGAACAGGAGTTTCCACAGCAGGGTACCGGAGGAGGTACGGTAACCGCCGAAGGACCCCTCGCGCGCGGCGGCGGGCATGCAGGCGATGAGCGCGGCCAGGGCTGCGAGGCCGAAGCAGGCCAGGGGGAAGGACATCTTCCCGTCCTCATCCCCCAAATCGGCGGCCAGTACCGCCACGGCCAAGGCGAACAGCAGCAAGTCGGGAAGGAAGGGAAGCAAGGCGTTGTTCATCATGCTATCGGTTCAGATTGTTGAGGATGGGTTGGATGGCCTGATCGAGGAGAGCCGCGAGACGGCCCGGGAAGAGTCCCATGGCGACGATACAGGCGAGCAAAAGGACCAGCGGTACCTTTTCAATAAAGGTTGCATCGACGGATTTTCCCGCGACCAAGGCGATGGCCTCAACTTGGCCGTCAGCGGCAGTATGGCTGTTACCGGCAGTATGCCCATCTGCGGCAGCAAGTCCGGCAGAGACAACCAGGGCTTCGCCTCCATCCTTGGCGGGACCGTGAAGGATCCCGTTGGTCGCCCTGAGGATATAGATGGCCGTCACCACGATCGACATTACGGCCAGGCCGGTGCATACGATGGGCAAGGGCCGGCCGGAGGTGAGGCCTCCGATGAAGACGTTCAACTCCGCGGCGAAACCGGCCAGGCCGGGAAGCCCCAAGGCCGCGAACCCGGCGATGACGAAGCAAGTCCCCAGAAAGGGCATGCTGGACATGAGGCCGGACATCTCCGGGATTTTCCGGGTATGGGTCCGCGCGTAAATCATGCCGATGAGGCAGAAGACCGCCGCCGTGATGAATCCATGGGCCAGCATCTGCATTACCGCGCCGCGGAGGCCGGTGGCATTGAGGACGGCCAGCCCCAGGAAGACCAGGCCGCAATGCGAGACCGAGGAATAGGCATTCAG
Source organism: Fibrobacterota bacterium (assembly GCA_036732085.1). Lineage (GTDB taxonomy): Bacteria > Fibrobacterota > Fibrobacteria > UBA11236 > UBA11236 > Chersky-265. The sequence continues at coordinate 1,685 of DAINDC010000555.1, read as the reverse complement.
GTATTTCAAATCCTTCTGCTTGACGGCCACGAACGCGCCCCAGACCACGCCCGCCGCGGCCAAAATGAGGAAGACGTCCATCCAGGCCTGGCAACCTTCGGGCATCAGGTACATGGCGATGCGCAGGCAGCCGTAACTTCCGAGTTTCATATGCACGCCGGCCAGGAACATGGAAACGGCGGTGGGAGCCGAGGCATGGCCGTCCGGGGACCATATATGGAACGGGAACATATTGCCCAGGATCCCGAAGCCGAGGAAGACGGAGGGGAAGGCCCACATCTGGAAGCCGCGATCGAAACGGATCCGGGACAGCTCGAGGATGTCGAAGGTATGGATGCCGGATTCGAAATACAGGCCCAGGATGCCCAGCAGGATAAGGGCGGAACCGCCCATCAGCATGAGGTTGAGCTTCATCGCCGCATATTCCTTGCGCCCGCTGCCGAACATGCCGATGAGCAGGTAGGTGGGGATCAAGGTCAGCTCGTTGAAGACGAAGAAAGCGAAAAGATCGAAGGTGATGAAGCTGCCGAAGACCCCCGCCGCCAGCACCTGGAGGAGGATGAAGAATTCCTTGGTCCGCACCTCGATATTCCAACTGGCCAAGGTCCCGCAGAAGATGACCACGGCCGCCATCAGCATCATGGCCATGGAGATCGCATCCACGCCCGCATGGTAGCGGATGTTCAGGGCCGCGAACCAGGGGATGTCGGTCACGAAGGCCAATACCGATTCGGTGGAACCGGCCGGCACTTGCGGGGGATGCAGGAAGAACGCGGCGGACAGGAGGCCGATCAAGACCAGGTTGAAGCCGTTCGCGGCCAGGCTGAACCGGCGCACGGCGGACGCGCTCCCGGCCGGAAAAGCCATCAGCACCCCGGCCGAGGCCAGTGGCAGCAGCCAGGTGAGGGTGAGCAGGAACGGGGCGCAGGCGGGAGCGGCAAACATCAGAGGCGGATCCCCCCGAACCAGACCACGGCCAGCAGACCCAAGAGGGCGGTCGCGATGTAGAATTGGACCTGACCGCTCTGGAGCAGGCCCTGGACCGAAGCCAGCCTACGTATCACATAGGTTACCCAGTCGAAGCTACCGTTGACCATCGACCGCTCCACCCAGGTGATGGGGGTCGCGACCAGCCTGGCACCCACCTTCTTCACCAGGAACAGGTAGAGTTCGTCGATATAGAATTTCCGGTACAGGAGACGGTACCAGAGGGGTTGCCCAGCTTCCGGATAGCCCGCGCCTTGGCGCTTCATGCCGTAAAGATACCAGCTCAGGCCGACTCCGGAGAGGGCCAGCAGGGACGCCACCGCGGGCAACCAGGCGGCGCCTCCAGCCTCGGCGGCTTCGGTGAGGCCGGCCGGGTGGGCGGTCCAGGGCAGGACCGTGCTCAGGAAGAAGTCCTTCGAGAGCCAACCGACAAAGGCACTGGGCAGGGCCAGGACCAGGATGGGCAAGGTCATCAAGAACCCTTCGCGGACGGGAGCGGCATGGCCATGGCCATCGGCGGAGCCCGTAACCTTGGCGCTACCCACGGCCCTGGCACCCGAAGCGCTGCCGTGGAAAACCAGGAAGAAATAACGCGACATGTAAAAGGCCGTCAGGCCGCTGGTCAGCAAACCCGCCAGGAAGGCGCCATAATGGCCGTTGGACAGGGCCGTATGCAGGATCTCCTCCTTGGAGAAGAA
>DAINDC010000554.1:0-3120 GCA_036732085.1 Fibrobacterota bacterium | reverse complement strand
GATTGAAATCCCAGCGGCCGGCATCGGGCGCGGAAGAGGCATGGGCCCGATGGCAGGTCAGGCACATCACGCGGCTGCCCGCGGAAGGCCCGGCGGTGCTGGCGGTGGTCATCGCCGCGTCTTCGAAGGGGACCTGGGCCAGATAGGCGGTAGCCTGCGAGCCGCCCGTAATGTCCATGCTACCGTGGTAGAGGTTGTAATTCGTGGCGATGGATGCGCCCATGGCGACATCGGTGGCATGGACAATGCGGTTCCCGCCGGCATCGTCATGGAAGCTGCCATGGCAATTGCCGCACCATGCGCTCATGCCGCCCCGATAGGCGGTATGCCGGCTGTCGCTTTCCATGCTGGCGTCCTCGACGGGGAGGCCCACGGCCACGGGCGCGGGATTGGTGAAGGTGAAATTGCCCTGCCGCACGGTGCCGATGCCGTAGAGCATGCGGAAGTTCGGGTTGCCGTGCGGGTCATGGCAGCTGGTGCAGGCCATGATGGAGGACGGATAACCGCCGCCCGGGGAACGGGTCAGGGTAACGTCCGGCGACAGGCCGTGGCCGGGCGCGTTCAGATTATGCCCGGCGGCGCTGCCGGGTATCGGGCTGGTCGCGCCGCCGGGAGCGTCATTCAGGTTGGCCGCCTTGAGAAAAACGAAGTCGCCGCCGCCTTTGAGAGGGCCAGGGTTCAAAGGGTTCGCAGAGAGCAGTGAGCTGACGCTCGTGGCATGGCAGTTGAGGCAGATATCGCTGGGCGTCGCGTCCCGCATCAGCCAGGCATTGCCATTCGGATTTTTCGCATCGACCACCTTGCCGTTTTCGCTATTGTGCATGGTATGGCAGCCATTGCAATGCGCCACGCCGCCGTCATGGAAGGCGAAGAGCGGAGTGATCAATCCCGCGGTCCATAGCCAGGCCGAAGCAAGCATCGCGGGTTTCCGCACGGTATCCACCTCTCGTATGCGCTTAGCTTTGGGCAAGTTTGCCGGGAGTCTTTCGCGTCCCTTATTTTTCCCACGTGGATGCGCTGCTTGTCAATAATCATTGGGTGAAGACCCCGATCCATTCACTAATGGGCATGCTAAAAGCTGGCACTTTACCAGCCCATTCATCGGATTCCCCTGCCAAACCGGCCCCGAGCGGGAAACCGCTTGTCGATTCGCCTATTTTTATTTATCATCTGGACATGTCCATGAATACTCGGAACGCCCTTACCCTCCTCCTTCTAGGCCTATCCAGATAAAGGGAGTGTAAGCGTTTAAAAAAAGCCCACTCCTCCGAGTGGGCTTTTTTTTTGGTCCCGAACCGGAAACCGGAAGCCCCGCGCAAGCGGGGCCCCCAGCGAAAGCGGGAACCCGGTGCCGGCGGCGGACCTGGGCCCCTCGGAAGTGGCATCACCCCCCGGGGCAGGGACAGGAAGGAAGTAAAGCAGATGAATACGATCGAGACCCAGAGGAAACCGTTCTTTTACGACGTCACCTTGCGCGACGGCAACCAGGCGCTCCGGAATCCCTGGAACCTCCAGGAGAAGGAACTGGTATTCCGCCAGCTGATCAAGCTGGGCATTCCCGGCATCGAGGTCAGCTATCCCGGAGCCAGCGACATGGACTTCGAGGCCGCGCAGCATTTGGCCCGTCTCGCGCCCAAGGGCGTGGTGATCGGCGGCCTGGCGCGCGCGGTGGAACGCGATATCGTGAGGGCGTGGGAAGCCGTGCAACTCGCGGACAGCCCCCGCATCCACGTCTTCCTGGCCACGAGCCCGTTCGCCATGGAGAACGTCCTGCGCATGACGCCCCAGCAGGTGATGAAGCGCGCGGTTGACTCCGTGGCCATTTGCAAGAAGATCATGGGCGGCCGCGGATCGATCCAGTATTCCGCCGAGCATTTCGGCGATTCCCGCGAGAACCTGGATTTCGTGATCGAGCTGTTCCAGGCCGTGGTGGCGGAAGGGGCGCATGTCATCAACCTGCCGAATACGGTGGAGCGCTATCGTCCCAAGTTCTTCGTGGAGATGGTGGAGAAGGTAGCCAAGGCGTTACCCCCGCAGGTGATCATCGCCGTGCATACCCATAACGACCTGGGCATGGCCACGGCCACGACCGTGGAAAGCTACTATGCCGGGGCGACCCAGTTGGAGACGGCCCTCAATGGACTGGGCGAACGCGCCGGCAATACCAATATGTACGAGGTGGCCTGCGCCCTGGCCAATTGCGGCGAGGACGTGCCCATCAATATGGAGGAGATCTACGAGACCGCCTTGCTGGTTTCCGAATGGTCCAATATCCCTATCTACGAGAAGGCACCGCTCGTCGGTTCCGACGTGGTGGCCCATCGCAGCGGCATCCACCAGGACGGCGCGGCCAAGACCAAGGGCATGAAGAAGGGCGCCTACCGCGCCATCGACAGCTCCATCATCGGCCGCAAGGAAAGCGATCGCCTGGGCTTCACCAGCCAGAGCGGCAAGACCGCGGTCTTCGAGATCATCCATGCCATGGGGCTGCCCATCACCATCGAGGAAGCGGCGGCCATCCAGCCGGTCCTCAAGAAGGCCTCGGAGCAGAGCGGCCAGGGCGAATTGAACGCGGAGGAGATCCTCAAGGTCTACGATCAGGAGATCCTGAACGTGCGCGGTCCCTTGGAATTCAAGGGCATCAAGATGGAGCCCAACGAGAAGGAGTTCCACTTCGACCTCGTCTACCAGGGCCAGGCCCAGAGCCTCGCGGGGCACGGCACCGGTCCCATCGATGCCTGCATGCATGCGCTGGAGAAGATCGGATTGTACTTCCACCTGGTCGAGTATAGCCAGATGGCGCTCGACATCGAGCATCTGGACTTCGCGGCCTACGCCCTGTCGGAGATCAAAATCCAGCGCAAGCCCGGCCAGGGCGCCGCGCCGGAGGGTCCCGCCGTGATCGGACGCGGCAAGGACATGGACACCATCAAGGCCAACGTGCGGGCGCTGTTCAACGGGATGAACCAGCTCCTAAAGTAGGCGTCCGCTCCTAAAGTAGGAGTCCGCTCCTCAAGTAGTCGCAGCAACCGGCCGGGCGGGCGTGGGCATCGCCTGCGACTGCTTGGCCTTCACGATCCGGTTGATATTGTACATCAGTCCGATGGTCACCATGTTCGC
>DAINDC010000553.1:486-3120 GCA_036732085.1 Fibrobacterota bacterium | reverse complement strand
TGGGGCTGGAATGGAGGGGGTAGGATTGGGTAGGTCGGGGCTGGGGAGCCTGGCTATTGATGGAAAACAGGGTTCGATTTACCTATGCACTGTCCTGGCCTTCGGGCAAAGTCAGCAGGAAGTCGAAACGCGCTTCCGGAGCTAGGTAGAGCACATTCTCTGCGTGGTAGGACTGAGGATCCTCGGCACGGGAGGCGCGGCTGCTGCTGGCTCCTGCCTTGGAAAGGATTGCGTGCAGAACCGTGAAGCGGACTTCGGCGAAGCGCAAGAAGATGAGGCCCAAGATGGGGCCGGAATATTCCTGGGCCTTGAGACCGGAATTGGCGCGGAATTGATCGGCGGCTTCCCAGAGACGGATTTCCAGGGAGGCGGCAACGGTGTCCTTTGCGGAGGGGGCGATCCAGTGCAGGGCGTTCTCGTGGTTCAGGTGGGGCCTGCGCGACCGGTTCGCGCAGGGATAGCGGGAAAGCTGCAAAAATGCCGGCTACTCTTAAACCCGTAAGGCCTCTCCGCAGCCCGCGCATAAGCTGGGCAACTTGAATATGCGGGCTTGTTTACGATACTTGTAGTGGCCGGGACCACGGTCGCGCGCGGAGCCCGGGAATCGTTATATTTCGGCGGGGAGGGGAAATCGTGAATCGCAATCGGGCCAATGGCCGGACGCAAGGGACGAGGCCATTCTTTTCGGCGCTCATCGCCTTGCTGTTATCGGCAGCCAGCGGCTTCTCCCAGCAGATCTCCGACTTCAACGCGAGCTTTTCCTACCTCTGCGATGACAACTACTTCAATAAAGGCGATAGCCTATTGACCTTCCGGACCGCGGGAACCGCACCGCTCCGGATGCGCAGGGTACGTCCTGCCGGCTGGAGCCAAAGCAAACGCCTTCCCGCCCTCATCATGTATTTCGGCGGCGGGTGGTCCGGCGATTGCGCGGGGGAATTCAAGTGGATGAAGAATTACTTCGTCGAACAGGGTTTCGTGGTTTTCATCGCCGAATACCGTCTCGGCGGTCCCATCGAGCAAAAGGCGATACCCGATAGCAAGGCCGCAGTCCGTTGGGTGAGGGCCAACGCGGACACGCTGGGCGTCGATCCGCGGAAAATCATTTCGTTCGGAAGCTCGGCGGGCGGGCATTTGGCGGCGGCCGTGGGCACGGTGAAGGGCTACGAACTTCCGGGCGAGAACCTCGCCATCTCGTCGCGGCCCGATTGCATGATCTCCTTGTGGCCGGTCATGGACCTGACCAAGAGCTTCGGGAACATGACGTCGGTAGATCCCAAACTGGTCTCCCCCGCCTGGGCATTGAGCGATAGCGTTCCGCCGATCCTGGTCATGACGGGAGGCAACGACCCGTATATCAGCGGAGTGAAACAGTTCAACACCAATGCCGCCGCCTATAAGTTCGAGCGCCAATACAAGGAGTTCCCCAACGCCGGGCATGATTTCGGATTCCGCCCCGTCGGCGCGACCGACAAGGGCAATGCCGGGGAGGATTCCACCATTTCCTGGTCGATGGCGTTCTTGAAGCAACGCGGCCTGACGCCGGCGCAGGTTACGTCGATAGGCCGCATGCAGAAGGACGTCCGGGCCTTTCCGGGCGGGCTAGGGGCGGAAAACCGGAAGTCCTATTCCGTGCAGGGCCGTTTGCTCGGGCACGCTCAGTTAATCCGTCGATGATCCCGGGACAAAAGGATATATAGGGGAAAATGCAATACTTCAACCGCATATTCGCGATAACCGTCCTCGCCTTCACCTTCATTTCCTCACCCCTGTTCGCGCAAACTCCGTCGAACGTCATGCAACTGCGGAAGCAAAATGGCAGCGGCATGAACTTGTATTACCATCTCTACAAGCCGAATGGCTTTGCAAGCAATGTGAAATACCCCCTCATCCTGGCTTTTCACGGTGTCGGCGAAGACGGCGATTCCTCCAACACGGATTATATCAATAAGAACGGATTGGTATCGGCTTGGGTGGCGACCGCGTTCCAAAGCAAGTATCCCTGTTTCGTCGTAGCCCCGCACAACCCGAGCGGTACCTGGATAGATACCCCTTGGACGGTGAGCAATACCAATGTCAAGTACAGGCAGGGTCCGATTTCATCGCGGCTCGCCACCGCCATGAAAATCCTCGATTCCATTACGCGCGAGTTTCCGATCGACACCAACCGCCTGTACGTCACCGGGCTTTCCATCGGAGGCTGGGCCACGTGGGATTTGGTGACGCGGTTTCCGGGAAAATTCGCCGCTGCCTTTCCGCAGAGCGGCGGCGTGGATACGAGCAAAGCGGGCCTGCTGGCGCGGACCCCGATCTGGAGCTATAACGGTAAGCGGGATGACGTGGTCGCCCCCGTAAGCGTCAATCTGTTCATGCAAAACCTGGATAAACTGGATGGCGACAAAGGGGTGGTATACACGCAATGCCAGGGGAATAATTGCCCTGCCAAAATGAGCGCCGGCAAAATCGATTCGCTTATCGACGCCGGCATGACCCACTTCTATTCGCTCGACCCCGACCGCGGGCATGAGGGCTGGGATGCGTATTATGGGGACACCCTTATCCAAAAGTGGTTCATGAAGCAAAGGCGCGACGCCCCCACCTCCCTCGTGAATCCACGAAGGCGCGCCTCCGCTT
>DAINDC010000553.1:0-476 GCA_036732085.1 Fibrobacterota bacterium | reverse complement strand
GTCTCGACCCCGATTCGGACTGATGCCTCTGGAACAGGAATTATTCGAAGCCAACGGAAGACGGGTCCAGAACCAGGGCTACCCGGAAAATCCGCCGGGCCAGGCCGGATCCGGGATGATTCAGGGGACGATGATTTTTCCGCCTCCGGCAACGAGGTAAACGCCCCGGGAAAGCCGCGATACATCCACAATCATTCCCACCATGCCTTCAGACCAGACAACTTTTCCGTTCCCTAGGGCCTGTTGCAATTGCGTTTTTCCCCGGATTGATCCCCGGCGCGCCGGAACCATTTCCGGCTCAGGTTCATCGCAGACCGCACTCCCATCACGTCCCAGATGTGACCTCCATCTCCCCGCGCAACACCTCCCGCGCCATGACTGCGTCCAAGGCCCATGGCGCATACCCTGGCGGCTGGACACGCAAACCGGGCAATCCCTCACGGCCACGCCTACGCCCGCCGCGAACCCGAAAAGAC
>DAINDC010000552.1:0-3123 GCA_036732085.1 Fibrobacterota bacterium | reverse complement strand
CCCTTGTCCACGCGGGCCCGCCACTCCCGGGGCGCATGGCAATCGGAGCAATGGCCCGGACCGTTGGCCAGGTATCGGCCCCGCTCGATGACGGCCGAATCCGCGCTGGCTTTTAGGGCCGGCAGGGGCGCTTCCCAATGTCGATGCTCGCGAAAATAGGCGACGATAATGGCCACTACCGATCCGCATGCGATCAAGGCCAGCAAGGCTGCAAACCCCTTCGCCATCCAAACGGCAACGCGCTTTCCCTTCGGAACCACCGGTTTCATTTCCCTTACCTCATTTCAAGGTTTCCAATTCTCAAATCTCTCCCGGCGCCAAAACTCCGGCCAGCGCCGAACCTTGCCGGGTCCCTCTTCTTTCGAATTCATTCTTGATGGCCGCGAGCACGGCGGATTTGTTCCGGCACCAGAGCGGGGCCACGAGCATGTCTCCGGTGGCGTCTCCGGTGAATCTCTGCACGCCCACCTCCGGCGGCACCCGTTCCAGGAAATCGACCAGCCCGCTCACGTATTCCTCCTGCCCCATCGGAACATATTCTCCCCTTGCATATTGCGTGGCCAGCACCGTCCCCTTCACCACATGCAGCGGATGGATCTTGATCGAATGATAGTTCCACCGGCTCAGGGATTCCGCCGTGCGGAGGTAATGATCGCGGCCTTCGCCAGGCAAGCCCAGAATGATATGCACGCAGAGATCGAAACCGCGGCCCTGGCAGAGGTCCATGGCCTGGGAGAATTCCGCGAAGGTATGGGCGCGGTTGATGCGGACCAGAGTCTCATCGAAGGAGGATTGCAGTCCGATTTCCAAGGTGACGAAGGAATCCTTTCCCAGCTCCGCCAACAGGTCGGCGACTTCCGGGCTGACGCAATCCGGGCGCGTGCCGATGGAAAGGCCTACCACGTCCGGATGGGCCAGGGCCCGGGCATAGAGGTCCCGCAGCCTGGCGACCGGGGCATAGGTTCCGGAAAAGGTCTGGAAATAGGCGATGAATTTTTCGGCGCCGAATCGGGAGCGATAGAAGGCCATGCCTTCTTCCATTTGCGCCTCGATGGGCATGGAGCGTTTTCCCGCCACCGGCGAAAACCCGCGGTTATCGCAATAGGTGCATCCGCCCCGGGCCTTGGATCCATCGAGGTTGGGGCAGGTGAAGCCCCCGTTGAGGGAAACCTTCCGCACCTTGACCCCTCCAAATCCTTTTCGCTCCAGGATTTCCGAAAAGGGTAGAAAGGGCATGGCATGCAAATCGGACCGCATCCCCGAAACAGAAGCAATTTCCAATCCATCCCGACTCCATCCTTACAGCGGCAAATTCAGGTAACCGGCATGTTTCCTACCGGAGGGTTGCCAATTTGCCTTGCCATTTTGACTTATTGGCCTTGAGGTAAATGCTCCACTTGGGTTTTTCCAGCCGATGGCCCGATGTCGGCGTGGCCTGCCCTTTGCGATGGCCGTCAGTGTTCCGGGCGACCGGGAAAAACATGCGGTTCCCGTACCGCTTTCCCGGGGGAAATTCGGCAAAATATGACGCAAGCGAACCCGAGTCCCAACCCAACGCCGCGCTTGGCGGTTTTGGGCGCGGGGATATCCGGATTGTCCGCGGCCTTCCGGCTCTCGGAACTCCTGCCCAATGCCCGAATCACCCTGTTCGAGGAAAAACCGGATCCGGGCGGCATGATCGCTTCGACCACTTTAAATGGTTATTTATTGGAATCGGGCCCCTTGGCCTTCCCCTTTGCCAATACCGCCTCCGGAGCCCTGCTCAAGAGCGCCGGCCTGGAGCCGCAGTTGCTGCCTTCCGGCACGGGCAAGGGTATGGGGCTTTGGGATGGGAAAAAACTTTTTCCCTTTCCGCGCACGCCATGGGCGGTCCTCGCGAACCGGGTCCTTTCGCCGGCAGGCCTCGCGCGCATCCTGGCGGAACCCTTCGCGGCCGTGCCGACCGCGGACAAGGATGAGACCATCCTGGATTTCTTTTGCCGTCGCACCGGGCAGGAATTCCTCGATCGCCTGATGGAGCCATTTGCCGCTTGCATCCTGGCCGGCAATCCGGCCGTGCTGAGCCTTAAATCCAATTTGCCGCGCCTCCATGCCATGGAACGCGGTTTCGGCAGCCTGGCCATGGGCCTTTGGAAGAAGCGGGGCGGCCGAGCGAAACCGGGATCCGGATCGAATCCGGACCCGACCATGGTGACCACACGCGAAGGCTGCGGCGCTTTGGTTCGGGGCCTGGAAAAGCAACTGCGCGAACGCGGCGTCCAGATCCTGCTTTCGCATAAGGTGGATGCGCTTCATCTCCGGGGAACCTATGGCCTCGAATGGTCCGAGGAGGGAAGTCGGGGCCAAGGTGAATTCGACGGCATCATCACCTGCCTGCCTTCCCATGCCCTGGCGGATCTGCGCGGGAATTTTCCCCATCCGATCCGCGATTTCTTCCGGAGCATCCCCCATTCCCCCATCGGCCTGGTCCATCTGGCCTTGCCCACAGCGGATGAGGGCACCCCTGGCCGAAGCAATGCTTTTTCCGGTGACGGTTTTCTATCGCAGAAACGGGCCTATGCGAATTTCCTTTCCTGTTTCTTCCCTTCCCGCCTGGCCCCGGGCCGATGCCCATCCGGCCAGGAAACGCTGCGAATCATGCTGGGCGGGGCTAGGAGCCTCTCCCCCACCTTGCCCGGCGAATCCGCCGCGCTCTCACTTTCCGCGCATATGGTCCGGAAAATCCTGGGCCGCGACGGAGAACCAATATTCCTCAAGTATACGCGGCATGAACGCGGGATCCCCCAGTTGTTGGTGGGTCATGAGGAAAAAATGACCATGATGAAGGAATGGCTGCGACGCGAGGCGCCGGGACTTTTCCTGGCGGGAACCAGCTTCCAGGGCGCGGGTTTGGAGAATGCCGTGCTTTCGGGTAAACATGCTGCGGAGAGCGCGGCCAAGTATTTCCAGGGATGAAATATTCCCAGCGATTATATAAAGGAGAACAATCGATATGAAATTCACACGGCGATTCACCGATGGGGAAAAGAGTCCTTTCGAAACCATCCGGTACGAGAATCGGGTGTCCGTCATCCGGCATTCCGATGGAAACAAGGCGACGGAGGAGATGAAGGTGCAGGTGCC
>DAINDC010000551.1:0-3123 GCA_036732085.1 Fibrobacterota bacterium | reverse complement strand
GCCTAAGGCTTGCCCGTATCTCCGGGGTTACTGGAACTCCCACAGGCATTCCCTGCCGCCCCTAGCAAGGGCTAGCAAACGCTTGTCACTTTCGGTTAGTCACTCGCGGCCGCTCGCCCTTGCGCCCGTGGAAGTTCCGCGCCAAGCGGCCTCCGCGATTGCCCCGAAACCTCAGCCCTCGCCAGCCGCGTCTGCCCCGCAGGTTAATTCGAACTGCCGAAACGGGGCCGAACCAGTTCCAACTTTTGACGGCGGAAGAAAACCCCGAAGCGATGACGGCTCCGAATTGAAATGGGTGCTTGCGGAAATGAAAGTATCGTGAACTGGATTGAATCGAAAAGCGCGGCCATTCGACCGCGGAGCTGGTATTTGCAGGCCTTGTAGGACCGCGGAGGCTTAAACTCCGGGCGCGATCCGGGTCTTGATCTCGAGGGTGGTGCCGTACTCCGCCTTGAGCTGACGGTGGACCTCTTCCAAGGTCATCGGCGTCGTGATCAGATCGATTTCCAACTCCTCGGCCCGCTTGATCTCCTTGGGCTTCGGCAAATGGCCGTTAGAGAAGACTATGGCCACGATATCGACCTCTTCGGCCACTTCCATCAGCCGGATATGGACGAGGTTGGTAACGAGCATGATGTTGGAAAGGTCGTCGGTGAGCTCGTTCAAGTCCGAGCCGACATAGACGAGATCCACGGAGTCATGGATCAACTCCTGGTTCACCAAGGTGCCCTTCATGGTATCAATCATCGAACGCAAATCCGCCTGCATACAGTTTTAGCCTCTGAGAATTTCGCCACGATTCTTGTGGACTCCAAAAACTAATTATACACCGATGCTTAGAAAGACCCTGAATCGATAAATTTATAAGTCAGGGGCTGGACCGGGACGCCCGGGCAAAAAATTTCAAAGTAAGGTGGGAATCAACCAGGGGGTCCGGGGAGACCGGGAAACCTGGCGGGAGGCCCGGGAATAGGGGCCGGCGAGTTGCCTACCGGTACCAAATGGAGTACATTTTTGGTCTTTGCTTATTGACTAACCGGCCCTCTGGCTCTAAGTTAGAGGAAAATCATGGAGAATCGAATGGTTTCTAGGCTCATGTCTTACGTATGGCCGGTCGCCTTGGCAGCATCCTTGGTGGGATTCGCCGGTTGCGCCGGAAGCAAATCAGGCTCGTCATCCAAGAGCTCCGGTCCCAGCGCCGAAGAGCTTAAGAACCAGAAGGTGGAGGATGCCCGTCACTCCGCCGAAGACGCCGAGCTGAAGGCCCACCAGCTTCGCGAAGAGAAGAATCGCAACCAATCCAAAACCTCCTCGAACTGAGCGGGCGGGATTAGTTGTTCTCGATCAACCTCGCCGCGACTGATTCCGAAAAAATCGAACTGGCCGGGGAGGGTGAAAAAAACTTCATCCACCTCGAGCGCACCTACCATGTAAAGCTCCTGACCCGCAATCCAGGGATCACCATCCAAGCCGTGGATGAGATCTCGGTCAGTAATGCGCGTGAAGGCCTGGAAAGGCTTCGCAATGCTCTGCGCGGCGGACACCAGCTTACGGATTTCTACGTGCAGGAATTGCTGGGTGGTTCCAGCGACGGCAAGAAGGGCGACTTCTCCCCCCACCTCGAGAAGCCCATCCTCATTGATCGATTCGGCAATCCCGTCCAACCCAAAACGCGGGGTCAGGCCCGGTTCATCAATGTCATCAAGAAACATGACATCGTGCTCGCCGGCGGTCCGGCGGGTACCGGAAAGACTTTTCTGGCCGTGGCGATGGCCGTGCAGGCCTTGGAAAAGAAATTGGTCGAGCGCATCATCCTGGTCCGGCCGGCCGTGGAATCCGGCGAAAGCCTCGGCTTCCTGCCAGGCATGGTCAACGATAAAATCGGACCCTATATGCGCCCCCTTTATGACTCCCTGAGCGTCATGCTCTCTCCGGAAAAATTGAAAGAGTACTGGGACAGCAATTCCATCGAAATCGCACCGCTGGCTTATATGCGCGGTCGGACCTTGGGCAAAAGCTTCATCATCCTGGACGAGGCGCAGAACACCTCCATTTCCCAGATGAAAATGTTCCTGACCCGCATCGGCTTGGGCAGCAAGGCCGTGCTCACGGGCGACGAGACCCAGGTGGACTTGGGGACTTTCGAGAAATCCGGATTCGCGCATGCCCGGAAAATCCTGACCGGCATCGAGGGAATCGGCCAAATCGAACTGACGGTTGAGGACGTGGTGCGCCACCGTCTGGTGCGGGATATCATCAAGGCTTATGAGAAATCGGGCTTTCCCGCCTAGGAGAAAGTTTCCAAGTATTTTTGAGCCTTGAACCTTGAACGGAATTGATTTCTAACGTATTTTTCCTGCTCCCAAGAATGAAACGGAACCGATAGGCAGTCATGCAGGATTTTTTCAGCAATAAAAACCGACTGGTGATTCTCGCCGGAACCGTTATATTGGTGCTTGGTTTTTTTCTCTTGGGAAGGGAACCGGCTGACAATAAAATTGCATTGAACGTCGCGCCTTTCGTTCTGATGTTCGCCTACGCCATCGTTCTGCCCATCGGAATCCTGATGAGCAAAGACAAGGATGGGAAGAAGTAAGGTTCAGGGGCGTTTAGCTCAGTTGGTTTAGAGCATCTGCTTTACACGCAGAGGGTCGGGGGTTCAAATCCCTCAACGCCCACCAGCTGGCCCGGAGTGGTAGCTCAATTGGTTAGAGTACTAGCCTGTCACGCTAGGGGTTGCGGGTTCAAGTCCCGTCCATTCCGCCATCTTTGCCTGCCCGGGGCCGGGTCTTCCTGAAAAGGAAAACCTGAGCCCGGGAGCCGGTATTTTTCAGTCAACGCCTTTCCCCTCTTCTTCCTTTCTCATCCCCTCCATAAGACACAGCATCCGTAAGGCTCAGCCCGGGTCCTCAACCGGTATTGCTTTCCTCGGTAATCTTGTTCGTGATTAATTAAACCGTCGCGCCCCCGCATGTACCGCACATGTCCTTTCCCGTTCATCACCTCTAATAACTAATTTACGGGTGCGATGAAGAAATGCCTGCTATCTCCCCATGAATTGCACCTGCTCGAAAACTGCGAGAGCGTTGACCCCTTCCTGAATCTCGGCTATCACCATGTGGT
>DAINDC010000550.1:0-3130 GCA_036732085.1 Fibrobacterota bacterium | reverse complement strand
GACTTGCCGAACGGGGGCAGCCGCTCGCGCAAGGGCAGGAACGGGATGGGCGAACCGAAGACATCGCGGCCGGGAAGGCCCTTCGCCACGGACTGGAAGCTGAGCACGGTTTCGCCGGAAGCGACCCAATAGGCGGGCTCTATGGATTCGCGGATGCCGCCGAATCCCCAGGCATCGGCCTTGCGCCTGAGCTCGGCGATGGCTTCGGCATTGCTGAGATAGGAATGGTGGAACGCCAGGCCCTGCGGTTCCTCAGGCATGGGCAAGCGCCCCTCGGCCACGGTCAAGCCTTCCGCCGCCTCGATATCCTGGACGCGCGTTTCCTCGGGCGAATCCCGGAGGGTCTCGGAGATCCAGGCGAGGGCATCCTCGCGAAGGCCGTCGCCGGCCAGTCCCTGGGCCTGTAGGAAGGACCGCAGACGGGCGGGGCCCTCGTTTCCCGATGTGCCGATCCAATGGGCGCGCCATTCCGCGGAGGTGAAGCCCTCGATGCGCAGCTTCGCCCCCATGGCATCGCCGGAAACCGCGAGGCTAAACTTCAGCACTCACGGCCCTTTCGATGCGGGTCAGCACCTCCAGCAATTTGGCCTTGTCCTTGGGCTGCAGGGCGGGAGGATTGCGGAGGAAATCCATGAACTTGTCCAATTGCCGCACGTCCAGGGGTTTGGGCAGGCAGGCCATCACGTTGGGGTAACGGGCAAGTTCCGTCCGCCGCAGCTCCAGTTCGCGGCTGGGCATGAAGAGGATCACGGGCGTATTGACCCCGGCGCGGGCGAGACCTTTCACTATCCTCAGTCCGTCGATGCCGGTCTCGCGCAGGCTGAGGAGGATCAGGTTGTAATTCTGGACCAGGGCCAGGTGCAAACCCTGGACGCCGGATTCGGTGGATTCCCAGGCGAGCCCCCGATTTTGGAAGCTGTTTTCCAATAACCGGAGGATGGCCGCGGGGTAATCGATATGGAGGACCCGGGGGATTTCCTTACCGGGCGGCGAGGTCGTTTGCACTCAGGAAATTAAATCACAGCGGGCTCGGGGAAGTCAATGGTATTGAGGTCTGCACGGGCCGCAGTGGTAACCAGCTGGCTGGAATGATATAATGGGATCGCGTATGAAGGAATCGGTGGTCAAGGATCTGATCGGGAGCAATCTCGTCCGTTTGATGGACAGTGGGCTGCAGGATATCTATCCGGACAGTTATGCGGGCCAGGCCCTCAAAATCGAGAATCAGATCCTGGTGCAGTCTCCCATCGTCCTCTCCCAATTGGCCTGTTCGCCGGCCACGCAAATCCTTTCCTTCCTGACCATGGAATCGGATTCGCTGCTCCGCCTGGGGAAGCGCATGTTCCCGGATCGCACCAAGGAAGAGGCTCTCAAGCTGGTGGTTTCCGCCAATGCGGAAATCCTGAATTTCGTATCGTCGCGGCTCGCCTGGCTCTTGTCCAAATTGGAGAACGTCGCGAACACGGAAATATCGCCCCCCAAGATCGGGAATTTTTCCGGATCGCAGGCCTATCGGATCCGGGCCGAAGAGGGCATCGGTTTTGAATTCACCTGCTCGCCGCAGAAACTGGCCTTCAAGTATGCGGCCTGCATCCAGACCTTGGCATGAGGATTGAATCGATGGAGCCTGAAGTTGGCGCGATGATTCTTGAAAGGGGTACCCATGGCTAGGACCGCGGTCTTGGTAGACGATTCCATGTTCCAGACCCAGCAACTGGGCCGATTCTTCAAGGACGTCCTTGGGTTCGACGTGCTGGCCACGGGCGAAAACGGAGAGGAGGCCGTGGAACTTTACCGCAAGCACATGCCGGATCTCCTGACCATGGATCTCACCATGCCCAAGCTGGACGGGCGCGGCGCGCTGATGCAAATCCTGGCGGAGTTCCCGTCGGCCAATATCCTGGTCATCTCGGCGGTGAAGGGGCCGCTGCTCCTCGATTGCCTGAACCTGGGGGCCAAGAGCTATATCGAGAAGCCTTTGCGTTTCGACAAGGAGGATTTCGTGAAGGACTTCCGAGCCTCGGTCGAGGAGATCCTCGGATCCCCGGGATCCGCGGGATCCCCCGGCGCCTGACGCCCGCGGGCCAGCCATCCATGGACGCCGGTAATTCCGACTTCTTCCTCATCAACCTCGATGGTTCGGTGACCCCGGCCGCCGCCATGGCCGGCCTGGCTTCCGGCGGGCCGCCCGTCGATCGCCTTACCTTGAGCGAGGCGCTGGGATTGAATGCGGATCAGGTGGCCCAGTTCACCAAATGGCTGGACCTGGTGCGCCGAAGGCATCGCGATCTGCGCTGGGAAAAACTCGCGCCGCTAGCGCCGGTCCAGGAAATCGGCGCGGGACGTGGCGATGAGAAGAACCATCTCCGTCTTCTCTATCGCAAGCTCGTCGATCGCGACGGCAACCTCACGGCCATCCTCGTCATCGGCATTGACGCCGGGCCCAACCGCGCCATGGTGCGGCAGCTCGAAGAGGAACGGATGCGGCATAAGCTCGAGATCCGCGACGTCCTCGCGCTCTCCGCCAATCCGCCCGAGACCTTGGGCTCCTTCCTGGACGACGCCCGCGGTCGCCTGGAGAATGCGCGCACGGAATGGGACGCCTTCCTCTCCGCGCAAGCGCACGGGACAGGCGGCGCACGCAGCCCCTGGCAAGCGGGCTCCGGGGAGAGCATCGGCCAACGTCTGTTCCGCGAGCTCCATATGGTCAAGGGCAATGCGGGCGCCTTCGGCTTCGACGGCCTGGCCGCCATCGCGCAGGAGGCGGAGGATTTTCTGGAAGCCCTCAAGCAGGTCGCGCCCGGATCGGAACGGATCATGGTCCGGCTGACCGCGGCCCTATCGGAATCGCGCACCCAACTCGAGGAGATCCGCCGCGCGCTCAAGCTCATCGCCGGCGAAGGCCAGGACGCCATGGCGCGCATCCTGAAATGGAAGATGGATCGGCTGGTGCATGCGGCTATGGAAGTGGATGCCGCGAGCCTGGAACCGAAGTTGCGGACCTTGGTGGAATCGACGCGCCGCCTGCCCTTCCTGAGCCCGGCCTATCTGGCGCGCAAGTACCGGAACCTGGTCGAACGCATCGCCATGAACCTGGGCAAGCACGTCGTCTTCCGCGTCACGGCCAATA
>DAINDC010000549.1:1354-3134 GCA_036732085.1 Fibrobacterota bacterium | reverse complement strand
TACGGTGGTGTGCCAGGGGAACGCAGGGGAAAGCCCTGCGCCCCTATGGCGATTTCCGTATTTTCGGGACATGGACAGGATACCGCGAATGAGCCGTGTCGTGAATGGCCACGTCTGCAAACCCTTCTTTAGCCCCGGCTACTTTAGCCCCGGCTACCAGCCCTTCTGCCGGATCCCCTGCTCACCGATCAATTCGCAGATGCCTTGCTTGAACTCCTTGAGCCCCTCGCCGGTAATCGCCGAGGTCTTGAATATCGGGCAACCTTCCTTGAGGATGCGCTTGTCCACCTTGAACGTGCCCATATCGATCTTGTTGAGCACTATCATCTTGGGCTTGTTCAAAAGCAGGGGTTGGAACTTCTCCATCTCCGAGCGCAAGGTCTGGTAATGTTTCCAGTGATCCTTGTCGCTCACGTCCAGGATATAGGCCAGGCAGAAGGTGCGTTCCACGTGGCGCAGGAACTGGTGCCCCAGTCCCTTGCCTTCGGCGGCGCCTTCGATCAGACCGGGAATATCCACCACGACAAAACTTTTGCCCGGAGTGAGTTCCACCAGTCCCAAAACCGGTTTCAAGGTGGTGAAGGGATAGTCGGCGACCTTGGGGGTGGCGGAGGACAGCTTCCGGATCAGCGAGCTCTTGCCGGCATTCGGGAAGCCGACCAGGCCGCAATCGGCCACCAGCTTCAATTCGAGCATGAGCTTCCGCATGCCACCCGCCCCGCCCGGTTTGGACTCCTTGGGGGCGCGGTTGGTGCTGGATTTGAAAGCGGCATTGCCTACTCCACCACGGCCGCCTTCCGCGGCGATAAAGGTCTGGCCGTCCTCTTTGAGGTCGATCAGCAGCTCGCCGGTCTCCAAATCCTTGACCAAGGTGCCAACCGGGACCTTGATCACAATGTCTTTTCCGGTTTTGCCCGTGCAGAGGGAGGTTCCCCCGCCTTCACCGTGTTCGGCGCGGAATATTCTCGCGTTTCCGATATCGTAGAGCGTGTGGATTTCCGATGTGGCTTGCAGGACCACATGGCCCCCGCGGCCGCCATTGCCGCCATTGGGGCCGCCCAGGGGGACGTATTTTTCCCGGCGGAAGCTGACCATGCCTTTGCCGCCATGGCCGGCGTGGACTTCGAGTTTGGATTCATCTATGAACATGGAGGTAAAGCTAGTAAACCCGCCATCGCAAAGCGTGTGCCACTCCCAAGCCGCCGCTTGTGGCCGGCGGTAAGGCCCAGGGATTCCGGCCTGGCGGGCCAAACCAGGCCCGGAACAGCCTGGTTACTCCCCCCTCGGGAACCGAATCTTGGATGTGGACGCGCGGAATTCCAATCCTTCGCCGTCCATTTCCCTATCCGAATTGCGTGCAAATTGTGCTCACTATCTATCTTCCAGGATCTTGAGAGGTTTGACCCGCCTTGTTACCTTCTTCGCATCGTGGCGTCCGGATAAGTACCGGAAGCGGACAAATAAAAAAACGGGAGATGTCATCGATGTCAAAAAAAAGATTCGTGACAACCGGCGAGATCGCCAAGATATGCGAAGTAAGTCCCAAGACCGTCATCGCCTGGATTGAGCGCAAGCAGCTGCGCTCGTTCCGGATCGGCAGGGGTCCCCGCAAGGTTACCCTCGCGGATCTCTATGACTTCCTCGGATCCCGGAATTTTCCGATCGCATCGGTGGAAGAATTGTCCAGCATGCTCGAAGAGCAGGCAACGCGCGAAGAGCTCGTCCCGGCGATTTAGCCGGTCCGGAGGATTCCTCACGCCGGCTTCCGGTCCGCGGGGGG
>DAINDC010000549.1:0-1344 GCA_036732085.1 Fibrobacterota bacterium | reverse complement strand
CGATTCGTTCAACGAGGACTTTTCACCTGCTTGGGCGGGGGAGTCGGTCGAGCCGATTCTCCCTGGGACTCCGTCGCCTGATGGGAATCCTTCGTGTTCCACCGCGCCCCGGTGAATCCGACCGTTTCAGCCTTTGCGGGCCAGGCCAGGCCCGTCTTTCTTGCCTGTGCCTTCCGCGGCCTGTTTCATTTCCTTGCTCTTGATTCCCAGCTTCTTCATCTTGTTATGCAAGGCCGTGCGGGTGATTTCCATCAGCTTGGCGGCGTCCGATACGCTCCATTCGCAGGACTTGAGCTTGGCGAGGACGAAATCCCGTTCGATTTTCTGGAGATGGCTCTTGAGCGTGGGATAGGTCTGTTTGTCCAAGGCCACCACCATGGGCTGGCCCGCGGGCATGGCCGCGCTCTTGAGATAGGTCTCCAATTCGGACTTGGTTATTTGCGGGCCCTTGGCGAAGGAGATGGCGCGCTGGACCACGTTCTCGAGCTCGCGGATATTGCCTGGGAAGGGATAAGCCATCAGGGCTTCCAGGGCGCCCTCGTGGATGCCCACCTTGGCGGCGCTCCGCTTCTGGTGCTTGGCCAGGAAATGACGTACCAGCAAAGGTACGTCCGCTATGCGTGACCGTAACGGCGGAAGCTGGATGGGGATGACGTTCAGCCGGTAGTAGAGATCCTCGCGGAAGTGGCCCTGCTTGATGGCCTCCTCCAGGTTGCGGTTGGTGGCGGCGATGACGCGCACGTTCACGTGCCGCAGCTTGTTCTCGCCCACGCGGCGGAACTCGCCTTCCTGCAGGATGCGAAGGAGCTTGGTCTGGCTGCGCAGCGGAATGTCCCCGATCTCGTCCAGGAAGATGGTTCCGCCTTCCGCGCCCTCGAAGAGCCCTTCGCGGTCGGAGACGGCCCCGGAGAAGGCTCCGCGGGCATGCCCGAAGAGCTCGCTCTCGATCAGGCCTTCGGAGATGGCGCAGCAGTTGACGATTACGAAATTGTTCGCGCCCGCCACTTCGGCGGTATAGATGGCGCGGGCCACGAGTTCCTTGCCGGTGCCGCTCTCGCCGCGGATGAGCACGTGGCCGCGCGAGGTGCGGGCCTTCTCGATGAGCCGGAAGACCTCCTGCATGGGTTCGGCGGCGCCGATTATATGTTGGGACGCATAGGCGGACTCGCCCAGCTTGGCCAGGGGCCCGGCGCTTTTCTGGAAGCTCTTCTCCAGGGTCTTGGCCAGGGCCGCATGCAATTGATCGGGATTGAGGGGCTTGAGCAGGTAGTCGTCCGCGCCGATGGTCTGGGCCTTGCGGGCCACGTCGTAGGAGCCGTGGGCGGTGGGGATGAAGCCCGGCAG
>DAINDC010000548.1:0-3164 GCA_036732085.1 Fibrobacterota bacterium | reverse complement strand
CAGCAGCAGCGACGGGCTTGGCAGCCGGGGCATCGGCAGCCACGACCATGGAAACGCTCATCATGCCGGCGACGGCGACGGAAACCGCAAGGTGCGTGAGGGATTGCTTGTTCATTATCAGGTCCTTCCTAAAAAAATCCAGGTAGGCACGCTACCGTGGGTGTGGTTAAAATGACGGTGGAAATGTAATAATTGCTCTTGTTTCGTCATCGGAATTAAGTAAACAAATCGGAACTGGATCTCACGCCGGATCATAGTCTAGGGTCGGCGCCAGCCATCGCTCCATAGTCGGCAAATCCATGGACTTACGGACCGCATAATCCTGCACTTGATCCTTCCCTATTTTTCCGAGACCGAAATATCGGGACTGGGGATGGGCGAAATACCACCCGCTCACCGCCGCAGCCGGCCACATGGCGAAACTTTCGGTCAATTTCAGTTGAATTCGCTTTTCGACGTCTAAAATATCGAAAAGGATGGATTTTTCAGTATGGTCCGGGCAGGCCGGATAACCGGGCGCCGGACGGATTCCCCGATATTTTTCCCGCACAAGCTCCTCATTGCTGAGCGCTTCATTCTTGGCGTAACCCCAATGTTCCTGGCGGATCTTCTGATGGAGATGTTCGGCAAAAGCTTCGGCCAGGCGATCGGCCAAGGCCTTGGCCATGATGCTATTGTAATCGTCATGATCCTTCTCGAACCTCTCGACGATCTTCTCGAGGCCCACGCCCGCGGTCACGGCGAAGGCACCGAAGTAATCGATCGGGCCCACATCGCGCGGGCAAAGGAAATCGGCAAGCGCCAGGTTGTGCTCGCCCGGAGCCTTGTCGCTTTGTTGCCGTAACGAATGCACGGTGGTGAGCACGCGCGTGCGGGTCTCATCGGTATAGACTTCGATATCGTCGCCCTTGCTATTGGCCGGGAACAATCCGAAGACGGCTTGGGCGGTGAGGCTCTTGTCGGCCAGGATCTGCTTGAGCAAGGCCTGGGCATCCGCGAAGAGCTTGGTCGCTTCCGCGCCCACGACCGCGTCCTTCAGGATCTTCGGGTATTGGCCGACCAGTTCCCAGGTCTGGAAGAACGGCGTCCAATCGATGAAGGGGGCGATCTCTTCCAGCGGATAGGCCTCGAAGGAGCGCACGCCCAGGAAGGCCGGACGGGTAATCTCGCCGCGGGCCGTGACGCCGCCCCAATCGATATTGAGCTTGCGCTTGCGGGCTTCCAGGATGGATACCGATTTGCGTTCGCTCAGCTTCTGCTTATGGTCCGCGCGCACGCCTTCGTAACGCGCGAGCAGCTTTTCCATGAAGGCGGGCCGGAGCTCGGGATTGAGCAGGCTCCCCGTGGTGGGCACGCTACGCGAGGCGTCGAGCACATGCACGACCGGTTGCGAATAGACGGGCGCGATCTTGACCGCGGTATGCGCCACGGAAGTGGTGGCTCCGCCGATGAGCAGCGGGATCTTCATCCCCAGCCGTTCCATCTCGCGGGCCACGTGCACCATCTCGTCCAGAGAGGGAGTGATGAGGCCCGACAGGCCGATGGCATCGACCTTCTCGGCGATCGCAGTCTCCAGGATCTTATTGGCCGGGACCATCACGCCCAGATCGATGATGGTGTAATTGTTGCAGGCCAGGACCACGCCTACGATATTCTTGCCGATATCATGCACGTCGCCCTTGACCGTGGCCATCAGGATCCGGCCGGCTTCGCGGGCCCCCGCAGGATTCTTGAGCTTCTCGGCCTCGATATAGGGTAACAGCACCGCTACGGCTTTTTTCATTACACGGGCGCTCTTGACCACCTGGGGCAGGAACATCTGGCCCGATCCGAAGAGATCGCCCACCACGCTCATGCCCGCCATCAGCGGGCCTTCGATTACTTCCAGGGGCTTATCGTACTTGAGCCTTGCCTCTTCCACGTCCTTGTCGATGAACTCCACGATACCCTTGACCAAGGCATGGCTGAGCCGCGCTTCGACCGTATCCTTGCGCCAGGCCTCGTCCTCGACCTTGCCCTTTTCCGTCTTCTTCACGGTTTCGGCGAAATTGACGAGCCGCTCGGTGGCATCGGGACGGCGGTTGAGCAGCACGTCTTCGACCAGTTCCAACAGGTCCTTGGGAATATTGTCGTAGACCTGGAGCATGCCGGCATTGACGATGCCCATGTCCAGCCCGGCCTTGATGGCATGATACAGGAAGGCAGAATGCATGGCTTCGCGAACGGGATTGTTGCCGCGGAAGGAGAAGGAGATATTGGAGACGCCGCCGCTCACATGGGCGCCGGGCAGGTTCTCCTTGATCCATTTCGCGGAGGCGATGAAGTCCACCGCATAGTTGTTGTGCTCTTCCATGCCCGTGGCCACGGTAAGGATATTGGGATCGAAAATGATATCCTGCGGCGGGAAGCCCACTTCATTCACCAGGATGTCGTAGCTGCGCTTGCAGATTTCCTTGCGGCGATCCACCGAATCCGCCTGGCCCTTCTCGTCGAAGGCCATCACCACGGAAGCGGCGCCGTAACGGCGGATGAGCCGCGCGCGCTTCTTGAACATCTCCTCGCCGTCCTTGAGGCTGATGGAATTCACCACGCCCTTGCCCTGCACGCATTGCAGGCCCTTTTCGATCACGCTCCACTTGGAGGAGTCGATCATGACGGGCTTGGCGGAGATATCGGGTTCGCCGGCCACCAGGTTGAGGAAGCGGACCATGGCGGCCTCGGAATCGAGCATGCCCTCGTCCATGTTCACGTCGAAGATCTGGGCCCCGCCGTCGATCTGCTGCTTGGCGATGGCCACGCCGGCCTCGTAGTCTCCGGAGAGGATGGCCTTGGAGAATTTGGGCGAACCCGTGATATTGGTGCGCTCGCCGATATTGACGAAGTTGGTCTCGGGCCGGATAATCAAGGGCTCCAGGCCGCTGAGCATGGTGTATTGCGACACTTCCGGTAGGGGGCGCGGCGGGAACTTGGCCACGATTTCCGAGATCTGGGAGATATGATCCGGCGAGGTGCCGCAGCAGCCGCCGACGATATTGAGGAAGCCGTTCTTGGCGAAGTCCTCGATGAGGTGGGCCATTTCGTTCGCGGTTTGATCGTACTGGCCGAAGGCATTGGGCAGGCCCGCATTGGGATGGCAGCTCACCAGGCATCCGGCGATGCGCGAG
>DAINDC010000547.1:0-3178 GCA_036732085.1 Fibrobacterota bacterium | reverse complement strand
GGCCCACGGTGGCCCGGCTGAAGCAGGCGGCGGCGAAGGCGGGGGGGAGAGACTTCCCCGTGCATGTGGGCGGCCAGGGCAATGATCGCCATAACGTGGACAAGGGAATCTGGATCGATCCGGGCGGTGACGATGAATACCGCTTGCAGGGACCGGCCCAACCCGGATCCTTCCTGCTCATCGTCGATCTCGGCGGCGACGATCTGTATCTCTCCAAGGACAGCGTCGATCAATCGCCCGGAAACATGGGCATCGATCTCATAGCCGATCTGGGCGGGAACGATCGGTACCTCGGCTCGAACTTCGCTTTCGGATCGACCTTGTTCGGCTACTCATCCCTATTCGATGCCGCCGGCCACGATACCTATGAAGGCCGCTGCGCCTCGCTGGGATTCGGCTTCTTCGGCCTGGGCATCCTCCAGGACCAGTCCGGCAACGACGTCTACTCCGCGAGCCTCATGTCCGAGGGCGCCGGTTCCACCAAGGGCGCAGGGCTGCTCCTCGATCGGGCCGGCAACGATCAATACCTCGCGCGACCCACCTTCCAGGACGACCTCCGGTATACCGATCACAATATCCATATGGTCCAGGGTTTCGCGACCGGATTCTCGCCGGACTTCGCCGGCGGCATCGGCCTGCTGCGGGACGGTTCCGGAAATGACCTCTACGTGGCCGATATCTTCGGGCAGGGATCGGCTTATTGGTATTCGCTAGGGCTGCTCATCGACGAGGGCGGCGACGATCGCTACGACGCGCACCAGTATGCGCAAGGGGCGGGCGTGCATATCGCCGTAGGCGCCTTGCTGGATTTTGGCGGGAACGATCACTATGCCTCCAAAGGGGTCAGCCAGGGCTGCGGCCATGATTTCGGATTCGGTTACCTATTCGATCGCTCCGGCGACGACACCTACCTCGCTACGGATATGAGCCAGGGCGCGGGCAGCGCCAACGGTCTGGGCATCCTCCAGGACGCGGCCGGCAATGACGTTTACGAATCCATCAATCCCGATATGGCTCTGGGCCATGCGGACATGCGCCGAGACCGCGGCAGTTTCGGATTCTTCTTGGACGGTGCAGGAACGGATCGCTACCGGCGGCCGCATGGGGATGGGGCCGCCTGGCGGGTCTTCAACGGCAAGACCAAGGGGAACGGCTTTGGCCTCGATAAAAAATAGCTTCACCGTAACCTACTGGATACGGTTACGTATGCGTTACATTACCACGCTCCGCGCAGTTTATTTTTCCCAGGTCTGCGCATGCCTCTTCGCGATCTGGCCGGCAATCCTCATGTCTGCATCCTTGCCTGCGGCCGCGCCCGCCGCCTTGACCAAGGCCGCCCCGGCGCCCGTGAAATCCTCCCCGGCCTTCGTCTGGCATGATCCCGTACTGACCAGGCAGGACAGCCTTTTCATCATCGCCGCGACGGGAGAGCCGCGCTTCAAGGCCCAACGGGACTCCAGCGAAAAAATCCTGGTCGCCGATTCTTCCACCCCGGACTACCTGATCGCGCACCGGCTCATCTGCCAGACGCCGCGCCAACGGCATTATGTGGAACACCTCTTAGCCGCCCTCTCCGATTCCGGTCGCCATAGCGCTCCCGTGATCAGGCTGGCCGCCGCCTTGCCCGGCGCCGCCGACAGCGTCAAGACGGAATTGCTCCATATCGGATCCGAATTGGGAGACAGCGCCTTTCTGCCCGTGGCCAGGCATTATCTCCGCGCCGACAGCGAAGAGGTCCGCAAGTCCGCTGTGCGCAGCCTGGGCATGTATCCCAAGGACGCGGATGTCCCCTGGCTGCTGGATCGGATCCTAGCGACGGCCAACCTGGAACGGGAGGAAAACCTTTGGGCGCTGAGCCGGCATGGTCGGATCGGGGAATGGCCCAAGCTCCTGCCGCTACTTCAAGATGCCAATCTTTATAATCGGCAATTGGTCCGCCGGCTCCTGGACTCCGCGGTGGCGGGGGATTGGAACCAGATCGGAAAATATGCGCCGGCGCAACCGGACGCGAATGAAAGACTGGAATGGGTCTTATTGGCCTTGGATATGCCCGGGCCCCTGGCTAAAGCCTATGTGAATAAAACCCTGCCCTCGCTGGAACCGGCGCAACGCAAATTCATCGCATCGACCTTTCCCGAAGGCGCGTCCAAGTAACGCTGCGATTTTTTTCATCCCCGTGTGGAGCTTCACCGGGCCTGGACCAAAGTAAACCCGGATAAATCAGCAGGCCCAGCAGTAGGGTTAGGCAAAGAGCCCAATTGGATTTTTGCAGTGGGCAACGCGTGGCCGCCCAGATTGTAATTCTGACCAGGACCACGGCAGAAAGGATAAAGGGCAAGGCCAAAATGGTGTTCGCGCAGCCGCTATACTCCCTGCTATAAGTTGCTCCAGCGGACCTTCGGCAGCGAGATGGCCTGCCCGGAATGCGGAGGGAAGCTCCGGCTGATCGCCCTGTTGAAGACGGAAATATTAATCCGGACTCTCTTGGCAGCCATGCGCTTATCGACCGCCCCTCCGAAGGTTGCGTCTTGCCGACCAGGGTCCGAGAAAGTAATCCTGGAGTGGAACGGGGAGGTGGGGGCGAGTGATTGGACGGCCTGGGAAATTGTCCGGGGTTCAAATCCCTGATCCGCTACCCTTTCCTTTTTCTTATTTCCCCCTTCCGCGCCGATTCGTGAGCTAATTTCAGGACTTGAAGCATCTAACCGTGGCAACCTGAATACTCCCGATTCTGTCGCCATGCATCCGGATTTTCTGTTCTCATCGGGATGGAGGAAGAAGTGAATCGGATTCTCATGGATCTGTTGACGCTGCTCCTGTTCTCCGGCGCGGAGGCGGCGCCCGCCTGGAGCGTGGCGCTCGGCTTGGGTCAGAGCTCGCTCTTTACCGGCCACGAGCCCGGGGCATGGACAGGCAGCGGCCGAAGCGATTTCGACGCCCGGATTTCGGCTTTCGAAGCGGAGGCCGCGCTCCGGTGGCAGTGGGCCTTGGGCGCACGCTTCATTACGGACCTCGAGAGCACCGACTCTTGGCCCGGAAGCAGGACGGTGCGCCGTTCTGGAACCGGGGGCGCCTACGCCAAACGGATCCTGCTCGCGAAAGGGCCCTTCGACCTGTCCGCATGGGGCGGGCTGGGCTACCAGTATATCGCCACCGAATACACCAAGGTGAACAACCC
>DAINDC010000546.1:0-3183 GCA_036732085.1 Fibrobacterota bacterium | reverse complement strand
ACAACAAAACCGCTGTCAATATTGAGCGAAAATACTATTCAGCAAGCCCTAATTAAAATGTCCCATTCCCCGCTTCCCTATCGCGCCTTGGCTTTGGATTTGGATGGGACCTTGCTGGATCCCGATGCGACCATTACCCCCTTAACGCTCCGCATTCTCCGCGAGTTGTCGGGGCGGGGCGTCCAAATCGTCCTGGCTTCCGGAAGAATGACTTCGCGCATCCTCCCCTATGCGGAAGAGCTCGGCATCCCGCTCGGAATAATTGCCTATAACGGTGCGGAAACGCTTCAAGGACAGAATTCGAGTTGGAGATCCCTAGCCAACCGGTGGATTTCCCCGCAAACCCGCGATGCCGTTTACAAACTTTGCCGTGACGAGGGCATTTTTCTCAACGTCTATGCGGATGGAAAACTCCATGGATATCACCCCGACGGAGAGTTCGCCCCCACGCTGATTTACCAAAGCCAGACCGGGGCTGAATATGCGGGCATGCATCATTGCCTGGATACCTTGCCGCAGGCCAATATCGCCAAGCTTCTGGCCGTGGCAACCCCGGCCCACCGCGACAATCTTTTCGAAGCATGGACGCCGCTGCTTTCCCGGCATTGCTCCCTCCTGAAATCCAATCCCGAGTATCTGGAATTCGTAGCGCATGGCGTCAGCAAGGGCTCGGCCTTGGTTTCCTGGTTGGCGGCTCGGAGCTTGGATCAGATGACCTTGGCAGCCTTCGGAGATGCGGAAAACGATTTGGAGATGTTAAACCTTGCGGGTTATGGGGTGGCTATGGGAAATGCCACTCCAGGTCTCCGGGCCGCCTTCTCACGCGTATCCACATTCACTCATGCCGAGGAAGGCGTGGCCCGCGAGCTGACCTCCCTCTTTGGCCTGTCGGGCATGCAGTGAATTCATTGGAATTGCTGCATTTCGCGATCCAGACAACGATAATGGATGGCCTCAGCCACATGCACGTCGCGTATTCCGTCACTCGCTTCCAGATCAGCGATGGTCCTGGCAACCTTCAGGATGCGATCATAAGCGCGTGCGGAGAATCCCAAGGTCTCTACGGCATCCCTTAACAGGTTCCTGGCCTTAGGCTCCAATACGCAAAACTCCCTCGCCTGTATTCCCGACATATGGCCATTGCAAAAAATTCCCGTCATTCCTGGAATCGAGGTTTTCCGAAAACGATTTCTCTGGATGGTCCGGGCCAGATCCACCCTGCTGCGAATCATTGCCGAAGATTCACCGGGGATGGAACCTTCGAGCTCATTGATGCTCAGGACCGGAAGTTCCAAATGGATGTCGATGCGATCGAGCATGGGACCGGATAAGCGCGCACGGTAACGGACAATCTCCTCCATGCGGCAGAGGCATCGCCTTTTCCGATCCAACTGGAAGCCGCATGGGCAAGGGTTCATTGCGGCCCCCAGCATGGATCGGCACGGATAAGTCAGGGATTGACTGGTCCGCGAGATCGTCACCAAGCCCTCTTCCAACGGCTGCCGCAACCCTTCAATCGCATCCTTGTGATATTCCGGAAGCTCGTCCAGGAAGAGCACACCGTTATGGGCCAGGCTGACTTCGCCGGGTCGCGACCAGCCGCTTCCACCGATTAGGGCCTGTTGGCTGATGGAATGATGGGGCGATCGAAATGGCCTCTCCCGCATGGCCCCCTGCCCCGCCTTCAACAGGCCCGCGACACTATAAATCCTGGTGGTCTCGAGCGCTTCCTCCTCGCTTAGAGCGGGAAGGATGCTGGGTAGCCTTCGGGCCAACAGGGTCTTGCCGCACCCCGGACTTCCCACCAGCAGGAAGTTATGCGCTCCCGCCGCCGCGACCTCCAGCGCGCGCTTGGCCACGGCCTGCCCCCGGACATCCACAAAGTCGAGGACTTCCCGGGAGATTGGCTCCTTTGAAATGGAACGCGGTCGCGGTCGTTTCGGAAAGATCGGACAACGCATGAATTCCAGCGTCTCCAATAAATTTCCCGACGCGAATACGCCGAAGCCTTCAACCTGATCCGCTTCGGCCCGGTTCTCCTTGGGAATCACCAGACCGGCCATACCCTGGCTTTTCGCAAAAATGGCGGCGGATAGAACCCCGCGAACGGGCCGGAGGGCGCCATCCAAAGACAACTCCCCCAGGAACAAGAGGCCTTCCGGAGATGCGGCTTCCACCTGGCCGGATGCCAAAAGAATTCCCAGAGCCAGAGGGAGATCAAAGGCCGTTCCCTCTTTCCGGATTCCGCCAGGCGCAAGGTTGACGGTAATCCGTTTGCTGGGCACGGTGAATCCGGAGTTCTTCAGGGCGGCGAACACTCGTTCCCTAGCCTCTTTGACCGCCGAGTCCGGGAGTCCCACCATGGAAAAGCCGGGCAGCCCAGGCGCGATATCCACTTCGACCGTGACCGGGTAGGCGTCGATGCCCGACAAGGCGCAAGAGGTGATTACCGAAAGCATGGGTGGCCTTCCAGCTCGGTGGCCGTGTTTAACTTCTTCATTCTCCTAATCCTACTCATCCGAACAAGGGCATAGGACTGTTCATCACCTTATGATAGGCCTTCAGGACCTTGACCTGCAGCTCCATCCGGAAACGCATGGAAAGGGTTTCGAAGGCCCGATAATGCGTTCCCGCGGCCAAGCCGGGAAAAGCCAGGAACAGCCCATAACGACCGCGCAGGATTTTAATGCCGCGCAACGACAGGCTCCCGTTCAGGATGACTTCGGCCGTGGCCTTGACCCGCGCTTCGGGTTCCGTGCTTGGAATGATTTGAATCGATGTGATTTCCATTTCTATGCTCTCTTTCATTGGAATCCCCGCCCGGTTGCCCGGGCGGGGGGCATGTAATTCGGTAGTCTGCCGATGACCGCGGTTAGGCGGCCACCGCCAACCGGTACTCGTTCAGGATGCGTTCGGTCATGTACTCATGGAGTGCCTTGCTGATGGGAAAGCAGAAGTTGTAACCCTTGCCTTCCTTCTTGCTGTACTCACGCGGGAACGAGATGAAAAGCCCGAATTTCCCTTTGACCACCCTTATGCTATTAATCACGAACTGGCCGTTCAGGACTACACGCACGAAAGCTTCCAGGGGATTATCCTCTTGCTTGTTACGCAGGGGGTGAACGTTTACTTCCGTGATTTCGATTCCTTTGGTGGACATTGCTGTCTCCTTCATTCTGATGA
>DAINDC010000545.1:0-3206 GCA_036732085.1 Fibrobacterota bacterium | reverse complement strand
AGCGCCGAGGATCTCACCGATTACCTGGTGAATGCCGGCCTCAAGGTGAGCTATATGCACTCCGATACGGATACCTTGGCCCGCAGCGAAATCGTCAAACAACTGCGCGAGGGAACCATCGACATCCTGGTGGGAATCAACCTCTTGCGTGAAGGCCTGGATTTGCCGGAGGTCTCCTTGGTGGTCATCCTGGACGCCGATAAGGAAGGCTTCCTGCGCAGCAATCGTTCCTTGATCCAGACCATCGGCCGGGCCGCCCGCCATCTCCATGGCCGCGTGATCCTCTATGCCGACAAGATGACCGATAGCATGCGGTACGCCATCAGTGAAACGAACAAGCGCCGGGCCAAGCAGGAGGAAAGCAATCGGCTCACGGGCATGGTCCCGAGAAGCGTGCAAAGGGAAATCCATCAGCACCTGCAACTCGTGCCCGAAGTCGATTATTCCCTGGATCTCAAAGCGCTGCTCGTGGCCGAGGATGATGCCGTCTATGCGGCGGGCCTGGGCGGAAGCGGTGCGGAGGGGTCCATTCCCGATGTGGAGGCGCTGCGGAAGCAGATGAACGAGGCTGCCGGAAACCTGGAATTCGAGAAGGCCGCGCACTTGCGTGATCGGATTCGCAAGCTCCAAGGCGGATGAATCGCACCAAAAGTGACTATTTGTCAGGCTATTTTTTTTGCGATTAATCGCATCCCGAACCAAGAACCAAGCCGGCCCTCATTATTCTTGGCATTGCCCCCAGATTTGCCTTTGTTATTGTCTTTTTATTTTTAATTTTCCATACTAAGTCGGCTGATTTGATAACAGCCAAAACCTTAAGGAGTATTGCATGATGGTTCGTGGTAATTTGAAGAAAATTCTCGCCGGTGGATTGTTTGTCGGTGGCATGCTGTTCGTTAGCACCACCACCTTGACCGGCTGCTTGACCAATGACACGAAAGCGGCGGATACGGCCACCGTAGTGGTGGATCACAGTGTGAAGCTGACCAATGAAAAAATGAACGACACCGTTTGGAACATCATGGGTCCCAACCATGGCGCGTTTGACATGGTCACGGGCGTAACGGTTGCAAAGGCCACCACCGACGCTTCCAAGGACGCTGTCGACATGTCAAGCCTGGGTTCGACTTCAGTCACCTTCCCTAAGACTTGGACTTCTCTCAATACGACCATGTTCGTGACCGCAGCAGCCGGATTCGACTATGCGAATGCATCCGACAGCACCGTGATTAAGGGATACAAGGCCGGGACCGCTGCCGCCATCACCAAGGTTTTGGCCGTGAATGACATCATTCTGGCCAAGCTGCGCTCAGGTAACACCTACGCCGTAATAAAGATTACTGGCGTAGTCGAAACCTCGGATGACAATAAGGATTACATCCTCTTCAACTATAAACTGACTCCCTAATTCATTCTAGGAAATCTGCCCATTCAGTAAGCCCCGTACGAAAGTGCGGGGCCTTTTTTTTCCGCCTCCGGCAGGGTGCTTTATTTATTCCTGCGATGATGATTGTGTTGAGCGCGCTCTTCAAGGAAAACTCCCTGAATCGCCCGAAAAAACTACTTTTAACCGGTCACACTCGAAGGAGCCCCCGAAATGAAGGTTTTGAAACGCATCATCCTCGCGGGCATCGTCCTCCTCCTGGTCCTCGGCCTGGGCGCCTATTTCGCGATCAAGATCGCCTTCCCTCCGGCCAAGATCAAGGAACTGGTCCATAAGCACGGCTCCGAGGCCCTGAATAGGGACGTGAGCGTGCAGGATGTCTCCATCCGCGTTTTCCCGAATCTCAAGCTTTCCGTGACGGAGATCAAGGTTGCGAATGCCAAGGGGTTCTCATCCGATCCATGCATCAAGCTGCGAGAGCTCGCCCTGTCGATCAATTTCCTGTCCCTGTTGAAATTCTCCCCGGTCGTGAACGAGATCAAGCTCGTGGAACCGGAAATCCTTTACGAAGTCTCCAAGGACGGGCACAACAACCTGGAAGGCATCGGCAAGACGGACACCACGGCTCCGCCCAAGGACACCAGCAAGACCCTGGAAAGCCCGGCGGCCGTGGCGCTCAAGTCCTTCGTCATCGATAATGGCAAGGTGCGTTACCGCGATCTCAAGAGCGGGCGGGAGCTCACTCTCGACCGGATCAACCAGACGGTCTCCTTGGATCTCGACCAGAAACTGGAGAACGTGACCACCAAGGGCAAATTGGAAATCAGTGAAATCACGGTTTCCGATTCGGCCTCCGGCCTGCGCAAGGGAAACATCCGGGTTACCATCCGGCATGACATCCATCTCAATCTCCCCGCCGAACGCGTCCAAATCCGCGGCCTGGAGCTGGGCTTCCAGGACATCCGCGCCGTGGTCAAGGGCGAAGCCACCCATTTCATGACCAAGCCTCCGGTCCTGGATTTCACCGTGTCGGCGCCGGATATCAAGCTCGCCTCGGTGCTCAAGGAAGTGCCCACCAGCCTCTCCCCGGACATCGCCAAGCTGACCGTCAAGGGCGTGGCCGCCTTCGACGCCCATATCAAGGGCGCCTTGGACACTGGGAAGGTGCCGGATGTCACGGCCCATTTCACCATCCGGGATGGCGGAGTGGGGCATAAGGATCTGCCCGCTGGCATCGAGAATATGAACCTGGCCATGGATATGGCGGGAGACAGCCTGCGCCTCAGCCAATTCGCCTTCACCTTGGGCGGCAATCCAGTCTCCATGGATGCCGAGGTCACCTCGCTCCACAATCCCATCCCCAGGCTGAAGGAATTCAACCTCAATGCCTTGCTGGATCTGGGCAAACTCATCCCTCTGGCCCAGAAGCTGGCCTTGGCGGACAAGGAGATGAAAGGCGAAGGCATCATCCAGGCCGTGGTCAAGGCTTCGGGCCTGCTCGACCCCAAGGCGCCCCAGAACCTGCAAGCCCAGGGCCAGGTGGATCTCAAGAACGTGATGCTTTCCGGCAAGCCCTTGCCCAAACCCGTCAAGCTGAACGGCCAGGTCAAGATCGACAATGACAAGGTGGGCGAGAATCTCATGGTCCATATCGGCGAATCCGATCTGTCCGTCAATGGCACGGTGACCAACTACCTGGCCATGGTGATGCCCAAGGCCGCCGCCGGCCAAACCACCAAGGCCAAGCTGGCGGTCCAATCGTCCTTCCTGAACCTGGATGAGCTGCTGCCCGGCGGCGAGAAAAAGGAAGAGAAGGAAACCC